>NZ_JALQEB010000012.1:0-647 GCF_023630905.1 Caballeronia sp. ATUFL_F1_KS4A | reverse complement strand
GAACACAAGCCGAAGCTGATCGTCGCGGGCGCGTCGGCGTTTGCGCTGAAGATCGATTTCGAGCGCCTTTCGAAGATCGCGAAGAGCGTCGGCGCGTACTTCATGGTCGACATGGCGCACTACGCCGGTCTCGTCGCGGCTGGCGTGTATCCGAATCCGGTGCCGCACGCGGACTTCGTCACGACGACCACGCACAAGAGCCTGCGCGGCCCGCGCGGCGGCGTCATTCTGATGAAGGCCGAGTTCGAGAAGCAGATCAACTCGGCCATTTTCCCGGGCATTCAGGGCGGTCCGCTGATGCACGTGATCGCCGCGAAGGCCGTCGCGTTCAAGGAAGCGCTGTCGCCGGAATTCAAGGCGTATCAGCAAGCCGTGGTCGATAACGCGCGCGTCCTGGCCGAAACGCTCGTGAAGCGCGGTCTGCGTATCGTCTCGGGCCACACCGAAAGCCATGTGATGCTCGTCGATCTGCGCGCGAAGAAGATCACCGGCAAGGCAGCGGAAGCCGCGCTCGGCGCCGCGCACATCACGGTCAACAAGAACGCCATTCCGAACGATCCGGAAAAGCCGTTCGTCACGAGCGGCGTGCGCCTCGGCTCGCCCGCGATGACCACGCGCGGCTTCGGCACGAAGGAAGCGGAGATCGT
>NZ_JALQEB010000011.1:0-339881 GCF_023630905.1 Caballeronia sp. ATUFL_F1_KS4A | reverse complement strand
TTCGTCACGAGCGGCGTGCGCCTCGGCTCGCCCGCGATGACCACGCGCGGCTTCGGCACGAAGGAAGCGGAGATCGTGGGCAACCTGATCGCCGACGTGCTCGACAATCCGGAAGACCAGGCGAACCTCGAGCGCGTGCGCGCGCAAGTGGCCGATCTGACCAAGCGTTTCCCGGTCTACCGTTAATTCGCGAGCACACCGCCGATGCGCTGCCCATTTTGCCGACACGAAGATACCCAGGTCGTGGATTCTCGCGTGTCGGAGGATGGCGCGGCCATTCGGCGGCGGCGGCGCTGTCCCGCGTGCGACAAGCGTTTCACCACGTATGAACGCGTCGAACTGGCGCTGCCGAGCGTCGTCAAGAAAGACGGCAGCCGCACCGAGTTCGATCGACGCAAGATCGTCGCGAGCATGCAGCTTGCGCTGCGAAAGCGCCCGGTCGCCGCCGATGCGATCGATGCCGCCGCGTCGCGCATCGAGTATCAGTTGCTCGGCAGCGGCGAGCGCGAAGTGCAGAGCGAGCGTCTCGGCGAGCTCGTCATGAGCGAGCTGCGACAGCTCGATACCATCGCTTACGTGCGTTTCGCCTCCGTCTACAAGCGTTTCGAAGACGTCTCCGAATTCGAAGACGTGCTCGATGAATTCCGGCGCACCGCTCCGAAGAAGTCGAGTTCGCGCAAGCGCTGATCTTTTCCGCATCGTTTCCTTCCCAAGCCTCGTTTCCTGACATTCGCTCGCGCAGTCTGCCCGGTATCGGAGAACGCGAACACTCGGCCATTCGGCTAATGGCGGCGCGCCTGACTTATCGCTAGATTGAGCTTTTCGGCTCGATTCGATCGATAAGGCATGCAGACGATTCCCGCATCAAATCAAGGTTTCACGCTCGTCGAACTATGCGTGGTGCTCGCCGTCATGGCGATCCTCGCGACGTTCGCCGCGCCTTCGTTCGTCGCGTGGCAGACGCGCGATCAAGTCGATGCACGGGCGCGCGCGCTCTTTTCCACGCTGTCGCTTGCGCGCGCCGAAGCCGTGCGGCGCGGTGCACGCGTCACGCTTTGCAGGATCGATGCGTCTCGTCATTGCCTCGCATCGGGCCGAAGCTGCGAAAGCGGTGTCACCGACTGGTCGTGCGGATGGGGCTTGTTCGTCGAGCGCGACGGTGTTTCGACGCTTTTGCGCATGCAGCCGGCGATGACATCGGTTTCCATCGCCGGGACATTGACCGAGCTTTCGTTCACGCCGCCTTCGGGGCAGGTGATCGGCGGATTCCGCAGCTTCGAATTCGGTCCGCGCGGCGCCGATTCCGCCGCGAATCCGTCGTCACGTCGATGCATACGGCTCGCGGCAGGCGGCCGGGCGCGCATGACTTCAGGCGGCTGCGGAGCGTCGGCATGAAAGACGTTCAACGTGGAGATTCGCTGATCGAAGTGATGATCGCGCTTACGCTGATGGCCGTGACCGCGCTCGGACTCATCGCGACGCAAAGCGCGCTCGCGCGCGGCGAACGCGCGGCGTTGCTGCACGAACGGGCCGCGATGATCGCAGATTCCGTCGCGGAAGGCATTCGCAGCGATGCGGACCGCGCGGCGATCGTGTCGCAATGGCAGGGGAGAGCGGCGTCGATGCTGCCTGCGGGCGACGTGGCAATATCCGATCGCGCCGATGGCGTGCGCATCGCGACCGTGAGCTGGCGCGCGCAAGACCGCTCCGAGCCGTGCCCCGAACCGCAGGCTAAGCCGCTCACGTCGTGCATCGCCGTGGCGTTTGCGCGATGACTCCGCGCTTGCTCTCATCGCGCGGCCATACGCTGCTGGAAATGACGATTGCGCTCGCGCTCGGCATGCTGATCGTGACCGCTTCGCTGTCGCTCTATCGCGGGCAGCGCGCCGCTTTCGACCGCGCCGCCGATGCCGCGCGCATTCACGACGCCGCGTCCAGCGCTTTGGAAATGCTCGCCCAGCTGATCCAGATGGCCGGATTCGCATCGAGCGTGGAATCGCCGGTCGATGCGTCGATGTTCGGTTGCGCGCAAGGCCGCGTGATTGGAGCGGATACAACCGCATCGTGCGAATCGCTCGCAAGCCATTCGGACGGCCTGCAGGTTCGCTATTCAGCCGACGCCGTCTCGACCTGGCCGTCGACCGCGGGGGCGCCGACCGATTGCCTCGGCCAGGCGGTCTCCGACGCCATCGCCACGAACCGGTTCTACGCAAAGCCGAGCAGTTCCACCGGAGAGCCCGAGTTGTACTGCGAAGGCGGCGGCAGACAGGCGCAGCCGATCGTCGAAGGCATCGAGCGAATGCGGGTGATGTATTGGCTCGCGGGGGCGCCGTCCGCATCGGATGCTTCGGCTATCGCGCGCGAACGCTGGCGCGATGTCCATGCTGCGGACGTATGCATCGTCGTGCGCGGTTTCATCGCACAGGCCAAGCGGAAAGCGAACTATGTGGATTGCAACGGCTTGCCCGTAACCGTCGAGGACGGCCGCGTTCGCCAGGTCTTCTGGCGGCGCGTCGCGATACGGAATTCGGTGGCGTCGCCGTCCGGAGGCGCGCAATGATGCGACGTTCGCTGACACGCGCAAGCACGTTGCCGATCGTGCTGATCCTCGCCGCGATGATGTTGATCACGGCTGCCGCATGGCTGCAAACGTCGCTCGTAGCGGCGCGCGCGACCGTCGCGACGCGCGAGCGCGTCCACGCGTTTCATGCCGCGGACAGCGCGTTGATCCGATGCAGCCGAATGCTTTCCCTCGCGTTGCCAACGCCGAGTTCGAAGGACGAGCCGTCGCGATGGCGCGCGAAATCCTCGTTCGACGGACCGTCCGCTGCCGCGATCGCGCCGTTCGCTTCGTGGCCGTACGCGCGCCGCGCCCCGCAATGCCTGATCGAATCGCGGGCCAACGCGTCGTATTTGATTACCGCGCGGGGCTTCGGCGCGAATGCCGATTCCGAGGCTTGGCTGCAACTTAGGATCGATATCGCCGATGGCGTGAGCACCCAATATTGGCGGCGCGTCGTCGCCAGGCCGTTTTGAGGATCGATATGAACGAAAAGGGCTTCAGTCTGCTTGAACTGATGATCGCGCTGGGCGTTGCCGCGATCATCGCGACTTTCTCGATCCCGGCGTATCGGGCGCACGTGGTGAAGGCGCATCGGCTCGACGCCGCGTCGGCCTTGCTGCGCGCGGTTCAGTTCGTGGAAACCGCGCGTCTTGCGCAAACATCGGAAAGCGGCGAGGTGATCGCGCTCGCTTCCGGGCTCGATCGCGCGCCGTCGAGCGGGGCGGCCGTGTACAGCGTGGCCGTGCTGCCGGAAACGCCGACGAACGGCGGTTATGCGATCGAAGCCGTGCCGGTCGCGGCGGGCGCGATGCAGGACGATGTCTGCGGCGTGTTCGTCATCGACGCCACCGGGCTGCGCTGGAATCGCCCGCCTGACGCGACCACGCCGCTCGATGCGGCACAGTCGGCGTCATGCTGGGCGGGGAAGAGTTGATGCGGGCGTCAGAAAACGGTCGGATCGACGGCGTCGTTGGAGGTTTCGGGCGCGGCGTTCTTCATCTGCGTGTAGATGCGCCAGCCTTCCCATCCGGCGAGCGCGAGACCGCCCCATTTGAGCACCGGCTTCGCGCTGTGCAACAGCTTCGTCCGCACCGGCTTGGTGAGTACGAGCGAGGCGAGCGATCCGATGACCGGATACTGCTTGAACAGCAAGCCGACATTGCCCGAGCCGAGCAGCGAAGCGAGCATGCCGCCAATGCCGCCCGCCGAGCCGCCGCGGCCGCGCTTGCCCCAGCGGCGCGAGCCGCCGCTGCCAGGCATCAGGAAGCGCAGCACGCTGAAATGCGTGACCGACGTGCGCAGATCATAGGTGGCTTGCCGCAGCTCCATGCGCTCGACATCCGCGCGGGCGATCAGCAGTTCCTTGCGCAGCGCGCGCATGTGCGGCGTGCGCAGCTTCTGCATCTTGCCGCGCTTGGGAGGCTTGAAGGTGTCGTCGTGTTGGCTCATGGCTTGATTTGGGCGCGGGAATCAACGGAAGGTATCGCGGTCCTTGCGGAATTCGGCGAGCGTGTCGTCGAACATGTTCGGCGCATCGCGCAGATTGCTGCGCGCACGCAGGCCGCATCCGACCGCGATCAGCGCGTACAGAAGGGTGATGCCGCCGAGCGCCTGCCAGCGATACGTGTCCCAGAAGAAGATGGCGATGAGCACCGTCAGGGAGATGAGCGCCATCATCGCGAGCATCATGGCGGCGAGCCCGAGGAAAAGCACGCCGATGAGCCGCTCCTTTTCTTCCTGAAGCTCGATGCCGATGAGTTCAAGGCGCGTCTCGAAGATGGCGAAGGCGGAGCTCAGAATTCGTCGCAACGGTCCGGGAGACGATTGCTGCGTTGGCCGTTCTGTCGTCATGGCTTGAATGCGAGAGGCGCGTTTGGTGCCGCTGTTTGTGGGTCCGGTCGGCGCTCGAGGCAGCCGGCCGGTGCGAGTGTCGAACCGCGCGCCCGGGCGAGGCGCTCGCGGTTCAGTCCAGCGGGGACCGCGACAGAAAGCTGATTAGCAATCTGCGGGCCATTGAATCGAAGACGGGTGCTTTACTTCCGGTTGATCAGAAGTCCGATCACCATGCCGATGCCAGCCGCGATCCCAATGGACGCCCACGGATGCTCGTGCACGTAATCGTCGGTGGCGCGGGCGGCCTTCTTGCCTCGCTCGATCACGACGACTTGCGCGTCGGCGGCTTTTTCCTTGGCTTGCTTGAGACGGGTGAGTGCGGTCTCGCGCAGTTCGGAGGCGCGTTCGCCAGTGGCGGTAGCTGCTTGCTTCAAGAGATCTTCGGCGTCAGCGAGTACTGATTTGATATCCGACATGAATCGCTCCTTGTTGATTTCTGACATTAAAGGCTCCAATCGGTGAGGTTACGCGAATCGTAACCAAAGATGGGATCGCTGACGAGGAGACGTGCGCCCTGCCGCGCTGAATGTCGCAGTTTCCGTTCCAGTCGCATCGGGCCGTGCGCGACCGCCGACGCCTCGTGATTTCATCGACATCGTTTCGAATTGATACGATCTGGCCCGTAAAAGTTTCAGGCGTAGATCGAAAGTTACACACGCCGATGCGCAAATGCACGCGTGAAAACAAAAAGGGCTGGCGCAACATGCGCCAGCCCTTTTCAATTGTGAATGAAGCTTGTTTAGAAAAACGCCTGAATTCCGGTTTGGGCGCGTCCGAGAATCAACGCGTGAATATCGTGCGTGCCTTCGTACGTGTTCACCACTTCGAGGTTCACGAGATGACGCGCGACACCGAATTCATCGGAGATGCCGTTGCCGCCGAGCATGTCGCGCGCGAGCCGGGCGATGTCGAGCGCCTTGCCGCACGAATTGCGCTTCATGATCGACGTGATCTCGACGGCCGCCGTGCCTTCGTCCTTCATGCGGCCGAGGCGCAGCACGCCCTGCAGTCCGAGCGTGATTTCAGTCTGCATGTCGGCGAGCTTTTTCTGAATCAGTTGATTCGCGGCAAGCGGCCGACCGAATTGCTTGCGATCGAGCGTGTACTGTCGCGCCGTGTGCCAGCACGCTTCGGCCGCGCCGAGCGCGCCCCAGGAAATGCCGTAGCGCGCCGAGTTGAGGCAAGTGAACGGACCTTTGAGGCCGCGCACGTTCGGCAGCATGTTCTCTTCGGGGACGAATACTTCGTCCATCACGATCTCGCCGGTGATCGACGCGCGCAAGCCGACCTTGCCGTGAATCGCCGGCGCCGACAGACCCTTCCAGCCTTTCTCGAGGATAAAGCCGCGGATCTCGTCGCGCCCGTCTTCCTCCAGCTTCGCCCAGACGACGAACACGTCCGCGATCGGCGAGTTCGAGATCCACATCTTCGTGCCCGACAGCGAGAAACCGTTCTGCACTTTCTTCGCGCGCGTCGTCATGCTGGCCGGATCGGAACCCGCGTTCGGCTCGGTGAGACCGAAGCAGCCGATCCACTCGCCGCGCGCGAGCTTCGGCAGATACTTTTCCTTTTGCGCGTCGCTGCCGAACGTGTTGATCGGCACCATCACGAGCGATGACTGCACCGACATCATCGAGCGATAACCCGAATCCACGCGCTCCACTTCACGCGCGATCAGCCCGTAGCAAACGTAGTTCAGGCCCGGGCCGCCGTACTGTTCGGGAATCGTCGGTCCGAGCAGACCCAGTTCGCCCATTTCGCGGAAGATCGCCGGATCGGTCTTCTCCTCGCGAAACGCCTGCATGACGCGCGGCTGCAGCTTGTCCTGCGCGTACGCGCGCGCGGCGTCGCGCACCATGCGTTCGTCTTCGGTCAGTTGCTCATCCAGCAAGAGCGGATCTTCCCAGTTGAAACGGGCGGCGTCGGCCATGTGCATCTCCTGATTTCATCGTGAAGCGCCGTGCGCCGACCGGCTCGCGTGATCGGCCGAAGCGCGTGGCGCTTGACGTGAGTTCCGCTAAGCGGAACAATGTTTTGCAGATCAGCTTCGAGTCTATCACCCGATGTCGACAGATTCCAATCGAAATTCCGGGCGCCTCATCTCGTCGGAGGATGTCGACGAGCGCAAGTTCGTCGTCGCGCTCGCTCGCGGGCTCGACCTGCTGCGCGCGTTTCGTCCCGGCGAGACGCTGCTCGGCAATCGCGATTTCGTCGACCGCACGGGATTGCCGAAGGCGACGGTCAATCGTCTCGCCTACACGCTGACGACGCTCGGCTATCTGCGTTTCGACGAACCCGCGGGCAAATACGCGCTCGATACCGGCGTGCTGTCGCTTGGCTTCACGCTGCTCGCGGGCGCGGACACGCTCGAACTCGCGCGTCCGCACATGCGCGCGCTGGCGCGGGAGATCGGCGCGGCGGTGTCGCTCGGCTGCCGCGACGGGCTCGACATGATCTACCTGGAAACCATCCGCAGCGAGACGGCGCTGACGCTCGGCCTCGCGCCCGGCTCGCGTCTGTCGATGCTCACGAGTTCGATGGGCCGCGCCTATCTCGCCGTGCAGGACGACGCGGCGCGCGAAGCTCTGTTTGAGGAACTCGGCAGGAACGAAGGCGAAGAGAAGGTCGAAGCGGCCCGCCGCTCGATCGAGGATTTCGCGCGCGACGGCTGCTGCTACTCGTTTCGCGAGTGGCACGACGATGTGAACGCCATCGCCGCGCCGGTCCGCGATCTGCGCAACGGACGCTGGCTCGTGCTGTCGAGCAGCGGGCCGGCGTCATCGATGGGCGAAGCGTATTTCCGCGAGACGATCGGCCCGAAGCTGAAGGCGCTTGCCGCGCGTCTCGCGTAACGACTCAGAGCACCGTTCGGACGTGCCAAAGCTCCGGGAACAGCACGACATCGAGCATCTTGCGCAGATACGACGCGCCCGCCGTGCCGCCCGTGCCGCCCTTGAAACCGATGATGCGCTCCACCGTCGTCACATGCCGGAAGCGCCACTGCCGGAACGCGTCTTCGAGATCGACGAGTTCCTCGGCCATCTCGTACAAATCCCAGTGTTGCGACGGATCGCGATACACCGGGAGCCACGCCGCTTCGACAGACGGATCGTGCGTCGTCGGCTGCGTCCAGTCGCGGTTCAGGCGCGCCGGATCGATCGCGAAGCCGCGTCGCGCGAGCAGGCGGATCACTTCGTCATAGAAAGAGGGCGCCTCGAGCGTTTCGCGGACCTGCGCGAGAATCTCCGGCCGATGCGCGTGCGGCTTCAGCATCTGCTCGTTCTTGTTGCCGAGCATGAACTCGATCTGCCGATATTGATGCGACTGAAAGCCCGACGACTGTCCGAGATACGGGCGCATCGCGGTGTATTCGGAGGGCGTCATCGTCGCGAGGACGTTCCACGCCTGCACCAGCTGCTCGAAGATGCGCGACACCCGCGCGAGCATTTTGAACGCGGGCGGCAATTCATCGCGATGCACCGCCGCGAGCGCCGCGCGCAGTTCGTATAGCGCGAGCTTCATCCACAGCTCGCTCGTCTGATGCTGCACGATGAACAGCATCTCGTTGTGATCCGGCGAGAGCGGATGCTGCGCGTTGAGGATCGAATCGAGGCCGAGGTAATCGCCGTAGCTCATCGAATCGGAGAAATCGAGCTTAGCGTCGTGCCAGCCTTTTTCTTGCGTCGCGTTCTGCGCGCCGTGGCCGAAAGGGCAGCCTTGTGTAGTGCTCATGTCGACGTTCCTCTCAAGTCACCGATGCGCGCTCGGCGAACTCGGGCGCGCGCCAGCTTTCGGTCGCGAGCACGTCGCGCAGGATTTCGACGGCGTCCCATACATCGACGAAACGTGTATAGAGCGGCGTGAAGCCGAAGCGCAAGATGCGCGGTTCGCGATAATCGCCGATCACGCCGCGCGCGATCAGCGCCTGCATCACTTCATAGCCGTTCGGATGCTCGAAGCTCGCCTGCGAGCCGCGTTGCGCGTGATCGCGCGGCGTCGCGAGCGACAGCGGAAAGTCGCCGCAACGTTCCTCGACGAGCTTGATAAACAAGTCCGAAAGCGCCAGCGATTTGCGACGCAGAGCCTGCATGTCGGTTTGCAGGAAAACATCGAGCCCGCATTCGACGAGCGACATCGACACGATCGGCTGCGTGCCGCAAAGAAAACGGCCGATGCCTTCGTCCGGCCGATACACCGGGTTCATTTCGAACGGCTTCTTGTGCCCCCACCAGCCGGAAAGCGGCTGCGAAAACGCGTTCTGATGGCGCTTCGGCACCCAGACGAACGCGGGCGAACCCGGCCCGCCGTTCAAATACTTGTACGTGCAGCCAACGGCGTAATCCGCGCCCACACCGTTCAGATCGACCGGCACCGCGCCCGCCGAATGCGCGAGATCCCAGACCGCGAGCGCGCCCGCGCGATGAATCGTCTGCGTGAGCGCGGCCATGTCGTGCATGTAGCCGGTGCGATAGTTGACGTGCGTAATCATCGCGATGGCGGTGTTTTCGTCAATCGCCGTCGGCAATTCGGAAGGGTCATCGGCGAGACGCAGCTCGTAGCCGCGATCCAGTTGCTCGATCAAGCCCTGCGCGATGTACAGATCGGTCGGAAAGTTCGAACGTTCGGAGACGATCACGCGCCGCTTCGGATCGCGCTCGTTCGCGAGCTTGAGCGCGGCCGACAGGATCTTGAAAAGATTCGCCGAAATCGTATCGGTGACGACGACTTCGTCCTCGCCCGCGCCGATCAGCGGCGCCAGCTTGTTGCCGAGGCGCTTGGGCAGCGCGAACCAGCCGGCCGTGTTCCAGCTGCGGATCAGGCCTTCGCCCCATTCGGCGCCGATCACATCGGCGGCGCGCGCGGCGGCGGCCTTGGGCGGCACGCCGAGCGAGTTGCCGTCGAGATAGATCACGCCGTCGGCGAGCGCGAACTGGTCGCGCAGCGCGCCGAGCGGATCGTCGCGGTCGAGCGCCGCGGCTTCGTCACGATGTTTCATCGAAAAGTCCATAAATTTGAAGATCATCAGGAAAGCGGACGCAGGACGGCGCGAACGGGACTCGCGTCGAGCGTCGAGAATTTGAGCGGCAGGGCGATCAGTTCAAAATCGCCGGGCGCGGCGGCATCGAGCACGAGGCCTTCGAGAATCGCCATGCCGTGCGCGCGGATGCGCTTGTGGGCATCCATCGTCTTCGAGTCTTGCGGATCGAGCGACGGCGTATCGATGCCGATGAGTTTCACGCCTTTTTCTGCCAGCAAGTCGATGGTTTCGGGCGCGACGGCGGCGAACGCGCTGTCCCACGCGTCGAGCGGCGCGTTCGTGTAGGTGCGCAACAAAACGCGCGGCGGACAGTCGGCGAGATGCGCGGCGACGTGCTCGGGCGTCACGAGCGGCGACGCGCCGATGCAGTGCACGACGCGGCACGCACCGATGTACGTGTCGAGCGCGACTTCGCCGATCGGCGCGCCGTGTTCGTCGTAGTGAAGCGGGGCATCGGCATGAGAGCCGGTGTGCGGCGAAAGCGTAAGCCGCGCGACGTTGACGGGCGAGCCCGCCTCCATGCGCCACACGCGCTCGATGCCGACCGGCGTATCGCCCGGCCAGACGGGCGTGGCGGGATTGATCGGTGGAGAAATGTCCAGAAGCGTCATGACGCGCCCTAGCAGAAAGCGTGGAGATGCGTCAAATCATAGTCGTGTCATCTCGAAAAGTGCTTGCGAAATAACCACCCAAAACTGTCGCGCTTAGAACATAATTCGATGAAACGGGCTAGGGGACTCAAAAATGACCGGATTCACGCTCGATGCAACGGATTGCCGAATTCTGGCGGTACTGCAGGAAGATGGACGGATCAGTAACCTGGACCTGGCGGAGCGCATCTCGCTCTCGCCGTCGGCGTGTCTGCGCCGAATGCGGCTGCTGGAAGAGGAAGGGGTGATCGCGAGCTATCGCGCGTGCCTCGACCGCGAGCGGCTTGGCATCGAACTGGAGGCGTTCGTCCACGTTTCGATGCGCAATGACCAGGAAAATTGGCACGAGAAGTTCGCCGCGGCCGTGCGCGAATGGCCCGAAGTGGTCGGCGCGTTCGTCGTCACGGGCGACACGCATTACGTGCTGCGCGTGCTTGCGCATAACCTCAAACACTACTCCGACTTCATTCTCTCGAAGCTCTACAAGGCGCCTGGCGTGATCGACATTCGCTCGAACATCGTGTTGCAGACGATGAAGGACGACGCGGGCGTGCCGGTCGCGCTGATCGAGCAGCCGGGGCGCGGCCACACGGCGTAAGTTATTCGAGCGGTCCGAGCGTGTGAAAAGCGCCCGCCTGGAAGACGAGCGGCGCGACGTCGCTTGCGTCTTCGCGCACGCCGCATCGCTCCACTTCGCCGACGAAGATCACGTGATCGCCTTCGTCGTAGCGGCTGCGATTGTGGCATTCGAACCACGCGAGCGCGCCGTCGAGCACGGGCATGCCGGTATCGCCGGCGGCGTGCGAGACGCCCGCGAAGCGGTCGCCCTTGACGGTCGCGAAGCGCTTGCACAGGTCGATCTGCGACGCCGCGAGCACATTCACCACGTAGTGGCTATTGGCGCGGAACACCGGCATCGACGCCGATTTCGTCGCGAGACTCCACAGCACGAGCGGCGGATTCAGCGACACCGAGTTGAACGAACTCGCGGTGATACCGATCAACTGGCCGGATTCGGTGCGCGTCGTGATGACCGTGACGCCGGTCGCAAACTGGCCGAGCGCGGCGCGAAACGCGGTCGGATCGAAATTCGGGGTTTTGGCGCGTGTCATTCGGCAGATCGGCAGGCAAATGGGCGGTCGAGTGTGTCGTGTGCTACCGAGCCGGCCGCGCGTCGCGCTTCAGTCGGAAGAACCTTTTCAGAAGCCATGTAAAAGCTGGAGATTTGTGTCGATTCTATCGGAATCGGCTGCCGCCGGCCGTCGAATGACCGTACTGCGGCAGCAAGTTCTCTGCCGCACGAGGGCTTTCTGCGCGGCGTGCGCAAACCCAGTAAGCTCGATTCATCGCGCCCGGGCGATTGAATAACCGGCCGGACGCATCCATATGCGTGATCCGCGGCGTGGCCGCATGCACTTGATGAGGAGCTTGCCTTATGACTCAACCCGGACTTGAGACCGCGACACTCGGCGGCGGATGTTTCTGGTGCACCGAAGCCGTGTTTCTCGCGGTGCAGGGCGTGGAGTCGGTCGAATCGGGCTATGCGGGCGGCAAGGTGGTGAATCCGTCGTACGAGCAGGTTTGCAGCGGCGACACCGGTCACGCGGAAGTGGTGAAGGTCGTGTTCGATCCGTCGGTCATCACGTATCGCGAAGTGCTCGAGATCTTCTTCGCGACGCACGATCCGACGCAGCTCAACCGACAAGGCAACGATGTGGGCACGCAGTATCGCTCGGCCGTTTTCACGCATTCGGACGAACAGCGCAAGACGGCGCTCGAAGTCATCGACGAGTTGCAGCGCGAGGATGTCTACGGCGGCAAGATCGTCACGCAAGTCGTGCCGCTCGACGACGATTACTATCCGGCCGAGGCGTATCACCAGAACTACTTCGCGCAGCATCCGAATCAGGGTTATTGCGCGGCGGTCGTCGGGCCGAAGGTCGCGAAGTTTCGCAAGAAGTTCGTGCATCGCCTGAAGGCGTGATGCGCGTCTAGCCGCTAGTCGATCCGCGCGCGTTCGCATTCCTGCGCGATGCCGCGCGCGAGTTCGAAGCAGGTCAGCGGCGCGGAGCCTTCCGCCTTGTTGTTCGCCGCGATCACGACCGGCTGGCCCGCGATCGCATATCGCGCGGCCAGTTCGGCGAGCGCTTGGCGCGTGTCGAGGTCTTCGTCGACGATCTTGTCGAACGGCTCGTACTTCGCTTTCGCCTGCTCGTATTTGAAGCCGCTGTGCAGACTCCAGCGCACGATGAGCGGTCCCATTTTTTCTTCATCGAGCAGCGCGAGCGCTTTCGCCTGACGGCGCACGTCCGGCATGCGCGCATGAACGCCGATGCAATACCGCACGTTCGCGTCACGCAATGCGCGGATAAAGCGCGGCGTGAGCATCGCGGCGTCGCGGATCTCGACGGCGTAGCACGCGTCGCCTTCGAGCGGCGGCAGCGTTTGCAGAAACGCCGACAGCCGCTCGATGAAGCGCGCCGGCTCGACGATCATCGCGTCGGGCAGCGGCGAGAACTGGAACACGAGCGCGCCCGCTTTTTCGCCGAGACCGCCGATGCACGGCGTCACGAACTCGTCGATGGCGATCTGGGCATTCAGGAACGCGGGATTTTCCGCGTCCGGCGTGCCGCGCTCGCCGCGGATGAAGGCATCGGTGACGGATGCGGGCGCTTTCACGATGAAGCGGAAATGCGCGGGCACTTGCGAGGCGTGACGCGCGTAATCGGCGAGCGACAGCGGCGCGTAAAACGACCGGTCGATGGAGACGCTCTTCAGGAGCGGATGCGCGCCATAAGCGGTGAGGCCGTCGCGGGAGAGTTTGGTGTTCGAGTAGTCATCGCCATAAACGATGCCGCGCCAGCCGGGAAACGACCACGTCGATGTGCCGAGATGGATCGCGTCCGGAAGACGCTTCGCGAGGGCTTCGAGTTCGGGTTGCAAGGGCGCGGGAAGGACGCCGCGCGGTTTGGGTTGTCTCGGCGGTTTGGCTGCTTCGATAGAAGCTGGCGCGGACTCGCCGAAAAGATCCAACTCTTGATCCGTCGTGATGGTGACTTCGTGCTTTCGAGGTTCGGCTTCGTTGTTCACACGGTTGTGAGTGTTCATGAGTGGCAAGCCGAAATTCAGAAGAATCGATGCGACTTGAGCGACGATGCGCGAAAGAAGTCGCAGTGTAGCGGATAGAATATCCGAGTGTCCGGGCAGGGAATCCGGGATGAGACAGGAGTATGAGATGGGAACGCGCTACGAACAGGACGTCGTGCTCTGGGCGAAAGAGCAAGCGGCATTGCTGCGCTCGGGGCAGCTCTCGGCTCTGGACATCGAGCATATCGCGGAGGAGATCGAGGACGTGGGTAAGAGTGAACAGCGAGAACTGGTGAGTCGTCTCACTGTGTTGTTAGCCCATTTGCTCGAATGGCAGTATCAGCCAGGGCGGCGTCGCAATAGCTGGAGGCGCACGATCGCAGTGCAACGCAAGGACGTGGCCCTGGTGCTCGATGAAGCGCCGAGCTTGAAAGGCAAGTTCAGCGATTCGGAGTGGTTCGCGTTCGTATGGGAAAAAGCGGTCGTGGCAGCCTCGAACGAAGCCGGTCTGGAAGATTTTCCGGAAAGCTGTCCCTGGTCGATCGAGCAGATCATGGACGGCGAATTCTTGCCCGGATAGTCGAAAAAACAGGCGCGGCACCGGAAAGCGCTGCGCCTGCTTGAATCATCAGCACCTGTCTCAGAGCGCCTTCTCATAGATATACCGCCGCGACCACGGCAGCGTCGTCGCGCTGCGTCCCGCCTTGCGGCAGATCACCTGATAGATCGACACGTCGTCGTTCTCGAACGCATACGCGCAGCCCGCGAGATACACGCGCCAGATGCGGAAATGCTCATCGTCGACGAGCTTCTTCGCTTGCTCCGCGTTGGCCTCGAACCGCTCGGCCCAGATGTCGAGCGTGCGCGCGTAATGCCGCCGCAGGCTTTCGACGTCGATCGCCTCCAGCCCGCCGCGCTGCATGCATTCTAGCGCGAGGCTGATGTGCGGCAGTTCGCCGTCCGGAAACACATACTTGTCGATGAACTCGCCGCCGCCGAGCGATGTCTCGCCGCTGTCGGCATCGGAAGACGTGATGCCGTGGTTCATCGCGACGCCGTCATCGACAAGCAGATCGCGAATCCTCGAGAAGTATTCCGGCAGATTCTTGCGTCCGACGTGCTCGAACATCCCGACGCTCGTGATGCGGTCGAACTGCCCCGGAATATCGCGATAGTCTTGAAGGCGAATTTCGATCCGGTCGGCGAGGCCCGCGGCTTTCACGCGCTCGCTCGCGAGCTTGAACTGATTCTCCGAAAGCGTGACGCCGACGCAATTCGCGCCGAACTTCTGCGCCGCGCGGATCACGAGCGCGCCCCAGCCGCAGCCGATATCGAGCAGGCGCTGGCCCGGCTGCAACTGGATCTTCGTGAGAATGTGGTCGATCTTCTTCAACTGCGCGGTGTCGATGTCTTCGTCGCCATTCTCGAAGTAGGCGCAGGAATACACCATGTTCTTGTCGAGCCAGAGCTGATAAAACTCGTTCGACACATCGTAGTGGTACTGAATGGCTTTCTTGTCCGACGTCTTCGAATGATTGAAGTAGCGTCGCACGCGGGCGAGCTTGCTCGCGCTCGTCACCGTGCTTTTCGCGAGCGAGTAGCCGATGTTGATGATGTCGGACAGCTTGCCTTCGATGTCGATCTTGCCCTTCACATAGGCTTCGCCGAGATTGTCGAGACTCGGTTCGAGCAGATAGGGCAGCGCGGTCGCGCTCTTTACGTGCAACGTCACCTGAGGCGCGGCGAACTGGCCGAAATCGTGCTGCTGGCCATCCCATAGCACGAGACGCGCGGGCAAATTGGCCCGCGCGCGCACTTCCTCAACCCACTGCGTCAGCTTCTTCTCCCAGAACATGCTTGTTTCTCCGCGCTAAAGAAAATCAAGGTGAAGGCTCGCGCCTTCATGTTCGTTGCCGTTGCGATCTCGGTTGCTGCCAATGCCCGCGTTTTATTGACTTACGGCGCGAGTCTCATGATTTGCCACGGACCGCCCGCGCCGTCCCGCGTGTACACGATGCGGTCGTGCAGGCGCGACGGGCGTCCCTGCCAGAATTCGACGGTGTCCGGCACGAGGCGATATCCGCCCCAGTGCGGCGGGCGCGGCGGCGCGTCGCCGTACTTCGCGATCATCTCGCGCTCGCGCGCTTCCAGCGCCTCGCGGCTTTCGAGCGGCTGACTCTGATCCGATGCCCACGCGCCGATGCGCGAGCCGAGCGGACGCGACGCGTAATACACATCGCTCTCCTCATCGCTCGCCTTTTCGACGCGGCCCTCGATGCGCACCTGACGCTCGAGCTCGATCCAGTGGAACAGCAGGCTCGCGGCCGGATTCGCGGCGAGTTCGCGGCCCTTGCGGCTATCGTAATTGGTAAAAAAAACAAATCCGCGTTCGTCGACGCCCTTGATGAGCACGATGCGCGCGGACGGACGGCCCTGGTCATCGACGGTCGCAAGCGTCATCGCATTCGGTTCGGGCAGCTTCGCATCGAGCGCCTGGGTGAACCAGGTTTGAAACTGGCTTATCGGATTCGGGTCGACGTCGGATACATCGAGCGCGCCGCGCGAATAGTTTTTGCGAAGGTCTGCGAGGGTCGTCATTTTTTATGCAAGCGCTACAGTCGCGTCAGTATAGCCAAGGTGAAACGATCTTGCCCTGATTACCCATGCCCGCACCGCGTGCCGGGAGCGCGGCAGTCGCGGCTATCACGTTCATGGTTTCGATAAGGCAGAATACGCAATTCGACCGCATTTTGCATGATCGAACTACCACGTTCGCGAACTCGATAGCCGTCTGTAAGCGTTGCTTGACGCCGCACAACGTGCGGTGCATTTCGGCAGCTTTTAGTTTGCTTTCAATGCATCCGATTTCATCCATCCGCACGACATGAACGCTTCATCCGAAACCACTGCGACGCCCAGCGTCCACGAACTCGCGGATCGCGACCGGCGCTTCGGCGGCATCATGCGCCTCTACGGCGCGCCTGCGCTCGCCGCGTTCGAGCGGGCGCATGTCGCCGTGATCGGCATCGGCGGCGTGGGTTCGTGGGTTGCCGAGGCGCTTGCGCGCAGTGCTGTCGGCCGGCTTACGCTGATCGATCTCGATAACGTCGCCGAAAGCAATACGAATCGTCAGATTCACGCGCTCGACGGCAACTACGGCAAGGCGAAAGTCACGGCGATGGCCGAGCGCATCAAACTGATCGATCCGGCGTGCGACGTGCGGCAGATCGAAGACTTCGTGGAGCCGGGCAATTTCGATGAAACGCTCGGCGGCGGTTTCGACTATGTGATCGACGCGATCGACAGCGTGCGTACGAAAACGGCGCTCATCGCGTGGTGCGTGGCGCGCAAGCAGGCGCTCATCACGGTCGGCGGCGCGGGCGGGCAGCTCGATCCGACGCGCATTCGCATCGACGATCTCGCGCTCACGATTCAGGATCCGCTGCTCTCGAAAGTGCGCGGCCAGTTGCGCAAGCTGCACGGTTTTCCGCGCGGACCGAAGGCGCGATTCAAGGTGAGCGCGGTGTATTCGGACGAGCCGCTGATCTATCCCGAAGCGCCCGCGTGCGACATCAGCGAAGGCGCCGAACATCTCGAAACCGGCGCGAATTACGCGGGGCCCGTCGGGCTGAATTGCGCGGGCTTCGGTTCGAGCGTGTGCGTGACGGCGAGCTTCGGCTTCGCGGCGGCCGCGCATGTCTTGCGCGAATTGGCGAAGCGCGCCGCCTGAAACGAAAATGGCCAGCTTCGATAGCTGGCCATTTTTTCATCCAAAGCCGGCGATCGATCGACGATCAGTTGATCGCCGCGCTTAACTTGCGCCGCCACTGCGAAACGAGATCCGGCTGATTCGCGGCGAGTTCGAACACCGACAGCATCGTCTTGCGGCCGACGTCGTCCATGAAGGCGCGGTCGCGCACGACGATCGCAAGCAGATGTTCCAGCGCGCCAGCGTAATCGCGGCCCGCGATCAGCCGATTGGCCAGGGCGAAGCGCGCATCGAGATCGTCTGGATTCGCGTTCACGGCGTCGATGAGCGCGTCGGCGGGCGGCAGATCGGCGGCTGCATCGGCGGCGTCGAGCTCGGTCTTCAACGCGTTGTAGCGCGCGTCGATGCCTTGCGTCGTCTTCGGCGACAACAGCTTGTCCTCTTCCTTCGCTTCGTCGATGCGGCGTTCCGCAATCAGCCATTCGATCAGATCGAGACGCGCGTCCTCGTAACCGGGATCGAGCGCGAGCGCGGCCTTGATGGTGTCGATCGCGAGCTGGCGATCGCCCGCGGCCCACGCGCTCTGCGCGGCGCGGCGCTCGGCATCGGCGCCGGCGGGCACGAGACGGTCGATGAACTCGCGCAACTGGCCTTCCGGCAGCACGCCGATGAACTGATCGACCGGCCGTCCTTCCGCGAACGCAATGACGTGCGGAATGCTGCGCACCTGGAAATGCGCGGCGAGTTCCTGATTCTCGTCGACGTTCACCTTGACGAGATTCCAGGCGCCCGCCGCTTCGACTTCGAGCTTCTCGAGCATCGGGCCGAGCGTCTTGCACGGGCCGCACCAGGGCGCCCAGAAATCGACGAGCACGGGCGCGAGCATCGACGCGTTGATGACATCTTTCTCGAATGTGGCGAGGGTCGTATCCATGCGTTTTCTCCTAATGCTTTCGGTCGATCCCGATTACGTGGGGACGACACAGCCGGTTCTCAAGCGCGTCAGGCTTCGGGCGCGCGATTCTCGCGGCGCTGCGGCGGCAGCGGAATGAACTCGGTCTCGCCGGGCACGTGGCCCATGCGCTGCTCGCTCCAGGCGATCTTGGCCGCGTCGATCTTCTCGCGCGAACTCGACACGAAATTCCATTCGATGAAGCGCGCGCCGTCGAGCGGCGCGCCGCCGAGCAGCATCGTGACCGCGCCGTTCGCGCTCGTCAGCTTCGCGTCGGCGCCGGGCGCGAGCACGGCCATCTGCTGTTCGGGCAGCGGTTCGCCGTCGATCGACAAATCGCCGCTCACGAGATACACGCCGCGCTCCTCGTGCTCCGTATCGAGCGTGATCGCGCTGCCGGGCGTGAACTGCGCGGCGACATAAAGCGTCGGCGAAAACGTGCGCGTGGGCGCTTTCGCGCCGAACGCCGTGCCCGCGATGATGCGCAGCGTGACGCCGTCGCGCTCGATCTGCGGCAACGCCGCCGCTGCGTGATGCTCGAATGCCGGCTCGATGTCCTCGCTCGCGGCGGGCATCGCGACCCACGTCTGGATGCCGTGCATCGTCTGGCCGGATGCGCGTTCCTCGTCGGGCGTGCGCTCGGAATGGACGATGCCGCGGCCCGCGGTCATCCAGTTGACGTCGCCGGGAACGATCTTCTGCACGGAGCCGACGCTATCGCGATGCATGATCGCGCCGTCGAACAGATACGTGACCGTCGCGAGCCCGATATGCGGATGCGGACGCACGTCGAGGCCGTTTCCGGGCACGAGCGTTGCGGGACCGATATGGTCGAAAAAGATGAAGGGTCCGACGGTGCGCGCCGCGAGGGCGGGCAGCACGCGCCGCACCATGAGGCCGCCGACGTCATGTTGGTGTGGCTTCAGCAATGCGCGGATCGTCGAAGGCATGGCGGGTTCCGGAAGGAAGATCGCGCGCCGGAATGGCGCGTGGATCAGCCGATTCTACCGGCCGATGCCGCGCGGCGCAGGCGTTGCCGCCGAGACTTTCGTTTTTTTGGTGCCGCGTGGGTTCCAGGCACGCGGCTTCGCGCAACTTTCGCAACGTGACAATTTGGATAGGGAGTCGAAATGAGCAAGAACAAGCTTTTGATCGCCATCACCGCTGGCCTTTTCACCGCCACCGCCGCAACGGGCGCGTTCGCGCAGACCTCGTCGGGCAATTCGTCTGCGGCGATGGGCAACGACACCGCCGGCGCCACCACCGATAATTCGGCCGCGACCACGCCGAAGAAGCACAAGACGCACAAGCACACGACGAAATCGACGGCGACCAAGAAGACGCCGGCCGTCGAAACCGGCAACGACGCGGGCACGGAATCCGGCCAGACAAAGTAAGCGCCGTTTCGCATCACCGCAGCCAAAGCGCTCGCGCCTTTCACGAGGCGCGGGCGCTTTTTGCGTGCATCGTCATGCCGCGCAGGATTTGACAAGCCTGCCGCCGCGCCCTCGGCTACACTTTACGGCTCGCCAACGACGCACATGACACAAGGAAGAGGGCGATGTCGCCAAAGGATTTGCTGATCGCATCGGTGGTCATTCTCGCGTGGGGCGTGAATTTCGTCGTCATCAAGCTGGGACTGCACGGTGTTCCGCCGATGCTGCTCGGCGCGCTGCGCTTCGCGCTCGCCGCCGTGCCCGCGATCTTCGTCAAGCGCCCGCAGATACCGCTGCGCTGGCTCTTTGCCTACGGCCTCACCATTTCTCTCGGGCAGTTCGCGCTGCTTTTCTACGGCATGTACGTGGGCATGCCCGCCGGTCTCGCGTCGCTCGTGCTGCAGGCGCAAGCATTCTTCACGCTCATCTTCGCGTCGATGTTCCTCGGCGAGCGCATCCGCGCGGCGAACGTCGCCGGCCTGCTGATCGCGGCGGCGGGGCTTGCGCTCATCGGCATGCGCGGCGGTCACGCGATGACCGTCACCGGCTTTCTCTTCACGCTCGCCGCCGCCGCGATGTGGGCGCTCGGCAATATCGTGACGAAGCGCATGGGCAAGGTCGATCTGCTCTCGCTCGTGGTGTGGGGCAGCCTGATTCCGCCGCTGCCGTTCCTCGCGCTCTCGCTCATCTTCGAAGGCCCGGCGCGCATCGAATCCAGTCTCGCGACGATTCCGCTCATCTCGATCTTCGCGATTCTCTATCTTTCGTTCATCGCGACGATCGTCGGCTATAGCTTGTGGGGAAAGTTGCTCGCGCGCTATCCGGCGGGAAGCGTCGCGCCGTTCTCGCTGCTCGTCCCGGTGATAGGGCTGGCGTCGGCGGCGCTGTTTCTCGGCGAGGGTTTGAATTCGGCGCAGGTGGCGGGCGCGGCGCTCGTGATGGCGGGACTCGTGGTGAACGTATTCGGCGCGCGGCTCGTTCAGCGCATTCTGCCGGCGCGCTGAACGAAACCCGGCCGGATTTTCACGTCATGCGGCTCTTCGCGAGCGGCGGATTCGCCGCGAAATAGCGCTTGATGCCCTTCATGATCGCGTTGGCCATCTTGTCGCGATAGGCGTCGTCGTTCAGGCGCGTTTCCTCGTCCGGATTGCTGATGAACGCGGTCTCAACGAGAATCGACGGAATGTCCGGCGCCTTCAGCACGGCGAAACCCGCCTGTTCGACCGAACCTTTGTGCAGCTTGTTGATGCCGCCGATTTCGTTCAGCACGAAGCTGCCGTAGCGCATCGAATCGCGGATCTGCGCGGTCGTCGACATATCGAAGAGCGCGCGGTTCACGCTCGCGTCCTGCGACTTCACGTTGATGCCGCCGACCTGATCCGACGAGTTTTCCTTGTTCGCCATCCAGCGCGCAGCCGCGCTCGACGCGCCATGCTCCGACAGCGCGAACACCGACGATCCACGCGCTTCGGGCGACGTGAAGGCATCGGCGTGAATCGACACGAAAAGATCGGCGGAAACGCGCTGCGCCTTTTGCACGCGCACGTTGAGCGGCACGAAGAAGTCGGCGTCGCGGGTCATCATCGCGCGCATGTTGGGCTGGGCGTCGATCTTCGCGCGCAGCTTCTTCGCGATGTCGAGCGCGATGTGCTTCTCGTACGTGCCCTGGCCGCCGATCGCGCCCGGATCTTCGCCGCCGTGACCGGGATCGATCGCGACGGTGAGCAGGCGCGTCGTGCCGGCGCCTTGCTTGGGCGTGGAGAACGCGTAGGCGTCGTTGTCGTCGTCCTTCTTCGCGATGACGGGCGGCGGCGCCGGCACGCGCGGCTTGACCGCCGGTTTCGGCGGCGTTTCGGCGGGCGTTTCGTTCTGCGCGTACTTTTGGAAGAACTCGTCGGTGGAATCGGGCGTCGTCGGTTTCTGCGCGGTCGCCGGCCCGGAAAGCGTCGCGGGCGGCGGCGCGGACGGATTCGGATTGGCGCGGTCGAGCGCTTCCTGCTTGCGCTCGGTCTGCGCGAGCAGTTCCATCAGCGGATCGGGTGCGACGGCCGGATACAGATCGAACACGAGCCGGTATTTGTAGCTGCCGATCGGCCCGAGCGTGAACACCTGCGGCTTCACCGATCCTTTCAGATCGAACACCATGCGCACGACATGCGGCTGATATTGCCCGATGCGCACCGCCTGAATCTGCGGATCGTTCGGCGTGATCTTCGAGACGAGATCGCGCAGTGCCTGATCGAGATCGATGCCGGAGAGATCGACCACGAGCCGGTCCGGCCCCTGCAATAGCTGATTGGCGTTCTGAAGCGGCTGGTCCGATTCGATCGTCACGCGGGTGTAGTCGCGCGCGGGCCACACGCGCACGCCGAGCACGCTGCTCGCATGCGCGAGCTTCGGTCCGACGAGCGCGAGCACGAGCGTCGAAGCGCCTGCGCGCAACACCTGACGGCGACGCCAGTTGTGCGGCGCTTGGGCAGCCGATTCGATCGAATGAAATGGCTTGATCAACATCTTTCGAGACATGACTTTCCTGTTTCGCTAAATGCCCGCGCGGTCAGCACGCGGCCTTCATCGTTCGACGTTCCTTCGTCCGGCAGAGACAGCGCAAACACGAGATCCGGCACGCCGAGCAGGCCACCCGCCTGTTGCGGCCATTCGACGAGGCACACCGCGCCCGCATCGAAATATTCGCGAAAGCCGGCATCGGCCCATTCGGCCGGATCGGCGAAGCGATAGAGATCGAAGTGATAAACGTCGAGCGGACCGCTTTCGGTGACGAGCGAATACGGCTCGACGAGCGTGTAAGTCGGGCTCTTCACGCGGCCGACGTGGCCGAGCGCGCGCAAGGTCGCGCGCACGAGCGTGGTCTTGCCCGCGCCGAGATCACCGATCAACTGGACTTGCAGACCGTGAAAACGTTCAGACGAAGCGTGCGATATGGACAGACGCGTAGCGTCGATGGCGCGCGCGAAGCGTTCTCCGAAAGCGAGCGTCGCGGCTTCGTCGCGCAGGTCGAAGCGGCGTTCGAGAAGCGCGGCGGATAAGTCTTGCGTCGTTCGTGCGGGGCTTTCGGGCATTGCTCGTAAAATGTCGTGATGAACCGATTGCCGGAACATTCCGTTGAAATCACGACAGCGTCCAGCGACGCCGCCGCTGAATCCGATTCAGAGTCTCGCGTCTTCGATCTCGATGAAAACGCGCTGGCAGAACTCGCGCAGCGCATCAAGACATGGGGGCGCGAGTTGGGGTTCGGTGCGGTCGGCATCAGCGATATCGACCTGACGGATGCCGAGAAGGGCCTGACTGATTGGCTCGAAGCAGGCTATCACGGCGAAATGGATTATATGGCCAAACATGGGATGAAACGCGCAAGACCGGCCGAGCTTGTGGCCGGCACGCGACGTGTCATCACCGCGCGCATGGCCTATCTTCCTGCGGAAACGCTCGCGAAAAAGGGCGATGAAAGTGTCGCGACAGCCGACGGTCAGAAGAACGACTGGCGCGCGATCGAATGGTCGCGGCTCGCGAAGCCGTCGCAGGCGATGGTCTCCATCTACGCACGCGGGCGCGACTATCACAAGGTCATGCGCAATCGCCTGCAGCAGCTGGCGGAGCGCATCGAGCGCGAGATCGGGCCGTTCGGGCATCGCGCGTTCACGGATTCAGCGCCGGTGCTCGAAGTCGCGCTCGCGCAGAAAGCGGGCGCCGGCTGGCGCGGCAAGCATACGTTGCTGCTCGATCGCGACGCCGGATCGCTGTTCTTTCTCGGCGAAATTTTCGTCGATGTCCCGTTGCCCGTCGATCCGCATCCCGAGCACGAAGGCGCGCATTGCGGGCAGTGCACGCGCTGCATCGGCGCGTGTCCGACGGGCGCGATCGTGGCGCCGTATCGCGTCGACGCGCGGCGCTGCATCTCGTATCTGACGATCGAACTGCACGGCAGCATTCCCGAGGAGATGCGTCCGCTGATCGGCAATCGCGTGTATGGATGCGACGATTGTCAGCTCGTCTGTCCGTGGAACAAGTTCGCGCAGGCCGCGCCGGTCGCGGATTTCGACGTGCGCCACGGACTCGATCGCGCGACGCTCGTCGAGCTGTTCGCATGGAGCGCGGCGGATTTCGACACGCGCATGCAGGGCAGCGCGATCCGGCGCATTGGGCATGAGCGCTGGCTGCGCAATATCGCGGTCGCGATGGGCAATGCGTTGCGCGATCCGTCGCTCGATGCGGAAGAACGCGAAGCGATCGTCGATGCATTGCGCGCGCGTGCGGACGATTCCTCGGCGTTGGTGCGCGAGCATGTGCTGTGGGCGCTCGATCAAGGGACAAGAACGTGAAGGCATTCGATGCCGTGATCGACGCGCCGTTCGGCAAGGTCGGCATTCGCGCCGATGCGCAATGCGTGCGCGAGATCGTCTATCTGCCGGACGATGTCGGCAGCATTGAGCCTGAAACGCCGCTCGCCAAGGAAGCCGCCGCGCAGATCCGCGCGTATTTTCAGACGCCTTCGATGCGCTTCGACCTACCGCTCGCGCTTCGCGGCACCGCGTTTCAGCAGCGCGTATGGCGCGGCATCTCGGGCATCGCGGCGGGCCAAGTCTGGACCTATGGCCAGCTCGCGCGCGAGATCGGCAGCGTGCCGCGCGCGGTCGGGCAGGCGTGCGGCTCCAATCCGCTGCCGATCGTGATACCGTGCCACCGGGTAGTGGCCTCGGGCGGGATCGGCGGTTTCGCGCATCATCCCGGCGAAGGTTTTTATCGCAACGTGAAGCGCTGGCTGCTGGCGCATGAAGGTGTATCCATCGCATGACGAGCGCAACGACTGAAGCAATACAAGCACCGGGACTCGTCGCGAGTCAGGACGCGATCGATCTCTTTTGCGATGCGCTCTGGCTCGAACACGGCCTCGCCAAGAACTCGCTCGAAGCGTACCGGCGCGACCTCAAACTCTTCGCGGAATGGCTCGGCAAGACGCGCGGCGCGTCGATCGATGCCGCCGTCGAAGCCGACATGAACGGCTACATGGCCGCGCGCCGCGGCGACAAGGCGACGTCCGCGAACCGGCGTCTGTCGGTCTTTCGGCGCTATTACGCGTGGGCGTTGCGCGAGCATCGCGTGTCCGCCGATCCGACGCTCAAGCTGCGCTCGGCCAAGCAGCCGCCGCGCTTTCCGTCGACGCTCAACGAGTCGCAAGTCGAAGCGCTGCTCGGCGCACCCGACATCGAAACGCCGCTCGGCTTGCGCGACCGCACGATGCTCGAACTGATGTACGCGAGCGGCCTGCGCGTGACCGAGCTCGTCACGCTGAAGACGGTCGAAGTCGGCCTGAACGAAGGCGTCGTGCGCGTGATGGGCAAAGGCTCGAAAGAACGCCTGATTCCGTTCGGCGAAACGGCGCACGACTGGCTCGAACGCTATCTGCGCGATGCGCGTCAGGTGCTGCTCGGCGCGCGCTCCGCCGATGCGCTCTTCGTCACCGCGCGCGGCGAAGGCATGACGCGCCAGCAGTTCTGGAACATCATCAAGCGTCATGCGCTGAACGGCGGCGTGCACGCGCCGCTCTCGCCGCACACGCTGCGGCACGCGTTCGCGACGCATCTGCTCAATCACGGCGCGGACTTGCGTGTCGTGCAATTGCTGCTCGGTCACTCGGACATTTCCACGACGCAGATCTACACGCACGTCGCGCGCGAGCGGCTGCAGAAGCTGCATCGGGAGCATCATCCGCGCGGATAGCGTCATCTGCGAACGATCGTGCCACGGCCGCGTTGCGCTGCATACTCGGCCGAATGGCCGATGGTGAGCGCCACGGCGCGCCGCTACAATGCGTGGCATGTCGAAAGCCAAACACGTGTCCGAAACGCCCGCGACGCAATTCCTGCGTCGTCACAAGGTTGAATTCGGCGAGCATCCTTACGATTACGTCGAGCACGGCGGCACGGAGGAATCCGCGCGTCAGCTCGGCGTGGACGAACATATCGTCGTCAAGACGCTCGTCATGGAAGACGAGCACGCGAAGCCGCTGATCGTCCTCATGCACGGCGATCGCACGGTATCCACGAAGAATCTCGCGCGTCAGATTGGCGCGAAGCGCGTCGAACCCTGCAAGCCCGAAGTGGCGAACCGGCATTCGGGGTTTCTCGTGGGCGGCACGTCGCCGTTCGGCACGAAAAAAGCGATGCCGGTGTACGTCGAATCGAGCATTCTCGAACTCGATCGCATCTATCTGAACGGCGGGCGGCGAGGGTATCTCGTGAGCATCGATCCGAGCGTGCTGACCGAGTTGCTGGGCGCGAAACCCGTGCAGTGCGCGAGCGTCGATTAGAATGCGTTCCGCTCTCGCCATAACCGAAAAGACACCATGATTTTTCTGCTCGTCGCCGTCGCGTCCTATCTGATCGGATCGATTTCGTTTGCCGTCGTCGTGAGTCACGCGATGGGACTGGCCGATCCGCGCTCGTACGGCTCGGGCAATCCCGGCGCGACGAACGTGCTGCGCACCGGCAACAAGAAGGCTGCGATCCTGACGCTGATCGGCGATGCGTTCAAGGGCTGGCTGCCCGTGTGGATCGTCGCGCACTTCGGCGCGAGCTTCGGCTGGGATCAAACGGGCATCAACACGGCGACGGCGCTCGCGGCCATCGCCGTGTTCCTCGGGCATCTGTACCCGGTTTTCTTCAAGTTCCAGGGCGGCAAGGGCGTCGCGACGGCGGCGGGCGTGCTGCTCGCGATTCATCCGGCGCTCGGTATCGCGACGCTGCTCACGTGGCTCATCATCGCGTTCTTCTTCCGCTATTCGTCGCTCGCGGCGCTCGTCGCGGCCGTGTTCGCACCGTTCTTTCAGGTGTTTCTGTTCGGGCCGAGCCGCATCTCGCTCGCCGTGCTGGCGATGAGCCTGCTGCTCATCTGGCGGCATCGCGCGAATATTTCGAAGCTGCTGGCCGGCAAGGAAAGCCGCATCGGCGAGAAAAAGAAGGTCGCCGAATAATGCAAAAAGCCGTTGCGGCGCAAACCGGAACGGCTTTTTCGTTTCTGAAGCAATCAGGAATCAGTCGCGGAAGTTGTTGAAGTCGAGCGGCGTGTCCGTGACTTCCTTCTTGAGCAGCGCGATGGCGCTTTGCAGGTCGTCACGCTTCGCGCCTTGCACGCGCACCGCGTCGCCCTGAATGCTCGCCTGAACCTTGATCTTGCTGTCCTTCACGATCTTGACGATCTTCTTCGCCAGATCGCCCGAGACGCCTTTTTTCACCGTGACGACTTGCTTCAACTTGTCGCCGCCGATTTTCTCCTGCTTGCCGTAGTCGAGGAAACGCACGTCGACGCCACGCTTGGCCATCTTGTTCAGCAGAACGTCCTTCACCTGGCCGAGCTTGAAGTCGTCGTCGGCGTAGAGCGTGAGTTCGCGCTCCTTCTGCTCGACGCGTGAATCCGAACCCTTGAAGTCGAAGCGCGTCGAGATTTCCTTGTTCGATTGCTCGATCGCGTTCTTCACTTCGATCATGTTTGCTTCGCTGACGACGTCAAACGATGGCATCTGTCTTTCTCCTTCATTGAGGCGACGAGCGCGCCGGGCAGGCGTGGCTCGCGCAATCGCTATAATCACGGACCTGTCGTCATTCTACCGACGCGCTTCGTTCATGTCGCTCCAGCTCCTCTCCGGTTTCTCTCTGCTCGCCCACAACACGTTCGGCTTCGACGCGCGCGCGCGTCACGCGATGCGTATCGATTCCGTCGATGCGGCCGCCGCGCTCGCCACCGATGCGCGCATCGCAAACATGCCGCAACTCGTGCTCGGCGGCGGCAGCAATATCGTGCTGACGCGCGATTTCGACGGCGTCGCGCTGATCGTCGGCATTCGCGGCAAACGCGTGATCGGCGAAGACGACGATGCGTGGCTCGTCGAAGCCGGCGCGGGCGAGAACTGGCACGATTTCGTCGCGTGGACGCTCGCGCAGGGCATGCCGGGGCTCGAAAACCTCGCGCTGATTCCCGGCACGGTCGGCGCGGCGCCGATTCAGAACATCGGCGCGTACGGGCTGGAAATGGGCGAGCGCTTCGAGCGGCTGACGGCGGTAGAACTCGCGACCGGCGCACGCGCGGAATTCGATCGCGCCGCGTGCGCCTTCGGTTATCGCGACAGCTTCTTCAAGCGGGCAGGGCGCGGGCGCTTCATGATTACGTCGGTCACGTTCCGGCTGCCGAAAGCGTGGACGCCGCGCGCGGATTACGCCGACGTCGCCCGCGCGCTCGACGGCGCCGCGACGCCGGATGCGCAAGCCATTTTCGATGCGGTCGTCGCCGTGCGCCGCGCCAAGCTGCCCGACTGGACCGCGCTCGGCAACGCGGGCAGCTTCTTCAAGAATCCGGTCGTGAGTGCGCAGGCGTTCGAGGCGCTCAAGCAGCGCGAACCGGGCGTCGTTTCGTACCCGCAAGCCGACGGGCAAGTGAAGCTCGCGGCGGGCTGGCTGATCGACCAGTGCGGATGGAAAGGGCGCGGCATCGGCGGCGCGGCGGTGCACGATCGTCAGGCGCTCGTGCTCGTGAATCGCGGCGGCGCGACGGGCGCGCAGGTGCTCGAACTCGCCGAAGCCATCAGGCGCGACGTGCTGGCACGTTTCAATGTCGAACTGGAGATGGAGCCGGTGCGCGTCTGAAAACGAAAAAACCCGCCGCGGCGGGTTTTTTCTCGAGCCTGATTCCAACGAAAGATCAGTCCCCGCGCTGACGGCGCGCGTTCTCCGCGATACGCATGCGCAGTGCGTTCAGCTTGATGAAGCCGCCGGCATCGGCCTGGTTGTAGGCGCCGCCGTCGTCATCGAACGTCGCGATGGTCTTGTCGAACAGCGTTTCCTTCGAATCGCGCGCGACGACCGACACGCTGCCCTTGTAGAGCTTCACGCGCACCCAGCCGTTGACCTTCTCCTGCGTGTGGTCGATCAGCACCTGCAGCGCGCGGCGCTCCGGGCTCCACCAGTAGCCGTTGTAGATCAGCGATGCGTAACGCGGCATCAGATCGTCCTTGAGGTGCGCCACTTCGCGGTCGAGGGTGATCGACTCGATACCCCGATGCGCCTTCAGCATGATCGTGCCGCCCGGCGTTTCATAGCAGCCGCGCGACTTCATGCCGACGTAACGGTTCTCGACCAGATCCAGACGGCCGATGCCATGCTTGCCGCCGAGACGGTTCAGCTCGGTCAGCATCTCGGCGGGCGACAGGCGCTTGCCGTTCAGCGCGACCGGATCGCCCTTCTCGAATTCGATATCGACATATTCCGCCTGATCCGGCGCCTCTTCCGGCGACACGGTCCAGCGCCACATTTCGGCTTCGGCCTCGGCCTTCGGGTCTTCCAGATGGCGGCCTTCGAACGAGATGTGCAGCAGGTTCGCGTCCATCGAGTAGGGCGCGCCGCCTTGCTTGTGCTTCATTTCGATCGGAATGCCGGCCTTTTCCGCATACGCGAGCAGCTTTTCGCGCGAGAGCAGGTCCCATTCGCGCCACGGCGCGATCACCTTGATGCCGGGTTCGAGCGAGTAGTAACCGAGCTCGAAGCGCACCTGATCGTTGCCCTTGCCGGTCGCGCCGTGCGAGACGGCCTGCGCGCCGGTCGCGCGCGCGATCTCGATCTGACGTTTCGCGATCAGCGGACGCGCGATCGACGTGCCGAGCAGATACTCGCCTTCGTAGATGGTGTTCGCGCGGAACATCGGGAACACGAAATCGCGGACGAACTCTTCACGCAGGTCTTCGATGAAGATGTTTTCCTGCTTGATGCCGAGCTGGAGCGCCTTCTTGCGCGCGGGCTCCAGCTCCTCGCCCTGACCGATGTCGGCGGTGAAGGTCACGACTTCGGCGTCGTAGTTGTCCTGCAACCATTTCAGGATGACGGAGGTGTCGAGACCGCCCGAATAGGCGAGCACGACTTTCTTGATATCGCTCATGGTGAACTCGTGTGCGGAAAAGCCGGTGCGGCGGTTGTGCGCCGCTTCGCGTCCGCCGGGCGCGCGACGGGCATGAAGTGCGCGGAAAAACTACTATTCTGACATTAAAAAGCCGCGCCTCCGCAAATTTGGGATGCGCGGCGAATCGGCAGCGCAGATTCGCTCAGTGATTCAGCTTGCCGAGCAGGAGATACTCCATCAGCGCCTTCTGCACGTGCAGACGGTTCTCCGCCTCGTCCCATACGACGCTTTGCGGACCGTCGATGACTTCCGCGCTCACTTCCTCGCCGCGATGCGCGGGCAGGCAGTGCATGAAGAGCGCATCGGGATGGGCACGCGCCATCATCTCGGCATCGACGCAGTAGTCGGCGAACGCCTTCATGCGCGCTTCGTTCTCGGCTTCGTAGCCCATGCTGGTCCAGACGTCCGTCGTGACGAGATCGGCGCCGGCGCAGGCTTCGTTCGGATCGTCGAATTCTTGAAAAAACGGCTTGCTTTCCTCGGCAACCAGCGCGGGATCGAGCTTGTAGCCGAGCGGCGTGGAGAGGCGCAGTTTGAAGCCGAGAATCTGCGCCGCTTCGATCCACGTGTACAGCATGTTGTTCGCGTCCCCGACCCACGCGACGGTCTTGCCGGAAATCGGACCGCGATGCTCGTAGAACGTGAAGATGTCCGCGAGCACCTGACACGGGTGATATTCGTTGGTCAGCCCGTTGATGACCGGCACGCGCGAGCTTTCCGCAAAACGCCGGATGATGTCCTGGCCGAACGTGCGGATCATGATGATGTCCACCATGCGCGAGATGACCTGCGCCGAATCCTCGATCGGCTCGCCGCGGCCGAGTTGCGTATCACGCGTGTTCATGAACACCGCATGGCCGCCGAGCTGGAAAATGCCCGCTTCGAACGAAAGGCGCGTGCGCGTCGAGCTCTTCTCGAAGATCATCGCGAGCGTGCGATCGTGCAGCGGATGATAAGTCTCGTAGTTCTTGAACTTGCGCTTCAGGATGCGCGCGCGTTCGAGCACGTACTCATAGTCGTCGAGGGAAAAATCCTTGAACTGAAGATAGTGGCGAATTTTCTTGGCGGTCATGAAACGCAAGCGGCGGCTTCGAACCGGCCGCCGCGCGTGAGCGTCGAGGCCGGACGGCGCCGCCGTCGGGAGTGAGTATCGCTTTTGAGCATAAAGGATTTTGCGATGTTTGACGAGGCTGGCCAAAAGGACGAGGATGCGCGCGCAGGCCCGTCTCACGGCCTCGGGCTGTCCCTGATGGACGCATCCCATGTCTGTGTGCGCTGCGGAAAACAGGCCGCTGCGGTATAATCACGCTCGCTCGTTTCAACAGTTCTGCAACATTCAGCACCGTTTCACGCGCTTCTGCGGCGAAGGGTTCGCAAGAATCCGGTCGGCGTGACTTTGCGCGTTCCGATTTCGCGGTGGATTGCCCAGTGCTGTCGAGTCCGCCATTTCCTGTCGCGGGCGCGGACGATTCCGCCAGAATCGACCCGCGCAAGACCGCCCGGCGCTTTTCGCTAGCCGGCTCCTGCGGTTCCTGCGTCAGGCATGTGCGTTCCGGTGCGCGTCACCGGCCGTCAAAAGGTATTGCTACATGGCTGAATCATCCCCTACCGAGTACTTCATTCAAGGCATCACCAAGAGCGGGAGGAAATTTCGGCCGAGCGACTGGTCCGAGCGTCTCGCCGGCGTGATGTCGGGCTTCGGCCCAAAGGCGAAAGGGCCCAACGCCCGCCTGCAATATTCCATCTACGTGCGTCCGACGATGATCGGCGACATCAAGGTCGTGATTGTCGATTCCCGCCTGCGCGACATCGAACCGATGGCATTCGACTTCGTTCTGAACTTCGCAAAAGACAATGATCTGGTCGTGACCGAGGCGTGCGAATTGCCGCCGCATCACGGCACGCAGACGCAGCAGCCTCAGTCCTGACCTCCGCGCGACGAAAGCCACAGACGAAAGCCACAGACGAAAAGCGACAGACGCAAAAAAGCCCGCCGAAGCGGGCTTTTTCGTTACTGCGCAGCGGAAACAGGAAGCTGCTTCGGCGAACGCCCCGAACGCGAAACTCGCGAAACCGGAATGCGCCCGCCGGAAGCGAGCCGGAATTACTGGGCAGCGGGGGCTTGCAGGCCCTTGATGGCTGCAGCCAGGCGGCTCTTGTGACGAGCTGCCTTGTTCTTGTGGACGATCTTCTTGTCCGCGATGATGTCGAGCGTCTTGACCGACGTCTTGAACACTTCGGCGGCCTTGGCCTGATCGCCGGCTTCGATAGCCTTGCGAACTGCCTTGATGGCCGTGCGGAACTTCGAGCGCAGCGCCGAGTTGTGCGAGTTGGCTTTGGCGGCCTGACGGGCGCGCTTGCGAGCTTGTGCGGAATTTGCCATGACGGTTTCCCTTTTCCTGTTTCGCTGTTACTTGTCCGGAGCGCGCGGGGCCGGCGAAGGCCATGAAAGCCCTGACGCGGGCGATCGAGCGCGCTGCCTTTGATCTGAAACCCGGGAACGATTGCCCGAGAACCTCTAAAACATCGCCGGCCGGGGCCGGAAAAGACGCGAAGCCGCAAAATCGGAGCGATTTTTGGAGCTTCGAAACCCGCGATTATAGCAAGGGAATATGAGACATGACAAGCGCGGCGTGGATCGCGCCGGCACGGGGCGGCTGCCTTGTCATCGGTCAAACGTGCGGCATTGGCCGCCAGCATTGCCCCGAGTCTCGTGGGCGCGCCGCTCGCGGCCCGTATAATAAGCGCCCCATGAATCTATTCCGAGCCCTGCTGACGGTCAGCGGCTTCACGCTGCTGTCGCGCGTGACCGGCCTGATCCGCGAAACGCTGATCGCCCGAGCCTTCGGCGCCAGTATCTATACCGACGCGTTCTACGTCGCGTTCCGAATCCCCAACTTGCTGCGGCGTCTCTCCGCGGAAGGCGCGTTCGCGCAGGCGTTCGTGCCGATCCTCGCCGAGTTCAAGAACAGCAAGGGCCACGATCCGACCAAGGCGCTCGTCGACGCGATGTCGACGGTCCTCACCTGGTTCCTCGTCGTGCTGTCGCTTTTCGGCATGCTGGGCGCGAGCTGGGTCGTGTACGCGGTCGCGTCGGGGTTGTCGCACGAGGGCGCGGCGTACGGCCTCGCCGTCTCGATGACGCGCATCATGTTCCCGTACATCGTCCTCATTTCGATGACGACGCTCGCCTCGGGCGTGCTCAACACGTACAAGCAGTTCTCGCTGCCCGCGTTCGCGCCCGTGCTGCTGAACGTGTCGTTCATTGCCGCGGCGGTGTTCGTCGCGCCGCATCTGAAGATTCCGGTTTATGCGCTCGCGTATGCGGTGATCGTCGGCGGCGTGCTGCAATTGCTCGTGCAACTGCCCGGCCTGAAGAAGATCGACATGACGCCGCGCATCGGGCTGAACTTCCGCGCCGCGCTCGCGCATCCCGGCGTCAAGCGCGTGCTGCTGAAAATGGTCCCGGCGATGTTCGCAGTGTCGGTCGGGCAACTGAGCCTCATCATCAACACGAATATTGCGTCGAACATCGGGGCGGGCGCGGTGTCGTGGATCAACTACGCCGACCGGCTGATGGAATTCCCGACCGCGCTGCTCGGCGCGGCGCTCGGCACGATCCTGCTGCCGAGCCTCTCGAAAGCGCACGTCGACGCCAATCACGACGAATACTCCGCGCTGCTCGACTGGGGCCTGCGCATCACGTTCCTGCTGGCCGCGCCGAGCGCGATCGCGCTGTTTTTCTTCGCCGAGCCGCTCACCGCGACGCTCTTTCACTACGGCAAGTTCGACAATCATTCGGTCGTGATGGTCGGCCGCGCGCTGTCGGCATACGGGATCGGGCTGATCGGCCTCATCCTCATCAAGATTCTCGCGCCGGGCTTCTACGCGAAGCAGGACATCAAGACGCCGGTGAAGATCGCGATCTTCGTGCTCGTCATGACTCAGGTGAGCAACTACATCTTCGTGCCGATTTTTTCTCACGCGGGCCTGACGCTCTCGATCGGCCTCGGCGCGCTCGCCAACGCGCTGCTGCTGTTCGCGGGGCTGCGCCGCCGCAAGATCTATGAGCCTTCGGCGGGCTGGCTGCGCTTTTTCGTGCAACTGATCGGCGCGTGCCTGATTCTTGCGGGGACGATGCATTGGGTGGCGATCAATTTCGACTGGATCGGCATGCGCGCGACGCCGGTCCTGCGCATCGCGCTTCTCGGTGCAAGTCTCGTCGTGTTTGCCGCGTTATATTTCGGTATTCTTGCCGCAATGGGCTTCAAGTACGCCTATTTCAAGAGACGCACGCTTTGATGACGACAACGCGTATCCTCGACTACTTCTCCTCGCTGATGGCGGACGACGACAGCCTTCCGCTCACGGAAGCCGCCTTGTCGCTCGCGCAGGACGCGTATCCCGATCTCGACATGCAGGCCGCGCTCGCGGAGATCGACGAACTCGTCGTGCGCGCCCGTCGCCGCATGCCCGATGACGCCGACGCGAAGCAGAAAGTCGATGCGCTGAATCGCTACTTTTTCCGCGAGCTGGGCTTCTCCAGCAATCTCAACGATTACTACGATCCGGATAACAGCCATCTGAATGTGGTGCTGCGTCGCCGGCGCGGCATTCCGATCTCGCTTGCCGTCATCTATCTGGAAATGGCCGAGCAACTCGGCCTGCCGGTGCGCGGCGTATCGTTTCCGGGGCATTTCCTTTTGCGCGTCGCGACGCCGGGCCACGATCTGATGCTCGATCCGACGACCGGCCAGACGCTCTCCGAAGCGCAGATGGTCGAGATGCTGGAGCCGTATGTGCAGCGTGTGGGCGAGTCGATCGGCAGCGCGTTGCGCGTGCTGTTGCAACCCGCGACGCGGCGCGAGATCGTCGCGCGCATGCTGCGCAATCTGAAGGGTATCTATCTGCAAACGGAGCGGTGGCAGCGTCTGCTCGCCGTTCAGCAGCGGCTGGTGATCGCGTTGCCGAACAGCATCGAGGAAGTGCGCGATCGCGGTTTCGCGTATGCGCGGCTCGATTATCTGCGACCGGCGCTGGAAGATTTGCAGCGATACATCGAGATTCGTCCGGATGCCGAGGACGCGACCGTCGTCGAAACCGAGCTGCACGAGTTGCGGCAGCGCACGCAGCAAGGCGACTGAACCAAGCCGCGCGCGCCGTGCAGAGCGTTACTTAGGCTGCATGCGGATCGCGCCGTCGAGGCGGATCACTTCGCCGTTGAGCATCGGGTTATCGAAAATCGACTTGACGAGCAGAGCGTACTCGTCGGGCTTGCCGAGGCGCGGCGGGAACGGCACCATCGCGCCGAGCGCGTCCTGCACTTCCTTCGGCATGCCGAGCAGCATCGGCGTTTCGAAGAGGCCCGGCGCGATCGTCATCACACGGATGCCGCTCTTGCTCAGATCGCGCGCGATCGGCAGCGTCATGCCCGCGACGCCGCTCTTCGATGCCGCATAGGCCGCCTGGCCGATCTGTCCGTCATAAGCCGCCACCGACGCCGTGTTCACGATCACGCCACGTTCGCCCGCCGCGTTCGCTTCGTTCTTCGACATCGCGTGCGCCGCGAGCCGGATCATGTTGAACGTGCCGATGAGATTCACCGACACCACCTTCGAGAAGAGATCGAGCGCGTGCGGACCGTCGCGGCCGACCGTCTTCGCCGCCGGCGCGATGCCCGCGCAGTTCACGAGGCCGCGCAATGTGCCGAGACTCAACGCGGCATCGACGGCGCGTTGGCCATCGCTTTCCTGGCTCACGTCGCATTTGACGAACGCGCCCGACAGCTCTTTCGCGAGCGCTTCGCCTGCCGCGTCGTTCATGTCGGCGAGCACGACCTTGCCGCCTTGCGCCGCGATGAGCCGCGCGGTCGCCGCGCCGAGGCCCGACGCACCGCCCGTGATCAGAAAGGTGTTGCCTTGCATCTCCATGTCTCTTCTCCTTTTGTGCGATTCGTGCGCGCGAGAGCAGGGTTGAGCCGCTCGCGCCGATGTCATTCCTTTTGGGAAACGCGTCGATTGTAGCGAAGCCGCATGCTGCAAATTCGCACGACGGTCATGCGATTTCACGGACACAAAAAACCCGCTCACAGGGAGCGGGTTTTCGTCGAACGCGAATCAGGCAGCGCGTTACTTGAGCGCGTCGAACACGCGCGTGCGGATTTCATCGACGGCGCCGAGGCCCGAAATCTTGCGATATTCCGGCGCCTTCAGGCCGTTCGGCGCTGCGCCGCTCTTCGCCCAATCGTTGTAATACGCGATCAGCGGCTTGGTCTGCGCGACATACACGTCGAGACGCTTCTTCACGGTCTCTTCCTTGTCGTCGTCGCGCTGGATCAACGGCTCGCCGGTGACGTCGTCGGTCATGTCGACCTTCGGCGGATTGAACTTGACGTGATACGTGCGGCCCGATGCCGCATGCACGCGACGACCGCTCATGCGCGTGATGATTTCGTCGAAGGGCACATCGATTTCGAGCACGTAGTCGATCGCCACGCCGGCGTCTTTCATGGCTTCGGCTTGCGGCAGCGTGCGCGGGAAGCCGTCGAAGAGATAGCCGTTCTTGCAGTCGTCGGCCTGCAGGCGTTCCTTCACGAGATTGATGATGAGCGAATCCGGCACCAGCTCGCCCGCATCCATGAAGCGCTTCGCCTCGACGCCGAGCGGCGAGCCTGCCTTGACGGCCGCGCGCAGCATGTCGCCGGTCGAAATCTGCGGAATGCCGAATTTCTCCTTGATGAAGTTTGCCTGGGTGCCCTTGCCCGCACCGGGTGCGCCCAACAGGATCAAACGCATGGTGATCTCTCCGAATCGTCTATAAACCGCTTCAAACCGCGAGGCTGATTTGACATCCGGTGGCCAGGCTCGTGCGGCGTCGACGACAGGGCGCGCAGCCGAAAAGGAGACGGCGGGCACCTGCGGACAGCGGCGCAACGTTGAGCGTGGCGCTGACCGGAAGGCTCGCGCAATCGCTTGATTATGCCACGCCGCTTTACGATTGCGACCGTAATAACGCGGATAGAAAACGCCAGAAACCCCGCCGAATGGGCCATCCGGCGGGGTTTACACGGGTTGTCGAACAGAGATAGAGATCAGTCCGCTTCCGGGAAGAGCGCCTGAACGCGCGCGAGATCGGCGGGCGTGTCGACGCCGGGCGGCGGTGCGTCTTGCGTCACGCGCACCGCGATGCGTTCGCCGTGCCACAGCGCGCGCAGTTGTTCGAGCGCTTCGGCTTCTTCGATCGGCGCTTGCGCGAGGTTCGGGAAGTCGCGCAGGAATTTCGCGCGATAGGCGTAGAGGCCGATATGCCGCAGCACGTTCTTCGGCACGGACGGCAGTGCCCCAAGCGCGGCGACGTCCGGCCAGTGCGGTTGCCAGAGATCGCGCGTCCACGGAATCGGCGCGCGCGAGAAGTAGAGCGCGCGGCTCTGCGCATCGAGCACGGCCTTCACGACGTTCGGATTGAACACGTCGGCGGGATCGTGAATCGGATGCGCGGCCGTCGCGATCGCGCATTCGGGATGCGCCGCGAGGTGATCGGCGACATCGCGCACGAGCTGCGGATCGATGAGCGGCTCGTCGCCCTGAACGTTGACGACGATGGCTTCGTCGGCCCAGTTCAGACGCGTCGCGACCTCGGCGAGCCGATCCGTGCCTGTGGGATGATCCGAGCGCGTCAACATGACTTCGACGCCGTGATCGCGCGCGGCCTCGACCACGCGGTCGGAGTCGGTCGCGACGAGCACTCGCGAAGCGCCCGATTCGCGCGCGCGCTCGGCGACGCGCACGACCATCGGCTTGCCGCCGATATCGGCGAGCGGCTTGTTCGGCAGGCGCGTGGAAGCGAGGCGCGCGGGAATGACCGCGATGAACGGAACGGACATTTCCGCGTGCTCAGGCGTCGCCGACGGGTTTGAGCGGCTCGACGGGCGTGCCCTCGACGGTCTGACGCGCTTCGTCGACGAGCATCACGGGAATGCCGTCGCGGATCGGATAGGCGAGTTTGTCCGCGCTGCAGACGAGTTCCTGCGCGGCGCGGTCGTAACTGAGCGGGCCTTTGCAAATCGGGCAAACGAGGATTTCAAGCAGACGTGCGTCCACGGAGTTTCTCCACAACAAGAGCGATGAGGCGCGGCCGCAGCACGGCTTGCACCGGAACGACCCAGATGCGTGCATCGCGCCAGGCGCCCAATTTTACTGCATCCTTTTCGGTGATCAGGATGGCATCGGCGTCGACGCCGGCGAACGGATTCTCGCGATACGCGTAGTGATCGGGAAACGCGCGCGTCGCCGGCGCGATGCCCGCCGCGCGCAGCGTCGCGAAGAAGCGTTCCGGCGAGCCGATGCCCGCCGCCGCGACCACTTTCTCGCCGGCGAACTGATTGAGCGGGCGGCGCTGATGCGGATCGTCGAGCAGCCACGCGTCGCCGGATTCGAGTTCGAGCGCGAACGTGTTCGGCCACGGCGGCAGCGTGCGCTCGTAGGGACTGTTGATGAGCGTCGCGTCGCGGCGGCGCGACATCGGCTCGCGCAACGGACCCGCGGGGAGCAGAAAGCCGTTGCCGCCGAGACGGTCGTCGAACACGACGAGCTCGAACGCGCGCGCGAGGCGATAGTGCTGCAGGCCGTCGTCGGAAACGAGGACATCGACGTTCGGATGCGCTTCGAGCAGCGCCTTTGCCGCCGCGACGCGGTCCGGGCAGACGAACACAGGCGCGTGCGTGCGCCGCGCGATCAACAGCGGTTCGTCGCCGACCTGCTCGGCGGCGGAGCTTGCCGTGACGCTCGTCGGCTTGGCGATCTTCGCGCCGTAACCGCGCGAGATCACGCCGGGCTGGAATCCGGCGGCGCGCAACGCCTCGACGAGCGCGATGACGGTCGGCGTCTTGCCCGTTCCGCCGACGGTCACGTTGCCCACGACGACCACCGGCGCGCCCACTTCGACGCGCTTCATCCAGCCGAGGTCGTAGAAGGCGCGTCGCGTGGCAGCGATCGCGCCGAAGATGCACGCGAAAGGCGTCAGCGCCCACGCGACGGGGCCGCGCCGGCGCCATTCGCGGGCGAGGAAGTTTTCGAGCGGCGGTTTGAAATCAGACATGGACCGCCTTCGCGATGAACGCTGGCGGGCGGCAAGTCGGGTACGGCATGGCGTGCAACGGCAGCTCCTTGGATGACGGTCGGCGTTGGACGATGCCCGGCTTTTCGCGGCCCGGGACGAGCAGGTTTCGGCCGCGCCAGCCGGTGCTGGAACCCGGCACTCTAGCGCGCGCGGGGCGTGGGCGCCAGTCAGGAGCGCGGGAGAAAGGGCGACTCCATCCGCTCCGCACGCCTGTGGATAACTCTGTGAAGAACTTCCAGCCGACACACCGCGATCGCGCGTCAGGAAAGAGTTGCTCCGGGGCTGACAGTATCCATAAAAATTTAACCTCGAAAAATCAACGGGTTGAAACGAACTCACCAGCCTCTGGCGATGCCGCTCCGCACGCGGCGGTAAGTCTTTCTGTGTGGACACTTGTTACACTTGCGTACCTCGTTCAGCGGCGTTTGTCCATCGCGCACAGCGCCGCCCTGAAGATTTTTCTCGTCCAGCCATGACTCCCGATTCACTGCAGTCGCAAAGCGGCGATGCCGTCATCCCCGTTTCCGCGCTCAATCGCGCGATCAGTTCGATGCTCGAACGGTCATTTCCGCTCGTGTGGGTATCGGGCGAGGTGTCGAATTTCACGCGCGCGGCGAGCGGCCATTGGTACTTCTCGATCAAGGACGCGAACGCGCAAATGCGCTGCGTGATGTTCCGCGGCCGCGCGCAATACGCCGAGTTCACGCCGCGCGAGGGCGACAAGATCGAAGTGCGCGCGCTTGTCACGATGTACGAGCCGCGCGGCGAACTGCAGCTCAACGTGGAAGCGGTGCGGCGCACGGGGCAGGGCCGGCTCTACGAAGCGTTTCTGCGGCTGAAGGCGCAGCTCGAAAGCGAAGGGCTCTTCGCGGCCGAGCGAAAGCGCGCGTTGCCTTCGCATCCGCGCGGCATCGGGATCGTCACGTCGTTGCAGGCGGCCGCATTGCGCGATGTCCTCACGACGCTCGCGCGCCGCGCGCCGCATGTGCCGATCGTCGTGTATCCGGCGCCGGTGCAGGGCGCGGGCGTCGGCGCGAAGCTGGCGGCGATGGTCGAAGCCGCGAACGCGCGCCGCGAGGTCGATGTGCTGATCGTGTGCCGCGGCGGCGGCTCGATCGAGGATCTCTGGGCGTTCAACGAGGAAGTGCTCGCACGCGCGATCGCGGCGAGCGCGGTGCCGGTGGTGAGCGGCGTCGGGCATGAGACGGATTTCACCATCGCCGATTTCGCCGCCGACGTGCGCGCGCCGACGCCGACCGCCGCCGCCGAGCTCGTCAGTCCGCAGCGCGTGCTGCTGTTGCGCGAGCTCGATCATCGACATGCGGCGCTCGCGCGCGGCTTCGGCCGGATGATGGAGCGCCGCGCGCAGCAACTCGACTGGCTCGCGCGCCGGCTCGTGAGCCCCGCGGAACGGCTGGCGCGGCAGCGCGCGCATCTGCGGCAACTGGCAAGCCGGCTCGCCGCGGCGGGCGCGCGCCCCGTGCGCGATGCGCGCGCGCACTTCGCGCTGGTGCACTACCGCTGGCAGCGCAGACGTCCGAATGTCGCCGCCGAGCGCGAGCATCTGTTGCGGCTCGCGCAGCGTATCGGCAGCGCGCATGAGCGGCGCGCCGACCGTGAGAAAGCGTGCGTTTCGGAACTGGCGGCGCGCTTGCAGGTGCTGAGCCCGCAGCGCACACTCGAACGCGGTTATGCCGCATTGATCGACGCGCAGACGGGCCGCGCCGTGCGTGCACCGAACGCATTGAAACCCAAGCGGCCGCTCACGGTGCATCTCGCGGAAGGATCAGCGGATGTGCTGCTCGCCGATGTCCAGGCGCGTCTGTCGGACGAATTCTGAACCCGGCGCGGCGCGCGGAATCGGCGTACATTTGACGTGCCTGACGAGGCTCCTCAGAGCACTTTTTACGCCGCGTGAGGCGATTGGAAAGCAATCTTGCTCATAAAGAGCGCACGGTTTGCTGGGTTATCCCAACTCGCCTACAATCCAGTGCTCCACTGCTGGACGCCACACAATCCCACAATCCACATAGAAAGGAAGCTCGCATCATGGAACATACGCTCCCGCCGCTGCCGTTCGACAAGAACGCGCTCGCTCCGCACATGTCGGAAGAAACGCTCGAGTATCACTATGGCAAGCACCACCAGACCTATGTGACGAACCTGAACAAGCTGATTCCCGGCACCGAGTTCGAAAACCTGCCGCTGGAAGAAATCGTCAAGAAGTCGTCGGGCGGCGTGTTCAACAACTCGGCGCAAGTATGGAATCACACGTTCTTCTGGAACAGCCTGTCGCCGAACGGCGGCGGCGCTCCGACCGGCGCGCTGGCTGATGCGATCAACGCAAAGTACGGTTCCTACGACAAGTTCAAGGAAGAATTCGCCAAGGTCGCGACCGGCACGTTCGGCTCGGGCTGGACGTGGCTCGTGAAGAAGACCGACGGCACCGTCGATATCGTGTCGACGAGCAACGCCGCCACGCCGCTCACGACGGACGCGAAGGCGCTCCTGACCATCGACGTGTGGGAGCATGCGTATTACATCGACTATCGCAATGCGCGTCCGAAGTTCATCGAGGCTTACTGGAATATCGTGAACTGGGATTTCGCGTCGAAGAATTTCGGTGCGTAAGTAAGCGCGCGTGAAACTCGATTGCCGCATTCCGAAATGAATTCCGAATGCCGCAATCAAAATGAAAGCCCTCGCGAGAGGGCTTTTTTCGTTGAAGCGTCCGGCGTGAGCTATTTTTGGGGAACGTCGAAGTCTCACTTGGTCTAACGGGATTCTGGTCGCCCAATCGGCTTCCGATTTCCATGTTGGCTTTGCCAACACAGACGCGAGCTGAATAATGACGACACGCTATCATCAACTGGATTCGCTGCGCGGCATTGCCGCTTTGACAGTCGTATTCAGTCACTATTCACAGATCACGCTCACGCATTGGCTGCAGCACGTTCCATGGCGCGCAATCGCCGAAGGGCATTCCGCCGTGATCCTGTTCTTTGCGCTGAGCGGTTTCGCCTTGGCCATGCAGATTACCGGCGACAGCAGACCGGGCTTCGCCGAGTTCATCGTGAAGCGCGTGTGCCGCATTTACATCCCCTATCTGATCGCGGTTCTGGCCGCTTATACCGCGTATTGCTTGCTCTACCGCTCGAATCTCTCCTGGACCGGCGAATGGGTCAATCAGGCATGGCACGCGGGCATCGATCGGCATGATTTGCTGGATCACCTCTACTTTGTGATTCCGTTCAGCAACAGCACGCTCGATCCGGTGCTCTGGTCGCTCGTCTACGAGATGCGTATCTCGCTGATCTTCCCGCTTCTCGTCGTCGTGGTATTTGCCACGCCCGTCTGGTTTTCCGTAGCACTAAGCATGTGTTTCTCTCTCGCTGCATTCGGCTATTACCATCATTTGCAGCGGACCCTCCTGGACGCGAGCATTCAGGGCGAATGGATGCCGACCATCCATTACATGTCGATGTTCTTCCTCGGCGCCCTGATTGCGCGATATCGCGAAGCCATTTCGTCGAAACTCGGCGCCTATTCCGCACGAACGCTTTTCGGCGCATTGCTGATTTGTCTCGCCCTTTACGTCCTCGTCGGTTCGATCACTCGCCATTCGATATCCAACGACGTGCTGCGCAGTTTCGCCGACGACTGGATCATTCTTCCAGCCGTGACCGGCATTCTCGTTCTGGCGATTGCGCTCAGGCCGTTCGCCGCGTTTCTGACCGCGCGGCCATTGATTTTCCTCGGCGAGATTTCATTCAGCCTGTATCTGCTGCATTGCATCGTGTTGCTGGGCGTGCTGCATTATTTTGGCGAAACCTATCAAGGCATGTCGCTGATCATTGCCGCCGTGCTGATTCTTCCCGTCAGCATCGCGGGATATTACGCGGTCGAAAAGCCGTCGATTCGACTGGGACGATATCTGACGCGCGGAAAGCAGCGGAGCAGAGTGACGCAGCGTGCGTGACGATAAGCCGTCGCTGCGCGCATCGGAGCGCGAGCCTAAAATATCGGCTCGCCGCAACGATCGAAATCGCATCGCCATCATGAAACGCTTCGCAGGCTTGTGCCTCGCGGCCTGGTCGGCCGCCGCATTGCTCTATTTCGGCCGCCATTCTGCCGCGCTCATCGTGCTCTCCGGCGTGCTGGTGCTTGCCGGCTTCGATCTGCTCCGTCCGGAATCCGAAAACAGCGCGTAGCCTACCGCTGCTTCGCGCCTTCCCAGTTGATATCGACGCACAGCACCTGTAAGCCATAAGGCGTCTGCGCGGCGATCGACGCCGTCACGCAAAGGTGCGCCTCGTTGATCGACAGATACGGCGCCGTCAGATGCATGCGCCCCGGCGCGCGCAGCGCCTCGATGAAGTACGGCCGGCGCTCCCAGCTTGCGCCCTCCGAATGCAGCAGCGGACTGAAGCGCTTCGCGCGCTGCGATGTACGCACGATCGGCACGACGTTGTCGCCGATCTGCCGCCCGGCCTGATCGAGCAGGAAGCAGCGCGCGGTGTCGGCGAGTTGTAGCAGTTCGCTCGTCGCGGCCGTGAGCGTCTCGCCTTCCATCAGCTTGACCGACGCGCGCTCCAGCCCGCTTACATACGGCTCGAGGCGCGCGACTTGCGCCCGTTCGCGGCCCGCGACGCGTTCGCGCGATGCCGCCGACAACGCATCCATCACGCCAGCGGCGACTTCGCTGTGCACCGCCTCGACGCTCGGCTGCGCGAAGTACGCGCCCTGCACGAAATCGACATTGCATTCCAGCGCGATGAGCGCGTCGCGTTCGGTCGCGAGGCCGCCCATCAAGACGAGCTGGCCGGACTCATGGAGCAGCGAGACGAGGCGCGGCAGCACGCGCTCGATATGCGAATGCTCGGTCGCCTGCTGAAGGATGCAGCGGTCGAGCGTCACGATATCCGGCCGCAGATGCCACACGCGATCGATGTTCGAATGCTTCACGCCGAAGCCGTCGAGCGCGATCAGAAAGCCCGACTTGCGCAGCGAATCGATGATTTCAGCGAAACGCGTCGTCTCGCCGCCCGCCTGCTCGGGCACTTCGAGCACGACGCGCTGCGGCGACAGACCGATGTCCTTCAGCGACGCGAGCAGCGCATCGCCGTAGCTCGTGTCCATCAGCGCGGCGGGGTGCAGGCTCAGGAAGAGCCATTCGTCGTGGCTGTCGAACGCATTGAAGTTGCCCAGATGCAGCGATTCCGCGAGCCGGCCGAGTTCGAGCAGATCGCCGCGCCGCGCGGCCTGCGTGAAGACCTCGTGCGACGGCACGTGACGATGTGAGTCATCGCGCGCGCGCAAGGACGCGTGATAGCCGATCGCGCGCCGGTGCGACACCGAAAACACGGGCTGGAACACGCTGAAAACGGTGTACTCGCCGTACAACACGGTGCGACGCGATCCATCGTCGCCGGCGACGGGGCGCGGCGGCTGGAAGCGGGGAGGGTCGAGATCAACCATGCTCATGGTGTCGGGGCGCAGGGCAAGTAACTTTATCGAGATAGTTTACCGGATCGGCACCCGACCGTTCGAGCAAAAAGCGTGCAAATTCAATATCCAAGCGGCGCTCGCCGGGTATCGCGCGCTTCGTTGCGCCTATTCGTGTGCGGATTGAAGCTCGCATGCCGCAGACGCGGGAGCGCGCGCCGTCCAAACGTGCGTGCGGGCACCGGCGCGGTGCGTCGTCCGGGTTCTCAGTTCGATTCGGACGGATCGGGCTTTCTCGCGGCCGCGCGCACTTCCGGCGCGAGCTGTCCGAAGATCCACGCCGTCGCGGCCGTGATGATGCCGACGCACAGGAACGTCGCGTGGAAGGCGGGCAGCGAGTTCGTCTCCGTGACCTGCGGCAGCAGTCCTGTAAACGTCGACAGGATCGCGCCCGCGACGGTCACGCCGAGGCTCATCGACAGCATTTGCACGAGCGAGAACAGGCTGTTGCCGCTGCTCGCGCCGCCGGTGCCGAGGTCCTTCAGCGTGAGCGTGTTCATCGCGGTGAACTGCATCGAATTGAAGGCGCCGAAGATCGCGAGCTGCACGAGCCGCAGCCAGAGCGGCTGATGCGCGCTCACGAGCGCGAAGCTCGCCATCATCAGCCCGACGAGCACCGTGTTCACGACCAGCACGCGCCGATAACCGTGCTTTTCGATGAGCCGCGTGACGACGCGCTTGGACGCCATGCCCGCGGCCGCGACGGGCAGCATCATCATGCCGGCCTGAAACGGCGTGTAGCCGAGGCTCACTTGCAGCAGGAGCGGGATCAGATAAGGCATCGCGCCGCTGCCGATACGCGCGAAGAGATTGCCCAGCAAGCCGACGCTGAAGGTGTGGATCTTGAAGAGATCGAGGGAAAAGATCGGCTGGGCGGCGCGCGTCGCGTGCAGACCGTAAGCGACGAAGCAGCCGAACGAGAGCACGAGCAGCACGATCACGATCGCGTGCGCGAGGCCGAGATCGGCGAGTCCGTCGAGCGAAATCGTGAGCGCGACCATGCCGATCGCGAGCAGCAGGTAGCCCGCCAGATCGAAGCGCGCGGTCGCCGGATTGCGGCTGTCGGGCATGTACGGGTTCGTCGCGATGCAGCCGATCACGCCGACCGGCACGTTGATCAGAAAAATCCAGTGCCACGACGCGATCTGCACGAGCCAGCCGCCGAGCGTCGGGCCGATGAGCGGGCCGATCAGCCCCGGAATCGCGACGAACGCGAGCGCGGAAAGATAGCGCTCCGCCGGGAACACGCGCAGCACGGCGAGGCGTCCGACCGGCAAGAGCATCGCGCCGCCGACGCCCTGCACGACGCGATACGCGACGAGCGCCGTCAGCGATTGCGCGTTCGCGCAGAGCAGCGAGCCGATCGTGAACACGAGGATCGCGCTGAAGAACACGCGCTTCGTGCCGAGCTTGTCGGCGAGCCAGCCGGAGACGGGGATCATCATCGCCATCGTCAGCGAGTAGGCGATGACGACGCCCTGCATGCGCAGCGGCGCCTCGCCCAGACTTCGCGCCATCGCGGGGAGCGCGGTGTTGACGATCGTCGAGTCGAGCGTCTGCATGAAGAAGCCCGTGGCGACGAGCCACAGCATGATGGAGAGCGATCGGTCGGACGTCTGGGCTGTGGGCGTGTCGGTCATTGGGCGGGTTACTTTCGCAGCTCGGCGACGAAGTCGTAGTAGTCGTTGCGGCAGTAGGTATCGGTGAGCTCGATGGCGCGCTGATCGGCCGTGTAGCCGACGCGCGTGATGAGCAGCAGCGCGTCGTGTGGCGCGATGCCCATCTGCTCGGCAATCTCCGGGCTCGCGTTCACGGCGCGGAAATGCTGAAGCGCGCGCACGATCGAAAGCCCGCGGGCATCGAGATAGCTGTAGAGCGAATCGCCGATGGTCTGCGGATCGGGAATGCACGACGCCGGAAAGGTGGAATTCTCGACGGCCATGACGATGTCATCGGCGAGACGCAGGCGTTTCAGGCGCGTGACGGTCGCGGCGGGCGAGAGGCCGAGCTGGATGACTTCCTCGCGATTGGCCGGCTCGATGCTGCGCGAGAGCCATTTGGAACTCGGTTTGAAGCCGCGGCGCCGGAGCATTTCGGAGAAGCTCGACAGACGCGAGAGCGGGTCTTCGTAGCGCGGCGTGATGAAGCTGCCCGCGCCTTGTTCGCGGCGGATGAGCCCTTGTTCGACGAGCAGCGCGATCGCTTTTCGCGAGGTGATCCGCGAGACGCCGAGTGCTTCCGACAGCACGCGCTCGGAGGGCAGCGCTTCGCCTGCGTTCCAGCGATTGTCGTGGATAGCGTTGGCGAGCTTGCGGGCGAGTTGAAGGTAGAGCGGAGTGTCGCTGTCCGGGTCCGGGCGCAAATCGCGCCAGCGGTCTTCCGAGGTCGGGTTCATAAAGCGGACGCTAATGGGCCAAGCGGGGATTTTAAGACAAACGCTGAAGACGAAGGGGCGTTCTGTTTCTTATCTTGGTGAGACTCGCAAGGCCGGAAGGCGCGCCTGCTTCAATTTAGTCGTGTGAACTGTGGTTTACACGCTGTGAACCATGGACTACGATCAACGATGTTGAACATCCGCACGACCGAGGTTTTCGACGACTGGTTCGCCTCGCTGAAGGACCGGATTGCGAAGCGCCGCATTCAGGTCCGAATCGACCGGCTCGCGTTGGGAAATCCCGGCGATACGAATTCTGCCGGGCATCCCATTATCGAGTTGCGTATCGATCACGGGCCGGGGTATCGCGTGTATTACGTGCAGCGCGGCGATGTCCTCGTGATTCTTCTGTGTGGCGGCGATAAGTCGACGCAGGAACGAGACATCAAATCGGCTCACGCGATGCTTCGACATCTGAACATGGAGTGAATGATGACGTCAGCCAGAATCAAGACGCGGCCGTGGGATTCGGCCGAACATCTGCAAACGGAAGACGATATCGCTGAATACTTCGATGCGTGTCTGCAGGAAGGCGGCGACGATCCGGCGTTTATCGCGCATGCGTTGGGCGTGATCGCACGCGCGCGGGGTATGGCGCAAGTGGCGCGCGATAGCGGCATCAGCCGGGAAGGACTCTATAAAGCGTTATCGGAGGATGGCAACCCGAGCTTCGGCACGATCCTGAAAGTGGTCAAGGCGCTGGGGCTGCAACTACACGGATCGAAGGCCGGCACGTAAAGGGCGACGCCGTAGCCGGCGCAGCGGGCCGGAGCCAACTCGTGCTGATCCAGTGGCTCGGCGCGATGAGACAGACCGTGCGCGATTCAAGCCCGGTTGGTCCTTTGAGGGCGACACTTAGGCGAGTGCCGCCTGGGACGAGAGTACTACCCAACGTGCGTGTGACCGCGGGCCTGAGAAGCTACTTTCTTTGCACAGGACCAGAGTAAACGCTAAAGCGCTAGCTCTGGTCGACGGCAAAGAAATCAGGTGCGCCCCGCACAGGGGCAGTGCCGATCGACCGACCCGAAAACGGGACCCGGTAAAACGCGCCCGACGCAACGCGACGCTACGAAAGCACTGAGCTCAAGCCGTAGCCGGCCCACCCACGCCACGTCCACCGCGCATATAAAGCGCCACCGACAACGCCACCGCCGCCGCCGCCGCCAGCGCGGCAAACAGAAACACCGACCCGTACCCCAACTCACCCGCGACATACCCAGCGAGCGGCCCGGTCAACCCGAGCGACAGATCGAGAAACACCGAATACGCCGACAAAGCCGCGCCCCGGCTGGCCGGCGGCACGAGCCCGACCGCCTCGACGCCGAGCGCCGGAAACACGAGCGCGAATCCGAAGCCGGTCAGCGCCGCGCCCGCGAGCGCGAAAGTCGGCTCGGCGGCGAGCCACAGCATCAGCAGACCCGCGCATTCGAACGCAAACGACACGATCGCCACGCGAAACCCGCCATACGCCTTGATCGTGTTGGCGAACAGAAGCCGCGCGCCGATGAACATAGTGCCGAACACCGTAAGCGAAAGCGCCGCATTCGGCCAGTTGTGCGCGGCATAGTAAAGCGTGATGAACGTCGCGATGGAGCCGAATCCCGCCGATCCGAGCGCGAGTCCCAGTCCATGCGGCAACACGCGGAAGAACACGCTCCGATACGACATGCGCTCGCCGTGCACGATCGGCACGCTCGCCATGCGCGTCGCGAGCCAGTAGCCGAAGCCGCCGAGCGCGATCACGATCAGCCCGAGCGACGCGAATCCCAGCGAATGATCGATCGCGACGCCGAGCGGCGCGCCGATCGCAAGCGCGCCGTAAGTGGCGATGCCGTTCCACGAAATCACCTTCGCGTTGTTGTTCACGCCGACGCGCCCGATGCCCCATGTGATCGATCCCGTCCCGACCCAGCTCTCGCCGAAGCCGAGCACGAGCCGCGCGATCACCAGCAGCACGAGACTCACCGCGTGCCACTGCGCGGCGAGCGCCGAGGCGAGCAGCAGCACGCCGCTTGCCGCGCACGCCGCGAGACCGTAGAGCACGGTTTTCTTGGGGCCGAGCGTATCGGCGGTGCGGCCCGCCAGCGGCCGCGACAGCAGCGTCGCGAAGTACTGGACGCTGATCGCCGCGCCCGCCATCACCGAGCCGTAGCCGAGATCCGTGTGCACGAAGCCCGGCAGCACCGCGAGCGGAATGCCGATCGTCAGGTAGCAAAGGAACGTGTACAGCACGACGGGCAGAATCCGCAGCGTGACGGCGAAGTCGCTTTGCGGCTTGATGCGGGACTCGGTGGACATAGGGAAATTGCGGGGTTGAATTCGGCGCGAAGGCGTGATTGTCCCATATGTTGCGGCGCAACGTCGCAGTCGTTTTGTAACCAGCTAGGACAAATCGCCTGTCCGAGTCATCGGGCGCCGCCGACGCAGGCCTTGCTGGATAAGGCTCGCAGCACATATCGGACGAAGAATATGTCGTTCATGCAATGCCGCCTATGGGTTATCGATTTTGGCGGTGATAGCTTTTGAACCATCGAAGCGACAGGACTAATCTGAAAAGGTCCGAAATCGCGAATGCCACCGGCTGCGCATCCCGCGCAACCAGCGAAAAAGCATCGAAGAGCCCCGAGACATCCATGACTGAGCCGATCCGCTTCTATCACCGCAACGCGATCCAGGAAGTGAGCGGCGCGTCGACGACGCGCACCGTCCTGCAATATCTGCGCGAAGACGCGCGCTGCACCGGCACCAAGGAAGGCTGCGCGGAAGGCGACTGCGGCGCGTGCACGGTCGTCATCGGCGAGCCGGACGGCGCGGGCGGCGTCGCGTTCAAGGCCGTCAACGCGTGCGTGCAGTTTCTGCCGACGCTCGACGGCCGCGCGCTCTTCACCGTCGAAGACCTGCGCCAGCAGGACGGCACGCTGCATCCGGTGCAGCAGGCGCTCGTCGATTGTCACGGCTCGCAATGCGGCTTCTGCACGCCCGGCTTCGCGATGTCGATGTTCGCGCTCTACGAAAAGCACGGTCATGCGACGACCGGCTGCCCGGGAACGTGCGAGAAGACGAAGCCCTCGCGCCAGGAGATCAGCGATGCGCTGACGGGCAATCTGTGCCGCTGCACGGGTTATCGGCCGATCATCGACGCTGCCGAGCAGATGTTCGACCGCGCGCCGCTCGCGCCCGTCAACGTGCCGGCGCTCGCGCGCACGCTCGAAAGCCTGAAGCGCGACGACACGTTCCACTACGAGCACGCCGGCCGCCAGTTCGACGCGCCGCGCACGACCGAAGCGCTCGCCGCGATCAAGGACAAAAACCCGAACGTGCGGATTCTCGCGGGCAGCACGGACGTCGGTTTGTGGGTGACGAAGCAGTTGCGCGATCTGGGCGATATCGTCTATGTCGGGCAGATCGACTCGTTCAAGCGCGTCGAGACGACGGACGAATGGATCGAGATCGGCGCGGGCGTGTCGGTCGAGCGCGCGTACGACGAACTCGTGAAGCTCTATCCCGAACTCGAAGAGACGCGTCTGCGTTTCGCGTCGCTGCCGATCCGCAACGCCGGCACGCTCGGCGGCAACGTCGCGAACGGCTCGCCGATCGGCGATTCGATGCCCGGCCTCATCGCGCTGAATGCGCGCGTCGTCCTGCAAAGCGTCGATGGTCTGCGCGAGATGCCGCTCGAGGATCTGTACATCGCGTATCAGAAGAAGGACATGCGCGAGAACGAGTTCGTCGCCGCGATCCGCGTGCCGACGCGCACGGGCAAGCGCGCGAACCTTAAGTTCCGCGCGTACAAGCTGTCGAAGCGTTTCGACTCCGATATTTCCGCCGTCTACGCCGCGTTCAGTTTCATCGCCGATGGCGACACGATCCGCGAGCCGCGCCTCGCCTACGGCGGCATGGCCGCGACGCCGAAGCGCGCGGAACACGCCGAAGCCATTCTCAACGATGCGCTTTGGCACGAAGCCACCGCGCAGGCCGCGATGATCGCGCTTTCCAAGGATTACCAGCCGCTCACCGACATGCGCGCGAGCAGCGACTATCGCCTCGACACCGCAAAGAGCCTCTTGTATCGCTTCTGGCTGGAGACGCGCCCGCACGATCCGCTGGACAAATCGAAGCTGGATGTGCGCGCAATCGAACTCGTCGAAGCGAAGTAAGCGAAGGAGCAAAAGAACATGAATCAGCAAGCAGAAGCATTCATCGCCGACGCTCAGTCGCTCGCGAACGAAATCGACGCTTTCAAGCAGGTCCACGTATCGCGTCCGCATGAGTCGGCGCATCTGCACGTGAGCGGGCGCGCGAGCTATACCGACGACATTCCGCTCGTCGCGGGCACGCTGCACGCCGCGCTCGGCACGAGCCCGAAGGCGCACGCGAAGGTCGTGTCGATGAACTTCGACGCCGTGCGCGCGACGCCGGGCGTGGTCGCCGTATTCACCGCCGAGGACATTCCCGGCGTGAACGATTGCGGCCCGATCATCCACGACGATCCGGTGCTGGCTCAGGGCATCGTGCAGTTCGTCGGCCAGCCGATGTTCATCGTCGTCGCGACGTCGCACGATACGGCGCGCTTGGCGGCGCGTCGCGCGACCATCGAATTCGAAGACCTCGTGCCGATTCTCACGCCCGAAGACGCGCGCAAAGCGGAATCGTATGTGCTCAATCCGCTGAAGCTCGCGCGCGGCGACGCCGAAAGCCGCATGTCGAAAGCCGCGCATCACGAGCGCGGCGCGATGAAGCTCGGCGGCCAGGAACAGTTCTATCTCGAAGGCCAGATCGCCTATGCCGTGCCGAAGGAGGATGACGGCATGCACGTCTACTGCTCGACGCAGCATCCGACGGAAATGCAGCATCTCGTCGCGCACGTGCTGAATGTGCATTCGCATAACGTGCTGGTCGAATGCCGTCGCATGGGCGGCGGATTCGGCGGCAAGGAATCGCAGTCGGGCATTTTCGCGTGCTGCGCGGCGCTCGCCGCATGGAAGTTGCTGTGCCCGGTCAAGCTGCGTCCGGACCGCGACGACGACATGATGATCACCGGCAAGCGTCACGACTTCGTGTACGACTTCGAAGTCGGCTACGACGACGACGGCAAGATCGAAGGCGTGTCCGTCGACATGACGTCGCGCTGCGGTTTCTCCGCGGATTTGTCGGGCCCGGTGATGACGCGCGCCGTCTGCCATTTCGACAACGCGTACTGGCTCTCGGACGTGAAGATCGCAGGCTATTGCGGCAAGACCAACACGCAGTCGAACACCGCGTTTCGCGGCTTCGGCGGGCCGCAGGGCGCGTTCGCGATCGAATACATTCTGGATAACGTCGCGCGTGCGGTCGGAAAGGATTCGCTCGACGTGCGCCGCGCGAATCTCTACGGCAAGACGGAAAACAACAAGACGCCTTACGGCCAGACGGTCGAGGACAACGTCATCCACGAACTGATCGCCGAACTCGAAGAGACGAGCGAGTATCGCAAGCGCCGCGCGGCCATCGACGAATTCAACGCGAACAACGCAATCCTGAAGAAGGGCCTCGCGCTGACGCCGGTGAAGTTCGGCATCGCGTTCAACGTGACGCACTTCAACCAGGCGGGTGCGCTGGTTCACATCTACACCGACGGCTCGATGCTCGTGAATCACGGCGGCACCGAAATGGGCCAGGGCCTGAACACGAAGGTCGCGCAAGTGGTTGCGCACGAACTCGGCGTGAACTTCGAGCGCGTGCGCGTGACGGCGACGGATACGAGCAAGGTCGCGAATACATCGGCGACGGCGGCATCGACCGGCACCGATCTCAACGGCAAGGCCGCGCAGGACGCCGCGCGCCAGTTGCGCGAGCGGCTCGCGAAGTTCGCGGCGGAGAAGTTCGGCGGCGGCACCGTCACGCCGGCGCAAGTGCGCTTCGCGAACGACCGCGTGATCGTCGGCGACGATGCCATTCCGTTCGGCGAAGTCGTCCAGAAGGCATATCTCGCGCGCGTGCAGTTGTGGTCCGACGGCTTCTACGCGACGCCCAAGCTCCACTGGGATGCAGCGACGATGCAAGGCCGTCCGTTCTACTACTACTCGTATGGCGCGGCAGTGTCGGAAGTGGTGATCGACACGCTCACCGGCGAAATGCGCGTGCTGCGCGCGGATGCGTTGCATGACGTGGGCGCGTCGCTGAATCCGGCGCTCGACAAGGGCCAGGTGGAAGGCGCGTTCGTGCAGGGCATGGGCTGGCTGACGACGGAAGAGCTGTGGTGGGACGACAACGGCAAGCTGATGACGCACGCGCCGTCGACCTACAAGATTCCGACGACCAACGACATGCCCGCCGATTTCCGCGTCGATCTCTTCAAGAATCGCAACGTGGAGGACAGCATCCATCGTTCGAAGGCCGTCGGCGAACCGCCGTTGCTGCTGCCGTTCTCGGTGTTCTTCGCGATCCGCGATGCCGTTTCCGCTGTCGGCGATCACAAGATCAATCCGCCGCTCAACGCGCCCGCGACGGCCGAAGAAATCCTGAAGGCGGTGAATGCGGTGAGGAGCGCGCGCTCATGATGCACGTCGTCCTGTTCGGCGCGGGCCACGTCGGCCACGCGCTCGTGAAGGTGCTCGGCACGTTGCCGTGCGTCGTGCAATGGGTCGATGCGCGCGACGAACTTTTCCCCGACGAAGTGCCGGCGAACGTGCAGATCGAAGCGACCGATCTGCCCGACGCGATCGTCGACGAAGCGCCGCCGGGCGCGTACTTCATCGTGATGACGCACGATCATTCGCTCGACTTTTCGCTGACGCAACGCATCATGCGGCGCGACGACTTCGCTTACTTCGGGCTGATCGGCTCGAAGACGAAGCGCGTCAAGTTCGAGCGGCGATTGATGGAGCGTGGCGTGGCGGCGGACCGGCTGCCGGAGATCACGTGTCCGATCGGCGTGGAAGGGATCGTCGACAAGGCGCCGTGGTCGATCGGGCTCGCCGTTGCCGCGCAACTGCTGCGCGTGCGGGAGATGACGGCGAGGCTCGGAACGCCGGCGGTGAACGCAGCGCATCTTTCCGCCTGAGCCACGATGACGCTTCAAGCGATGCCGTTGGTCTGCCTGAAGCGTCCCGGCGCGACGCCATAAAGCTCCTTGAACCGCTTCGAAAACGCCGCTTCGGACTGATACCCCACATCGGCCGCGACATCCGCGATGCTCTTTTTCGTATGCGTGAGCATCGTGCTGGCGAGCTGCATCCGCACATGACTCAGCAACGCGAGCGGCGAGCTGTCCGAATGCGCCGAGAACGCGCGCATGAACGTGGCGCGCGACATCGCCGCTTCCTTGGCGAGCATCTCCAGCGTCCACGGTTCGGCGGGGCGCTCGAGCATCGCGATGATCGATGCGCCCAGCCGCCGGTTCGCCAGCAAGCCGAGCACGCCCGCCAATGACGGCTGTCCGTCGAGCCACGCGCGCAGCACCATCGTGAAGAGCGCGGTCGATAGCGCCGTGACGATCGACGGCGCGCCCAGTTGCGCATCTTCCGCTTCGCGGCGCATCGTCTGGACGAGCGGCGCGAGATAGGAAGCCGACGCGTTCGAGAACGATACGTGCACGACATCCGGCAGGACGTCGATCAGAAGCGCGCGCGGCGCGTAGAGAAAGCGCCCGCACAGCAAGTCCACGCCCGGCGGCTGCCCGCCGCAATTGCTTCTTACCGTGACCGCGCCGTTGTCGCGCGCTTCCATCTCGGCTTTGGACGAGCTGCCTTCGCGCGCCTTGATGCTCAGCACATGCGCGTCTCCGCGCGGCAGAAAGAAAATGTCGCCCGCCGTCAGTTCGAGCGGCGCGTGACCTTTGCGCACGACGGTGCACGCGCCGTCGAGCACGACGTGATACACCGCTTCGCCGGCGGGCGCGGGCGCGTGATCCAGTTCCAGCGGGCCGCGCAGCAGGCAGCGCAGATCGAGCGCGCCGGCAAGGCTCGCAAGCTGAATCAGTTTGTCGAGAGCATCCATGTGAGCGGGCGGGCAGAAGGTGTCGTTCGGATAGTACCGAAGTCCCGCCGCGCGTGCGTTACTTCGCGGCTTCGCCCAGTTCGGCGGTTTCATCGCCCGATGCCGCCGCCGCAACTTGCTTCCGGCCCGTGAGCGAGTCGGAAACGGTCGACATCAGCGTGCGCAGCCAGGCGATGTCCGTCGGCTGATCGGGCTGCGGCACCGAAAGCTGGTAGCACTTGATGCGCGGAAACGGCACCGGCGAATCGAGCACGGCGAGCGGCAGCATCGCCGCATAGTGCTGCGCGAAGCGGCGCGGCGCGGTGAAGATGAGGTCCGACTGCAACAGCACCTGCGGCACGAGGCCGAAGTACGGAATCGTCGTGACGATGCGCCTTTCGATGCCCGCGCGCGCGAGCCCGATGTCGATCGGATGACGCCGGCCGCCGCTATACGGCGTCGGCGCGAGGTGCGCGGCGAGCGCGTAGCGTTCCGCCGTCAGCGGTTCGCGCGCGAGTGGATGATTCGCACGCATCAGGCAGACGAATACGTCGCTGAAAAGATCCTGGCGTTCGAAGCGCGGCTCGGGCTTCGTCCAGTTCGCGACCATCAGATCAATTTCGCCTTCGTCGAGCATGCGCTCGTGATCGCGCATCGGATTCAGCGACTCGATCTCCAGACGCGCATTGGGCGCGGCGTCGCGAAAAGCGGCGACGAGCGTCGGCATGAAGAAATCGTTCAGATAATCAGGCGCGGCCACGCGGAACGTGCGGCGCGAGCTTCGCGGGTCGAAATCCCCGTGCGGCGTCGCGACGAATTCCACTTCGCGCAATGCGCGTTGCGCGGGCGCGAGCAGCGATTCGCCGTATTCGGTCGGCACCATGCCCTGTTTGCCGCGCACGAGAATCGGGTCGTTCAGGATCTCGCGCAGACGGCGCAGCGCGGTGCTGATCGCCGGTTGCGTCTGGTTCAGCCGCTGCGCGGTCTGCGTCACGCTGCGCTCCAGCAGCAAGGTGCGCAGCACGCGGATGAGCCAGATGTCGAGTGAGTCGGCGGGATCGTTCATGGCAAGCAAGTGAATTCAGGACGCGCGGGCGCGAACTCGCGAGCCCTAAAGCCGAAGTAAACCGCTTATCCAATTTTGACGCCATAGCAGGCGCGCTATGCACGGCATAGGCGCCTCCGCCATCCGGCCGCCGTCAGCTGAAATCGGCGTCTTTCGGCGCGATCGGCAGCGCGCTGATGCGCTTCACTTCCGCGCCGTCGAGCCAGTTCGGCGAGCGCGCGACGTAGAGCACCATCGGCAGCGTGTCTTCGCCCCAGAAGATCTGGTCGTTGACGAGGAAAGTCGGCACGCCGAACACGCCCATCGCTACGGCGCGGTCGTTGTTGTCGCGCAGCTTCGCCTTGACGTCCTCATCCTCGATGCGCGTCACGGCCTCCGGCATGCCGACGTGCTCGCACAACGCCTTGAAGCCTTCCGGCGTCGCGGGATCGCGCCCTTCGCGCCAGATGTAGCGGAAGATTTCGCGCACGCGGGCGATGTCGCCGTCGGCGAGCACGGCAAGACGCAGCGCCTTGCTCGTATCGAACGGATGGGCGGGCGGCATCTTGAACGGAATGCCGAGCTGCTCCGCGCGAAACAGCGCGTGCCGGTAGGTGAAGACGCGCTTGGACGGAATCGTCGCGGCGTGCGGCTGGCCCCAGCGGTCGAGCAGCTTCATCAACTGGACGGGCACGAGCTCGAACGGCATGTCGGGCCACTTCTCATGCTGCTCCAGCAGCAAGTACGAAAACGGCGATATGAAGTCGAAGAAAAAGTACGGATGACCGGTGCTGGTCGAATGCGGGGCACTCATGTTCCCTTCTCCCTGAGATTCCGTGGCTTTGCTCGCGCGGCGGCGCGCTCTGAGCCGCATCTGTTCGTTTTTTGTCGTGTCCTGCATGACGGATGCAGCGCGCGGCGTCGCATCCTTTTTTAACGTTTCTCCAACAGATATTACGTGCTGCCTTGCTCCGTGTCTGCTTGGCGAACGACACCGGCCGCATGCTGTTGCGCCATGTCGCGCGCGCGGGTTTGGTCGGCCGGGGCGACCGGCGCGTGCGCGAGACGCTCCCGCACGAAACCGATGTGCTCGCGCAGCACGTAGAACTGATCGGCGAACGCGAGCGGCATCTTCATGCGATTGACGGCCGTTTCGATCGCGTCGATGCGGTCGAGCAGGGCGTCGCGCTGCGCGGTGTCGGGGCCGCTGATCGCTTCCCGCTCTATCGCAATCAGCGCGCCATACCAGCGGTAGATGCGCGATTTCACGCGCCATCGATACAGTCCCGGCACGAGCCGCAAGCCCGGAATCAGCACGACGATCAGCGGCACCAGCACGACCAGCACGCGATCCGCGAGACTCGCGACCCAGAACGGCAGCGAACGGTACAGAAAGCTCTTGCCGGATTTGTAATAGCGCTCGGCGTTGTCGCTGATGCGGAATTCGTGCACGAGCGGCGCGGGGAATTCGTTCGCCCGCTGCAGCAGATTCGCGCGCCCGTGCACCTCGCGCGCGGCTTCGATCAGCAGATCGGAGAGCGCCGGATGCAGGCTGTCGCGCGCGACCAGTTCGGCGGTCGGCGCGATCATGTGGACCGCGCGCGGCGGCAGGTTGCGGGCGAAATCGAAGGCGCCCATCGGCAAGTCGATTTCCGTCAGATACGGAAAGCGGCGCGCGTAGGCGTCGGCCTGGGCGAAATCCATGAAGCGGATGCCGGACGTGCGCAGGAGCTTCGCCATCGTCGGCGGCTGCGCGGAGTCGCCGGTCAGAAAGGCTGCGTCGATCTGGCCGTCTTCGAGCGCTTTCGCGGCTTCGTCGCCGGCGAGCGGCAGCAGTTCCGTGTCACCGCCCGGCTCGATGCCGTTCGCCTTCAGCAGATTCAGCGCGAGCACGCGCGTGCCGCTGCCTTCCGCGCCGATCGCGAGCCGCTTGCCCTTCAGCTCCGACAATCGGCTGACGACCGTCGCGCCGCGATAGAACACCGCGAGCGGCACGTAGGACACGCTGCCGAGCGATTCCAGATTGTCGTGCGTCGCGCCCGGCTTGGTCAGGCCGCCCTGCACGAAGCCGACGTCGACGTTCGATTTCGGGTCTTCGAGGCGCGTCAGGTTATCGAGCGAGCCTTGCGTCTCGAGGATGTTCAGCGTCACGCGGTTGCGCGCGAGGATCGTCTTGTATTTCTGCGCGCTCGTCCAGAACGAGCTGCCTTTCGGGCCGGCGGCGATGGTCAGCGTGCTCGGCGGCGCGGGCTGGATCAGCCGCACGGCGGCATAGAGCGCGGCCGCGCACACGAGCAGGATCGGGCCGAAGGTGAGCGCGAGATCGCGCCATGAGATCGCGACGAAGCGCGCGCCGATTCTCGGCAAGGGCTTGCGTTTGGGCGGGACGTCCGGATCGTGGCCCGGATTGTTTCCTGAAGGGTGGGTCATCTCGTCGGTAATCTTGAAACTTCGTGCGTGCGAGCTTACCCGATCGCGATGCGCCCACGTCTGCCCGAACGTGTTCGGCGAGGCGCGCGAGCGGCGCGTCCGGACGGCCGGCATGGCGTCGATGGTACATGAGATCGCGCGTCGCCCGGATGACCGCGGGCCCGGCGCGCCGTGTGACAGGCGTGTGTAGAAAGCGCGCGCGCTGTTGCTTGCGAACGGCGTCGCATATGGCCGCATTGTTAAATGCTTTGCGCTAATGGCCGCGCTGGGCTAAATTGACGTTCGCCGCCGCACGACAAGGCTCCTCGCGCGCCGCAGCCCGGAATGTGGGTTCGCGGACCGCCAAGCAGGCGCCATGCGGCAGGTCATATTCGAGCCGGCGGGCGTCATCGCCCGAAAAAACCGGCCGTGATTTGTTTCGATCGCCAGTCTCTCGCAGCACCGTGAGCCGCATCCGCCGGCTTGCCGCCGCTATTCCCGCGTCAGTTTCAGGCGCCGGGCGCGCGCGGTCACGGTCAGCCGCTCGATGTCGTTGCCCAGCCGCTGGGAATGCGGCCCGCTTTTGAAGTGCAAAACGAGCGAAGTAGCAACTGTGCGAAGTCAACAAGCGAAACAAAAGGAGAAATCATGAAAGCAGTCGATCTGTTGAAGGCGCTGGGCGTGGTGGTGTGCGTGGCCGTGGCATCGAGCGCCTATGCGCAATCGAGCGACGCGGCGGCCACGAGCACCGACTCGGCAGCGGCGGCCAAGGCTCAGAAATCCGCGACCAAGAAAACCGACCGCAAGCTCGGCTACGACGTGCGCCGCGCGCTGTCGAAGGCACAGGGCTTCGACGTGTCGAACGTGTTCGTGCGCGCGCACAGCGGCGCGGTCACGCTGACCGGCACGGTGCCGGAAGGCGGCCAGATCGCTCAGGCCGAAGAAGTCGCGAAGGGCGTGCCGGGCGTGAAGTCGGTCTCCAACAAGATTACGCTCGGCGTTCAAGGCGGCGGGCAATAACACGCATCACAGGCAGTGGGCGGCATCTCGCGATGCCGCAAGCTTCGCTCGTCTGGCGGGCGTTTGAACGGGCTCCGGCGTCGCCGCCGGGGCCCGTTGTCGTTTGGAGCTTTTGCAGCCGGCGCGCGTGAAATCGGCTGTGACTGGCGTTCGATCGGCGCGATACTCGCATTGTCGATCGCTTGAAAATCGCATCACTCAATCGGAACCGATGGCGGAGATTCAAATGAAAAGACTCGCGCGTTTCCCGAGGTTGCAGGCTTTGCAGGATGTGCCGCGAACGGCCGCGCTCGGCGCGCTGGCGTTGCTGGCGGCGGCGACACTAGCCGCATGCCACGGCGGCGATGACGACAACGGCGGCGGCGGCCAGCCGGCCAACAGCTTGCCGAGCTTCATCTCGGGCTCGGTGAACACCCAGGCTTACGACGGCGTCTCCGACGATTTGCTCACGGCCGGTCTCGGCAAGACGGGCCTCGCGTCGGCGACCGCGCCGACGTTCGCGAAGCCCGCCGCGCCGACGGCAGCCGAATTGCGCCGTCTCGCGATCTATTCGAACTACCGCGCGCTCGTCGACATGTCGGCGAACGGCGGCTACGGCCGCTTCTGGGGGCCGAATGTCGATCTGAACGGCAACGACTCGCTCGGCGAAGGCAAGATCGCGGGCAAGGAGTACATCGCCTACGCGGACGATGGCAGCGGCAGGCAGAACGTGAGCCTGCTCGTTCAGATCCCGTCGAGCTTCAATCCGGACCAGCCGTGCATCGTCACGGCGACGTCATCGGGATCGCGCGGCGTCTACGGTGCGATTTCGGCGGCAGGCGAGTGGGGCCTCAAGCGCGGCTGCGCGGTCGCCTACACGGACAAGGGCAGCGGCAACGGCGCGCAGGAAATTTCGACGACGCTCGTGACGCTCATCGACGGCACGCTCGCCAGTGCGGACATCGCCGGGACCAAGGCGATCTTCAAGGCGAACGTGAGCGCGTCGGCGCTGTCGTCGTTCAATTCGGCGTTCCCGAATCGCTACGCGTACAAGCACGCGCATTCGCAGCAAAACCCGGAGCAGGACTGGGGCAAGAACACGCTGCAGGCGATCCAGTTCGCGTACTGGGCGCTCAACGACATGTTCGGGCCGGTCAGCGGATCGACGCATCAGGTGCGCTACAGCAAGGGCAGCATCACGACGATCGCGGCATCGGTGAGCAACGGCGGCGGCGCATCGCTGGCGGCGGCGGAACAGGACACCGATGGCTGGATCACGGCGGTCGTCGTCGGCGAGCCGCAGATCAATCTGAATTTGCCGTCGCAGGTTTCGGTGCGGCAGGGCGGCGTGCCGGTCGGCTCGTTCGGCAGGCCGCTCGCGGATTACATGACGCTCGCGAACCTGCTGCAGCCGTGCGCGGCGCTCGCGCCCGCTGCGGCAGGCGCGCCGTATCTGACGACGCTTCTGCCCGCCACGACCAACGCGATCCGCACGGCGCGCTGTGCGACGCTTGCCGCCAACGGCTTCGTCTCGGGCGGCACGACGACGGAGCAGGCGACCGATGCGCTGAACCGTCTGCATCAGGCAGGCTACGAGAGCGATTCCGACACGCTGCACGCGCCGATGTGGGATTCGCAGGCGGTCCCGGCCGTCGCCGTCACTTACGCCGATGCGTACATGAAAGCGAGCGTGCTCGACAATCTCTGCGAGTTCAGCTTCGGCACGACCAGCGCGGCGACGGGCGCGGCCGGCGTCACGCCGCTCGTCTCGCCGATGCCGACGATCTTCGGCAACGGCAACGGCGTGCCGCCGACCAACGGCATCAACCTGGTCTACAACGCGGGAACGACGGGCGCGGCGGATCATCGGCTGGCGACGCCCGATGCCAGCTACGCGGGCGCCGCCTGCCTGCGCGCGTTATGGACGAACGGCAACGCGACGATGGCGGGCAGCGTCAATGCGATCCGCGTGAACGCGAATCTGCGCGGCAAGCCCGCGATCATCGTGCAGGGCCGGGCGGATGCGCTCGTGCCGATCAATCATGCGTCGCGGCCGTATCTGGGTGCGAATCGCGTGGCGGAGGGAAGCAAGAGCCAGCTTTCGCTGTATGAGATCACGAACGGTCAGCACTTCGACGCGTTCCTGAGCGTGGCAGGCTTCGACACGCGCTTCATTCCGGTCCACTACTACGACATTCAGGCGCTCAACCTGATGTGGAACCACCTGAAGAACAACGCGCCGCTGCCGCCGTCGCAGGTGGTGCGGACGGTCGCGCGCGGCGGCAAGGCGGGTTCGGCGCCCGCCCTCACGACGTCGAATCTGCCGCCCATCGCGACCGATCCCGGCGCGAACGCGATCTCGGTGGCGGGCGGCATCGTCAACGTGCCGAACTGACGGTTCAGTGCGTCACGGTGGCCGCGGGCACTGCGGCCGCCGACGCCGCCGGGACGTCCGATGCGCCAGCCGCAGCCGCAGCCGCATCGGCATTCGGCCTCTGGATCGCGGTCGCGGCGGCGGGCGCCTGCACGACGATCGGTGTCGGCGTCAGCTCGGGCGAGCTCACGATGATCGACGGCGCGAGCGGCTTGCTTTTCACTTCGTCGCCGGCGACGGGCGCGCTGCGCGGCACCGTGTTCAGATAGTGGCCCATCAGACCGAAGAAGCGGTCATAGAACTTGCCGGCGGGCACGGTCTCGCTGGAAATCTTGACCATCGCGTCGCTGTTCGAGCGGATCGGCAGCGACAGCGAGCCGAGCACGCTCAAGCCCACGCTCGCGGACGTGTCGCTCTTCTTGAGCGCATAGCCGTCCTGCACGGCGTTCACGTACGCGATGCTTTGGTTCGTCGCGTTTTCGCCGGGCGTGCAAACGACGTGGAACGAGACGACGACGTGCGTTTCGGCGCTCGGCTGGAAATTCTTGGTCGCGTCGACGGTGTCGGGCTGGCCCATCGTCGTGAGAAACCCTTGCGACAGCAGCGCGCGGCGCGCGGCCTCGCAGGTTTCGTTGACGGTGGCGTCGAAATTGTGCGCGAACGGGCTCACACCGGTGCTGAACAGCTCCTGCTGATAGCTCGGCGTGGTGGCGGCGCGGCCGCCGCACCCGACAAGGGCGGTCAGCGCGAGCGACACGAACACGAGACGCGACGATGCGAGAGATGACATGAGCGGCTTAAGACGGAGAGCGAGAGGAACGAAGGGAGGCAGGTGAAGATTGTAGTGCCAGCGGTATCACCGACGAAAAAGCATAGGTCTTAGTTCCTTCAGCAAGCGAAAAGCCCGGCACGCGAGGCCGGGCTTCGTCGGATGCGGCGTCGCGCGCCGCTTTGCGTTTCGCTTACGGGCGATTGAAGTCGACCGGATTGGCATCGGCAGCGGGACGGACGATACGGCTCAAAAAGCCGACGCGCGCCGGTTTCCCCGATGCCGACGCGCCATCGCTCACGCCGCCAAACGACGCGTTCGATGCGCTTTGTTGCGCGGCCACGCGCGCTTCGGCAGCCTGAATCTCGGCGGGATACGTGGCTTGATCGGCCATCGGCTTGTAGCCGGCGCGTTCGAGTTGAACGAGTTCGGCGCGCACTTGCGCACGGGTGGCAGGGCCGTCTTCGCGCGCTTGCGCGAAAGCCGGCGCGGCGAGTACGGCTGCAATGGCGATGGCGGGAACGATTGATTTGAACTTGAACATGATGACCTCCGGATGCTGTTATAAGGAACGTCGCGGCGGAGTGTGTGTCTTTCCGTTGCTTCGGCGTTGAGATGCAGTCTAGGCTCCGGAGGACCTAGGAAAAACCCTAATCCGACGAAATCACTTTTGTCGAATCGGCATTAATTCTGTCAATCGGTTTTTGGTTTCCATTGATCCGATTTTCCGCTTATGGACGAAGTGCCGTTTTTCAAGAGGCAGGCTGCTTAAGCGTTTTCCCGGCCTTTGCGTCCTTGAAATAGTCAAAGTCGCTCCATATAATTGGCACTCACTGCACGAGAGTGCTAACAAGATTGCCGTCCGGCGAGATCCTTCTCAAAGGACGGGTTTTCCCGCGTTTTCAGTCTCAATCAAGAGAGGAGTGTGTATGAACCTTCGTCCTTTGCACGATCGCGTCATCGTCAAACGTCTGGACCAGGAAACCAAGACCGCATCGGGCATCGTGATCCCTGAAGCAGCCGCTGAGAAGCCGGATCAAGGCGAAGTCCTGGCCATCGGCCCGGGCAAGCGCGATGACAAGGGCGCGCAAATCGCCCTCGACGTGAAGGTCGGCGACCGTGTTCTGTTCGGCAAGTACGCTGGCCAGACCGTCAAGGTCGACGGGCAAGAACTGCTCGTCATGCGCGAAGAAGACATCATGGCCGTTCTGGTCAAGTAAGCATCCTTCCTGCACGTTCGGCTTCGTCTGCCTGAGCCGCTCCTCCGAGCGCCGCAGCGAAGCCAGCAAACCGAATCGAATCAAGGAGTTTGGATATGGCAGCTAAAGAAGTCACTTTTGGCGATTCCGCACGCGCCAAGATGGTCGAAGGCGTGAACATTCTGGCCAACGCGGTCAAGGTCACGCTGGGTCCGAAGGGCCGCAACGTCGTGCTCGAGCGCTCTTTCGGCGGTCCGACGGTCACGAAGGACGGTGTGTCGGTCGCGAAGGAAATCGAACTGAAGGACAAGCTCCAGAACATGGGCGCGCAAATGGTCAAGGAAGTTGCTTCCAAGACCAGCGACAACGCAGGTGACGGCACCACGACCGCTACCGTGCTCGCGCAATCCATCGTTCGCGAAGGCATGAAGTACGTCGCATCGGGCATGAACCCGATGGACCTGAAGCGCGGCATCGACAAGGCCGTGGCTGCAGCAATCGAAGAACTGCGCAAGATCAGCAAGCCCTGCACGACGAACAAGGAAATCGCGCAAGTCGGCTCGATCTCGGCGAACAGCGACACGTCGATCGGCGAGCGCATCGCTGAAGCGATGGACAAGGTCGGCAAGGAAGGCGTCATCACCGTCGAAGACGGCAAGTCGCTGCAAGACGAGCTGGACGTCGTCGAAGGTATGCAATTCGACCGCGGCTACCTGTCGCCCTACTTCATCAACAACCCGGACAAGCAAGTCGCCGTCCTCGAAAACCCGTTCGTGCTGCTGCACGACAAGAAGGTTTCGAACATCCGCGATCTGCTGCCGGTTCTGGAACAAGTCGCGAAGGCTGGCCGTCCGCTGCTGATCATCGCTGAAGACGTCGAAGGCGAAGCGCTGGCTACGCTGGTCGTCAACAACATCCGCGGCATCCTGAAGACGGTTGCTGTCAAGGCTCCGGGCTTCGGCGACCGCCGCAAGGCCATGCTGGAAGACATCGCGATCCTGACCGGCGGTCAAGTCGTCGCGGAAGAAACCGGCCTGACGCTCGAGAAGGCAACGCTGGCTGAACTGGGCCAGGCGAAGCGCATCGAAGTGGGCAAGGAAAACACGACGATCATCGACGGCGCTGGCGAAGCCGTGAACATCGAAGCGCGCGTGAAGCAAGTGCGCAAGCAGATCGAAGAAGCGACGTCGGACTACGACCGTGAAAAGCTGCAAGAGCGCGTGGCCAAGCTGGCCGGCGGCGTTGCGGTGATCAAGGTCGGCGCTGCGACCGAAGTCGAAATGAAGGAAAAGAAGGCACGTGTCGAAGACGCACTGCACGCAACGCGCGCAGCTGTGGAAGAAGGCATCGTGGCAGGCGGCGGCGTTGCGCTGATCCGCGCACGCAAGGCGATCGACGGCCTGAAGGGCGCGAACGCAGACCAGGACGCCGGTATCAAGATCGTCCTGCGCGCAATGGAAGAGCCGCTGCGCCAGATCGTCACGAACGGCGGCGAAGAAGCTTCGGTCGTGGTGGCAGCAGTTGCTCAAGGTACGGGCAACTACGGCTATAACGCGGCAACCGGCGAGTACGGTGACCTGGTGGAAGCCGGTGTCGTCGACCCGACGAAGGTGACGCGCACGGCGCTGCAAAACGCGGCATCGGTGGCTGGCCTGCTGCTGACGACCGACGCAGCTGTCGCCGAACTGCCGAAGGAAGATGCTCCGATGCCTGGCGGCATGCCCGGCGGCATGGGCGGCATGGGCATGGACATGTAATCTGGCGAAAGCCGATTACATCGGCGCGGGCTTCGAAAGAGGCTCGCGTCATGCCGAAAGAAGAAACCCGCAGCGATGCGGGTTTTTTTTCGTCCGGACTATTTGTTCATTTCCTCGCGCAACTTCTGCGCGGCGGCCTTGTAGTCGTACGTCGGATAGAACTCCGTCCGATATCCGCCCCATGCGGTGCTTTCGATCGCGCGGTTGACTTCGCGCAACCGGTCGGCGGGTACGCGCAACGTGACGACCTGACCGATTCCCATCATCACGTACCACGACACCACTTCGACGCCCGGCGGCGGAAACTGCTTGAAGTAGCCTTGCTCCTTCAACTGCTGATTGATCTGGGGCAGCGTCTTCGATTCGTCGTGCTTGAGGAAGATCGTCAGCAGGAACGTGCCATCGCCGGCGGGCGTGGCGTTCTGAGCGTGTGCCGGCGTGGCCGTGAAAATGCAAGACGCGGCGAGCGTGGCCGCAAGCAGCTTGAGCATCTGAGGAAGCCTCCAAAAAGAACTTCAGACCTTGTGATGAATCCGCAGCCGCTCCATCAGATGCAGCGCGTTGGGCTGCGCGTGGCCCTCGGCGGTGTTGTCGAAGATGCACCAGACTTCGGCCGTCTTCTTCGCGCGGTTGTGCAGCGTGCGCGCGAGTTCGTCGAGATACGTGTAGTCGTACGAAGACCTGTATAACTCGGGCGAGCCGTGCAGCCGCAGATACACGAGCGATGCGTCCGCGCGATGCTTGATCTCGCATTCGTCGGGAATCGGGTCGGCGTCGACGTATGCAATGTGATGCGACTTCAGCAACGCTGCCGCGTGCGTCGTGAACCAGCTATGTTCGCGCGCCTCGCACGCGACCGGCAACGTCGTGCGCTCGCGCAGCGCCCTGAAAAACGCGTCGGCGATGTCGTGATCGAACGGCAGGCTCGGCGGCAATTGCACGAGCCAGCATCCGAGCTTGTCGCCCAGTTGGCCGGCCGCGCGGAGAAAGTCGTCGAGCAGCGATTCGATATCGACGAGACGCGCGTCGTGCGTGATCGCCTTCGGCAGCTTGACCGAGAACCGGAATGACTCGGGCACGCTGTGCGCCCAGTTCGCGTAGGTCTGCTCGCGATGCGGCTTGTAGAAACTGGAGTTGATCTCGACGCACGTCAGAACGTGCGAGTAGCGTTCGAGATGAGTGCCTTCATGCGGAAAGCTCGCGGAGACACCGCTCGACAGGCCCCAGCCCGCGCAGCCGATGCGGATCGCGCCTTGCGGGCCGGGCTTGTGCAGATGGGGCAGTCGGTATGGCATGCGCTCGCGTCGCCTCCCTTCTTGTTGTGTGTCAGTGTCGGGCTTCTCCGGGCAATCCCGTTGGATCGTCGGGCAGCGCGGATGCGTCGCCTTCTTCGTCTGCATCGTTCGAGCGCGCCCAGAAAAAGCGATCCGGCAGATACGCGCCCATGCCGGGCCGGAACGCGGCGCGCGCGGCCTGAAACACATACTCTTGCGCCTCACGCGCGGCCTCGGCAGGTTCCTGACCGTTGGCGAGCAGGGCGGCGACCGCCGAGCCGAGCGTATCGGTGAGGCCCATGATGCGTTGCACGCTGCGCTCCCACGTGTCCTGTCGCACGAGCCCTTCTTCGCTGTAGAGCGTGTTGACGTGACGATGCGTGCCGGTTTCCATCGCGAGCACGTACTCGCAGCCCTGCGCCAGAATGTGGGAAATCGCGGAATCGAGCGTCGGCGATTCCGCGTCGCTGTCGGGCTGCGCGAGTTGCAGTAGCGTGGCGTGATCGGCAATCAGCATGGTGGTCTGCGGCACGAGCAGATCGGCGAGCGATTCGCGCAGTTCATCGGCGGACAGGACGTGTTCGTCGTCGAGCGTGAAATCGGGCGCGAGGATCAGCGGCACGTCGTCGTAATCGGAGACGACTTCGGCGATGGCGGACACGAGCTCCGCGCGCGTCGCCGCGCCGATCTTGAAGGCGGCGATCGGCATGTCCTCTAGCAACATGCGCGCCTGGGTGGCGACGGTGTCCGGATCGAGGCCCGTCACTTCATCGCAGGTCGCGGAATCGCGCACCGCGTAGCCCGTCAGCACGGTCGCGCCGTGACAGCCCATGCTGGCGAGCGTCAGCAAGTCGGCCTGCAGGCCGGAGCCGCCCGTGGGATCGGAAAGGCCGAAGGTGAGTACGATCGGTGGGGAATCGCCGGTCATGGCAAAAACGGACATTATGGTATTGGATTGCTTGGATGGACGATCGGCTCTAAGCGAACTCGTGCGCGCCTCGGCGCGTGAGCGAATGCCCGCTCGGTCATGTCTGATTATGCGGCCTAACGCCGCCAGGAATGTTTCTTTGCGCACTTTTTTCCGGTGCGCTAGCCTTCTTCACCGGACCCGGCGTGACGGCCGTTTCGACCGATGTCACGATGCGCGCACCGCAGGCGGGCGGCTTGCTAGGCATCGGCACGGCAACACGGTACCATCATGTCCTATTTTTAAACGACCAATCGACTCGGCATAAGTATGGAATACAGAAGCTGGATGTGCCTGATCTGCGGCTGGATCTACGACGAGGAGGCGGGATTGCCTGACGAGGGCATCGCGCCGGGCACGCGCTGGGAGGACGTTCCGATCAACTGGACCTGTCCCGAATGCGGAGCCCGCAAGGAAGATTTCGAGATGGTCCAGATCTGATCTTGTCGTTCTGCCGCGCCGCATGACTCGCGTCATGCGGCGCGCGTTTTTTGCGGACCGCGTACGTCGCTACGGCGCGTGCCGCGCATGGGCCGCCGTCGGGCGGCCGTCCGATTTTTCGGATTTTGCAGCGTCAGATGAGTTCGTTGCGGCGATTCCGGCGTCGCGCGACGTTGGCGAACAAAGATGCGAAAAGCCTTTGCAGGTTCGGTTCCCGCACTGGCCCGTTAAGGCATACGCTTGAAGCAGGCGCGGCGACGCCGTCTCCCGCCTGTCGATGACGCATTTAAACGGCGGGTGACGGCGGCCTTCCATCGCCGCGCCCGCGAACCGGCTTGTGAGCGCTTGTTATGACATCTCGTCCCGATCTGCCCGTTCCGTACGAAGCTTTGCCCAATCCGCGCGGCGGATCGGTGCGACTCGCAGAAATGGCGCTGACCGACGCGCTGCACGCGTTCCAGCGTCAGGGCGAAACCGGGGCGGCGCTCAAGCGCGCGATCGCCGCGCTGCATTCGGCGGGGTGGCTTCCCGCGCAGCGCTTCGCCGAGGCGCTGACGCTCGTCGCGCCGCTCGGCGAGGAATCGGAAGGTAGCCACGCACGCATCGCCGATGCGATCGCGGTTTTTCGCGGCGCGGTCGAGCGGCGCAATCTGCGCGAACTCTCGTGCTCGACGGCGCTCTTCGATCACTATCGCGGCCTGCATGCGTTGCTTGCATCGCATACGCGCATCGCGCCGGTTTCCTACGATGACCTCGCCCTCGCGGGCCGCGCGATCGCGCCGGCGACGCTGCGCGGCATCGCGCCCGAGCGGCTCGCGCATACGCGGGCGCGCTATGAGGAAACGTTGCTGAAACTCTTGCGCGGACCGGCCGAAGGCTCCGCCGACACCTTCGCGCGCCTCGACGCCTGCCTCGACGAACTGCGCGGCCCGGATCCCTACGATTTCTGGCGGCTCGCGTCGTCGGCGGTCGTGGCGCTGCGCGAGCGCGCGCAGCGCACCGGCGGCGAGCTGGACTACATCGCCGACGTCAAGCGTCTCTACGCGCGCTTCAACCTCGTGCTGGCGGATCAGGCGCACGCGCTGTCGTACGCGCCGCGCTCGCTCGTGCGCGCGACGCTCGCGCTGCTGTGGCGCGATTTCGCGCTGTACGGCGCGCGGCCGGAAGATGCCGACCACGTCGATGTTTTGCGCGATTACGGCCTGACGGTCGCGTGGCACGTCGCCGCGACGCCCGAATCGGAAGCGGCGTGGGAAGAGAGCGCCGCGCAGGCGGGCGAGGAAGCCTCGCGCGACGCCGCGACGCGCGATCTCGGCGTGCTGCGCGTGAACGCGAGTGCTTACGAGGACTTCCTGCAGAGCGCGGAAACGTCGATCGACGCGCTCGTCGAGCGCGGCACGCAGGCGAACGAAACCGGCATGGTCGACGAAGCGGCGGCGCTGTCGGCGGCGGACGCGTCGCATCGGCTGGGCGCGGCGGCTTGCGCGCTGGGCCTCGGGCATGTCGCGCTCTTGGCGGATACGCTCGGCCTCGCGTGGCGGCGCGTCGCGCATCACGGCGAAACGCACGCCGATGGCGCCGAAGGCGCGACACGCGGCATCGACGCGACCGTGCCCGAGCGCGCCGCGCAAATGCTGCGTTCGATGCTGCATCAGGCGGCGGCCGGCATTGCGCCTTCGGAAGGGCGCGGATCGATCGTCGCGCTGACTGCGATGATCGAAAAACCTGCGCCGTTTGCGCGCTAGTCTTCGCCGTCGTCGTCGGGCGGAAGCTGCTTCGCGCCCGGCGCGCGCACGACGTCATAACGCATGAGCGTGCGTTTTCTGGCGGCTTCGTGATCGACGATCGGCTGCGGATAATCCGCGCCGAGCGAGATCTTCGCCGCTTTCAGCGCATCCGGTTTTGCAAGCCACGGCGCGTGGATATCGCGATCGGAAAGAGCCGCGATCTCTGGCACGTAATGACGGATGAACTTGCCCGCCGAATCGAATTTCCGTGACTGCGTGACCGGGTTGAAGATGCGAAAGTACGGTTGCGCATCGCAGCCGCTCGACGCGGCCCATTGCCATCCGCCGTTGTTGTTCGAGAGCTCGAAGTCGTTCAGATGCGCTTCGAAGTACGCCTCGCCGCGTCGCCAGTCGATGCCGAGATCCTTTGTCAGAAAGCTCGCCACGACCATGCGCAGACGGTTATGCATGTATCCCGACGCGTTGATCTGCCGCATCGCCGCATCGACGAGCGGATAGCCCGTCTGACCCGCGCACCACGCGGCAAAATTCGCGTCGGCGGCATCGCCCGTTTCCCAGCCGATGCGGTCGTACTCCGGCTTGAACGCGCGATGATCGCCAGCCACGCCGACGTGCGGAAAATGGTGCAGCACGGAGAAATAGAACTCGCGCCAGATCAGCTCGCCTAGCCACGTTTCGGCGCCCTTGTCGCCGTGACGCAGCGCATCGTGGGCGCTGCGGGCGAGCGCGCGGATCGACATCGTGCCGTGCCGCAGATGAACGCCGAGATAGCTCGGCCCTTTTAGCGCGGGGAAATCGCGCGTGCGGCCGTAGTCGATCATGCGGTCCCGGAAATCGTCGAAGAGTTCATAGGCGCCGCGCGTGCCGGCGGGAAACGCAGGCGCGGGTGCATCGCCGAAACCGAGCGCATCGAGCGATGGAATCGCATGCTTCACGTTCGACGGCGGCTTGGCGAGCGCGTCCAGATGTTCTTCGGATGCGTAGGGCGCAAGCGCATCGGGCGTGAGCGTCGCGAGCCACTTGCGCTTGTACGGCGTGAAGACGGTGTAGGGCTTTGCGGCGCCTGTCATCACATCGTCGTGATCGAAGACGGCCTGATCCTTGAAAGAGAAGAACGCGATGTCCTGACTCGCGAGCTTCTGCGCGACGGCTTCGTCGCGCGCCTTCGCCGCCGGCTCGTAATCGCGATTGACGAACACGGCGTTCGCGCCGCATTCGCGTGCGAGCGAAGGAATATCGTGCACGGGGTGCCCGTGCCGCACGATCAACGCGCCGCCCGCCTCGCGCAGCGTGCGATCCAGCTCGACGACGCTCGCGTGAATGAACGGCACGCGCCGGTCTTTTTTGTCGAGCGGCGCGAGAATATCGCGATCGAAAACGAAGGCGCACAGCACCCGACGGCACCTTGTAAGCGCGTGATAGAGTGCAGCATTGTCTGCCGCGCGCAGATCCCGCCGAAACCAGACCAGACCCACATCAAAGTCGGCCATCTCGCAGCGCCTTTGTTAAAATTCTGAATTATGTCCAAGACTTCCGATCGCATCAATTTGACGAATCAGTTCCTGATCGCCATGCCCAACATGGCCGATCCGACGTTTTCAGGAACGGTGGTCTACCTTTGCGATCACACGGAGAAGGGCGCGCTCGGTCTCGTCATCAACCGGCCGACCGACATCGACCTTCAATCGCTCTTCAATCGCATCGATCTCAAGCTCGAAATCGAGCCGCTCGTCCATTTGCCCGTTTATTTCGGCGGTCCCGTGCAGACGGAGCGTGGCTTCGTGCTGCACGAAGCGGGCGAGGGCGAACCCTATAGCTCGTCGATGAGCGTGCCCGGCGGCCTTGCCATGACCACGTCGAAGGACGTGCTCGAAGCAGTCGCGAGCGGCAAGGGCCCCGAGCGCTTCCTGCTCACGCTCGGTCATGCCGGCTGGGGCGCGGGCCAGCTCGAAGAGGAAATCTCGAAGAACGGCTGGCTGACCGTCGAAGCCGATCCGCGCATCATCTTCGACGTACCCGCCGAAGACCGCCTCGAAGCGGCGCTCTCGCTGCTCGGCGTGTCGCGCTCGATGTTGTCCGGCGAAGCAGGGCACGCATGAGCCGCGAAGCCACGCTGCTGGCATTCGATTACGGCGAGAAACGCATTGGTGTCGCCGTCGGCAATACGCTCACCCGCCACGCGCGCGCGCTCGTCACGCTGGAAAACCGCAATCGCGAATATCGCTTCGTCGAAGTGGGCAAACTGCTCGACGAGTGGAAGCCCGACGCCATCGTCGTCGGCATGCCAATGCATCCCGACGGCACGCCGCACGAAATGAGCGCGCTCGCCAAGCGCTTCGGCAATCAGGTGAACGGACGTTTCAACGTGCCGGTGCAATGGGTGGACGAGCGCTACTCGTCCGTCGACGCCAAAGCCGATTTGCGCGAGCGCGGCGTGCGCGCCAATGCGCGGGGCCGCTTCGACGAAATCGACGCCGAAGCCGCGCGCGTCATCCTTCAACAATATCTCGACGGACTTGCCGACGATCATGAGTTCCATTGACGCCGAGGCGCTGTATCGCGCGCTCGTCGACCAGATTCGCGCTGCCTACGGACAATCGCTCGCCGCGCCCGACGGCGCCGTGCTCGCGGGCATTTTCAGCGGCGGCGTGTGGCTTGCCGAGCGGCTCGCGAAGGATCTGAACGCGCCGCGCTTCGGCGTGGTGAATGTGGCGCTGCATCGCGACGACTACGCGAAGAAAGGCCTGCACAGCCAGGCGAGCCCGACCTCGCTCCCCTTCGATGTGAACGGCCGCCGCATCATCCTGGTCGACGACGTGCTGTCCACGGGGCGCACCGTGCGCGCGGCGATCAACGAGCTGTACGACTATGGCCGTCCGGCATCGATCGATCTCGCGGTGCTCGCCGATCGCGGCGGGCGCGAAATGCCGATCGGCGCGCGTTTCACCGGCGCGACGCTCGATGTGCCCGCGAATCAGAATCTCGTGCTCGCGCGTCGCGAAGACGGCGCATTCGACTTCAGGACGGAAGCGCGCGCCAGCTGAAGCGAGCGCTTCGACGTCTTTTCAAAGTACATCCGGGATCGACATGAATACCGCCACCGAAGGCGCCGCCGCGCCCGACACCTTTCGCTACGGCTTTCTCAAGGGCAATCCGCAGCTGACGAAGAACGGCGAGCTGAAGCACCTGTTGAGCATCGAAGGATTGCCGCGCTCGATCGTCACGCACATTCTCGATACCGCCGAGCAGTTCGTCAGCGTGACCGATCGCGAAGTGAAGAAGGTGCCGCTTTTGCGCGGCAAGTCGGTGTTCAATCTCTTCTTCGAGAACTCGACACGCACGCGCACCACGTTCGAGATCGCGGCGAAGCGTCTTTCGGCCGACGTGCTGAATCTGAACATCAACGCATCGTCGACGAGCAAAGGTGAATCGCTGCTCGACACGATCAACAATCTCTCTGCGATGCACGCCGACATGTTCGTCGTGCGTCACGCATCGAGCGGCGCGCCGTATCTGATCGCCGAGCATTGCGCGCCGCACGTGCACGTCATCAATGCGGGCGATGGCCGTCACGCGCATCCGACGCAGGGCCTGCTCGACATGTACACGATCCGCCATTACAAGCGCGACTACACGAAGCTGCGCGTGGCGATCGTCGGCGACATCCTGCATTCGCGCGTCGCGCGCTCCGACATTCACGCGCTGACGACGCTTGGCGTGCCCGAAGTGCGCGCGATCGGACCGCGCACGCTGTTGCCGGGCAATCTCGATCAGATGGGCGTGCACGTCTATCACAATCTCGACGAAGGGCTGAAGGGCGTCGACGTCATCATCATGCTGCGCCTGCAGAACGAGCGCATGAGCGGCGCGCTCTTGCCGTCCGCGCAGGAGTACTTCAAGAGCTGGGGATTGACGCCCGAGCGTCTCGCGCTCGCCGCGCCCGATGCGATCGTCATGCATCCGGGTCCGATGAATCGCGGCGTGGAAATCGACTCGCAAGTGGCCGACGGCCCGCAGTCGGTCATCCTGAATCAGGTGACTTTCGGCATCGCCGTGCGCATGGCGGTGATGGGCATCGTGGCCGGCAACACTGACTGACAAAGACGACATGAAGATCCAGATTCAGAACGGCACGATCATCGATCCGGCGGCCGGCACGGAAGAGCGCAAGGACGTGTTCATCGCGGCGGGCAGGATCGTCGGCATCGGCGAGGCGCCCGCGGATTTCAACGCGGCCAAGCTCATCGACGCTTCGGGGCTTTACGTCGCGCCGGGTTTCGTCGATTTGTCGGCGCGTCTGCGCGAACCGGGCTTCGAACACAAGGCGACGCTCGAATCCGAGATGGCCGCCGCGATGGCGGGCGGCGTGACGAGTCTCGTGTGCCCGCCCGACACCGATCCGACGCTCGACGAACCCGGTCTCGTCGAAATGCTCAAGTTTCGCGCGCAGAAACTGCATCTCGCGCACGTGTATCCGCTCGGCGCGCTGACGGTCGGGCTCAAGGGCGAGACCATCACCGAGATGGTCGAGCTGACCGAAGCGGGCTGCGTCGGCTTTTCGCAGGCGGATAACCCGATCGTCGATACGCGCACGCTGCAGCGCGCGCTGCAGTATGCGACCACGTACGGCTATACCGCGTGGCTGCGTCCGCAGGATGCGTACATGTCGAAGGGCGGCGTGGCGGCGAGCGGCGCGGTGGCGTCGCGGCTGGGGCTGTCGGGCGTGCCGGTGTCGGCGGAAACGATCGCGCTGCATACCATCTTCGAACTGATGCGCGTGACGGGCGCGCGCGTGCATTTGTCGCATCTGTCGTCGGCGGCGGGCGTCGCGCTCGTGCGCGCGGCGAAGGCCGAAGGAATCGCCGTGTCGTGCGACGTGACCATCAATCACGTGCATCTGACGGACATCGACATCGGCTATTTCGATTCGCAATTCCGGCTCGATCCGCCGCTGCGTCAGCAACGCGACCGCGATGCGATTCGCGCGGGTCTCGCCGACGGCACCATCGACGCGATCTGCTCCGATCACACGCCGCTCGACGACGACGAAAAGCTGCTGCCCTTCGCCGAAGCGACGCCCGGCGCGACCGGCCTCGAATTGCTGCTGTCGCTGACGGTGAAGTGGGCGCGCGAAGCGAACGTGCCGCTTGCGAAGGCGCTGTCGCGCATCACGTCCGCGCCCGCCGACGTGCTGAAACTCCCCGCCGGCCGCATTGCGACGGGCGCGCTCGCCGATCTGTGCGTGTTCGATGCGGCGAGCGAATGGCGCGTCGATCCGCTGAAGCTGAAGAGCCAGGGCCGCAACACGCCGTTTCGTGGCTACGAATTGCCGGCGCGCGTGCGTGCGACGGTGGTCGGCGGTCACGTCGCTTACGAGAGCCGCTGAACATGCGCTTCGCATGGCGCAAGCTGCGGCTCGTCGCGCATCTGTTGTACGGCATGTGGATCGTCGCGACGCGCTTTGCCCGCGCGTCGGCGGCCGAACGCGCCGAGATGAACCGACAGTGGTCGCTCGAAATGCTGCGGCTTTCGGGGATGAAGCTCGTCGTGCATAACGACGAGGCGCGGCTCGATAGCGGCGTGCTCGTCGTCGGCAATCACATCTCGTGGATCGATATCTACGTCATCAACGCGTGGCGTCCGACGCCGTTCGTGTCGAAGGCGGAGATCCGCAAATGGCCGGTGGTCGGCTGGCTTGCGCATCAACTGGATACGGTGTTCGTGCAGCGCGAGAAGCGCAGCGACGCGAAGCGCATCATGCACGAGCTCGCGGATCGTCTGCTTGCTGGCGAAAAGATGTGCGTCTTTCCGGAAGGCACGACCTCGGACGGGCAAGCGCTGCTGCCCTTTCACGCGAACATGTTTCAGGCGGCGGTGTCGGCGTCGTGCCCGGTGCAGCCGATCTGCCTGATGTACGAGGATGCGCAAGGAAGGCAATCGACCGCGCCGGCGTATATCGGCGATATGTCGCTCAACGATTCGCTCGATGCGCTCTTGCGCGCGCGGCCGCTCACCGCGCATCTTTACGTGTGCGATCCGCTCGCACCGGGCGCGGACCGGCGGTTGCTCGCGAGCGAGGCGCAGGCTTCCGTCGATGCCGCACTTCAGCGGATGCGTGGCCTGCCCGCCGTCGCCGATGCGATGACGGAAGTGCCGCTCACTTCTTCATCGAGCAGCTCACCTGCGTGACGACGCGCTCTGCGGGATCGGCCGTCAGGCGCACCGCCGACAGCTTGTTGCCCCACACGCAGCCCGAATCGAGGCAGAGAACGTCGTCGCGGATCATGAGACCGAGCGCGGCCCAGTGGCCGAAGACGATCGTCACGTCCTGCGTGCGGCGGTCCGGCACGTCGAACCACGGCATGTAGCCGGGCGGCGCCGCGTCGGGGCCGCCGTTGTTGGCGAACTCCATCGCGCCTTCGGGTGTGCAGAAGCGGATGCGCGACAACGCGTTATAGATCACGCGCAGCCGGTCGGCGCCCTTCAGTGAATCGTCCCAGCGATGCGGCTCGTTGCCGTAGAGCGACGCGAGCGTTTCCTTCCAGTTCGGTGCGCGCAGCGCTTGCTGGAGCTCGTGCGCGAGTTCCATCGTCATCGTCGCGTCCCATTGCGGCAACACGCCCGCGTGAACCATCAGCACATTGTTTTCGAAGTGCGCGACCGGCTTGTGACGCACCCACTCGATGAGATCGGCGGCGTCGGGCGCTTCGAGGATTTCATCGAGCGTGTCGCCTTTTTTCGGCTTGCGCAGGCCAGCGGCGACGGAGAGCAGATTCAGATCGTGATTGCCGAGCACGACAGTTGCGCGCGAGCCGAGGGCGATGATCTCGCGCAAGGTCTGCAAGGACTTCGGACCACGGTTGATGAGATCGCCCGCGAACCAGAGCGGTGTGTCGGGTGATGGCGCGGCTTTTTTGAGGAGGCGCTGGAAGGGATCGCAGCAGCCCTGGAGATCGCCGAAGACGAGGGGAGCGGGGGAGGTGGCGATGGTCATCTGGGAGACTTGTTGTCAGGCTTCTAAGAGGAAATCCGGGTGAGCGAAGATTATGGAACAGCGGGCAAACACTGTGTCTTCATCCGACGGTTGCACAGGCTGGCATTACCTGCTGCCACCTGTGCAACCATAAATCGCAAGCTGTATCAAGTTGTTATCCGTCTAGTTTTCGAGTGGCGGAGCCTTATAATTCGGGGTTGACCAAACCGGGGCGGGAATGGACGAAAATCGGTCATATCTTCCGATTCTGCTTTCATCCACCGCAACTGTCGCAATTTTTTCGCATATTCGAGCTTTCGCGCGGCGTAATCACCTGACGGAAAGCTATAAAGAGGGCCACGTATGATTCTCGTGACGGGCGGCGCCGGTTTCATCGGCGCCAATTTTGTGCTGGATTGGCTCAATGGTTCGGACGAACCCGTGCTCAACGTCGACAAGCTGACGTATGCGGGCAATCTGGGAACGCTCAAGTCTCTGAAGGACGATCCCCGCCACATCTTCGAGCGCGCCGATATTTGCGACCGCGCCGCGATCGATGCGCTGCTGGCCAAGCACAAGCCGCGCGCCATTCTGCACTTCGCCGCCGAGAGCCACGTCGATCGCTCGATCCACGGCCCGGCCGATTTCGTGCAGACGAACGTCGTCGGCACGTTCACGCTGCTCGAAGCCGCGCGGATGTACTGGAGCAAGCTGCCCGAAGACGAGAAGCAGGCGTTCCGCTTCCTGCACGTATCGACCGACGAAGTGTACGGCTCGCTTTCGGCCACCGATCCGCAGTTCTCCGAGACCACGCCGTACGCGCCGAACAGCCCGTATTCCGCGACCAAGGCCGGCTCCGACCATCTCGTTCGCGCGTATCACCACACGTACGGACTGCCGGTCCTGACCACGAATTGCTCGAACAATTACGGCCCGTATCAATTCCCTGAAAAGCTGATTCCGCTGATGATCGCCAACGCGCTCGGCGGCAAGCCGCTGCCGGTCTACGGCGATGGCCAGAACGTGCGCGATTGGCTGTACGTGGGCGATCACTGCTCCGCGATCCGTGAGGTGCTCGCACGCGGCGTGCCCGGCGAGACGTATAACGTCGGCGGCTGGAACGAGAAAAAGAATCTCGAAGTCGTGCACACGCTGTGTGACTTGCTCGATCGCGCGAAGCCGAAGTCGAGCGGTTCGTATCGCGATCAGATCACATATGTAAAGGACCGTCCGGGCCACGACCGCCGCTACGCCATCGACGCGCGCAAGCTCGAGCGCGAACTCGGCTGGAAGCCTGCGGAGACCTTCGAGACGGGTCTTGCGAAGACGGTTCAGTGGTATCTGGACAACCAGGCGTGGGCCGACGAAGTGGCTTCCGGCGACTACCGGAAATGGGTCGAGACGAACTACGCGCAGCGCGCGTGAGGGGCTGAATCATGGCGCGCAAGGGCATTATTCTGGCCGGCGGGTCCGGCACGCGGCTTTACCCGATCACGCACGCGGTGTCGAAGCAGCTTCTGCCGGTCTACGACAAGCCGATGATCTACTACCCGCTGTCGACGCTGATGATCGCCGGCATCCGCGATGTGCTTATCATCTCGACACCGCAAGACACGCCGCGCTTCGAGTCGATGCTCGGCGACGGCAGCCAGTGGGGCATGAACATTCAGTACGCGGTGCAGCCGTCGCCGGACGGGCTTGCGCAGGCGTTCATCATCGGGCGGGAATTCGTTGGCAATGATCCGTCGGCGTTGATTCTCGGCGACAACATCTTCTACGGACACGATCTCGTCAAGCAGTTGGACGCGGCCAGTGCCCGTACCGATGGCGCAACGGTGTTCGCCTATCACGTGCAGGATCCCGAGCGTTATGGCGTGGTCGAGTTCGATCAGCAATTCAGAGCGCTGTCGATCGAAGAAAAGCCCGCGAAGCCCCGCTCGAACTACGCGGTGACGGGTCTTTACTTCTACGACAATCAGGTGTGCGACATCGCGGCGGATATCAAACCGTCCCCGCGCGGCGAACTCGAAATTACGGATGTGAACTCTCGCTATCTGGCGGAGAAGCGGCTCAATGTCGAAATCATGGGGCGTGGCTATGCGTGGCTCGACACCGGTACGCACGATTCGCTGATCGACGCGGCCACGTTCATCGCGACGTTGCAGAAGCGTCAGGGGCTGGTGGTGGCGTGTCCCGAGGAAATCGCGTATCGCAAGAAGTGGATCGGCGACGAGCAACTGCTTGAGCTCGCGAAGCCGCTTTCGAAGAACGCCTACGGTCAATATCTGCTCAATCTTCCGAAGGACCAAGTCGCATGGCCATCCAAGTAACCGCTACGGCGCTGCCCGAAGTCAAGATCATCGAGCCGAAGGTGTTCGGCGATGCGCGCGGGTATTTCTATGAAAGCTTCAACGCTCGCGAGTTTGCCGAGCACGTCGAGGCGGGCGTCGAATTCGTGCAGGACAACCACTCGCGCTCGGCGAAGGGCGTGCTGCGCGGTCTGCATTATCAGATTCAGCACGCGCAGGGCAAACTCGTGCGCGTGGTGGAAGGCGAAGTGTTCGATGTCGCCGTCGACGTCCGCAAGAGTTCGCCGAACTTTGGCAAGTGGGTGGGCGTGAATCTGTCGGCGGAGAATCATCGGCAATTGTGGGTGCCGCCGGGGTTTGCGCACGGTTTCGTCGTGCTGTCGGATGCGGCGCAGTTCCTCTACAAGACGACGGACTACTGGTTTCCCGAGTTCGAACGCAGCATCGTGTGGAACGACAAGGAGATCGGCATCGAATGGCCGATCGATTTCGAGCCGATGCTCGCGGCGAAGGACGCGGCGGGGAAGAAGCTGTCGGAAGCCGAAGTATTCGCGTGAGGCGCGCATGACGATGGAACGCAACATTCTTGTCACAGGCGTCAACGGCCAGGTTGGGTTCGAACTGGCGCGTTCGCTACAGGGGCTGGGACGGGTGGTCGCGCTGGATCGGCAGCAGTTCGATCTGTCCGATCTCGATCAGATTCGCCGGGTGATCCGCGAGTCGAAGCCGGCCTTGATCGTGAATCCGGCCGCGTACACAGCGGTGGATCAGGCGGAACAGGAAGTGGACCTCGCCATGCGGATCAATGGCGAAGCGCCCGGTGTCATCGCCGAGGAAGCGCGCAGCCTTGGTGCGGCACTTGTGCATTTCTCGACCGATTACGTTTTCGACGGTACCAAAGCCGGCGCATACGTCGAAACCGACGCGACGAATCCTCAGAATGTGTATGGCTCGAGCAAGCTCGCCGGCGAACAGGCGATCGCTCAGGTCGGCTGCGCATCGCTGGTGCTGCGCACGAGCTGGGTCTACGGCCTGCGCGGCAAGAACTTCTTGCTGACTATGCTCCGCCTTGCAGCGGACAAACCGTCCCTGCGCATCGTGGGCGATCAGCATGGCGCGCCCACCTGGAGCAAGACAATAGCAACGCTCGTCGCGCACATCGCGGCGCAAGGCGGGATCGAGGGGAATGACTGGTGGCGCGCCAAGTCGGGCGTGTATCACTTGTGCGCGGGAGGATCGACGACGTGGGCTGACTTTGCACGCGCGATTTTCGATACGTCCGCACTCGAAAAGAAGCCCTCTGTCGAGCCGATTCCCGCAAGCGAGTACCCTACGCCGGCGAAACGGCCCGCCAACTCCCGTATGTCGTGTGGCAAGCTGGAAGCCGCGTTCGGGTTAAAGGTTCCGCAATGGGACGACGCCTTGCGGCTCTGTCTCGCGGAGCGTTGATGCCGCGAGTTCGAAGGGCGCACTGCACATGTACGGTGCGGTGCGCCCGGTTCACTGATACTTGCCGGTTATGCCGCGCAACCCGTCACGAATGCCTCGCGTCATCATGACGAAGTCTTCCCGGCGGCGTTTGGACATCGTGCTGAAAATCAGGAACTTGATGCCGAGCCGCGTCATTTCGCTGATTTTCCACGCGAGCGAAATATATGGACGTCGGCACAGCAGCACGGCGTTGCGATAGTAGTAGTAGCGGCGCACCGGCTTATGCACGGCAAGCCGGAAACCTGCAACGTCCAGCGCCTCTTCGCCGATGCGGTGTTCCATACGCACGTCGAACGCGCCGTAACTCTGAAAGCCGGCCGCCCGAGCGCGCAGTCCCCATTCAATGTCGACGTAATCAATGAAGAGCGATTCGTCCATGTTGCCGATCTCCTTCAGCGCATCGAGCGACAGGAGCGCCCCGGAGGAGATCAGATAATCGGCGGTCGTCCACGTGCCGTTGCCGGGATCGCGTTTGCGTCTTGGAATGCCGAGCTTGAATTCGATGAACGGCAGAAAGATGCCGCGATTGTGTTCAAAGAAATATGGGCCGATTTGCGCGACCGGCCCCCGCTGTGAGAGACGGTCATGATGCTGTTCGAGGGATTCGATCATCCGGTCCGAAGGCGCGCTGTCCTGATCGAAGATGGCGCAGAAGTCGAGGTCGGCTTCGGCTTCTGCGGCGACCAGCCCGCGGTTCAGCGCGGCGGCGATGCCTTCGTTGCTCGTCATGCGGATGACGCGGCAATCGGTCGAAGGAAGCTGGTGCTGCCAATGCTCGATATTCGTCGATGCATTGTCAACGATATATATCGTTCGTACCTGCGGGGAGAGCGACTGAATCAGTCGGGCCAGCGCTTCGGGCTCGGGCTCATATGTGACAATGACGGCGGCAGTGCGGCGAGACAAGTGACTAGATCCGAGTGAATAGTTCGGCCTAAGGGTAATCGAACAGACAGTTGCCGGTCAATGAAACGGATTCGGCGCTCGAGCGCGATCATCTGGAACAACATGAAAAATCGTAAATATCGGGTCTTGCTACTCGACACCAAGTTTCGTAACCCCAATCACTATATTTGCATTGCACTGCGCGAGGCGCTTGCGCGCTCGGGCCAAGTCGAATTCGTGATCAAAGCGGATGCGCTGGATGCGATCGAACTGGCTTATCGCAATCAGTGTGATCTCTTCATCGCATTCGATGGAGAAGAACTCGACGCCGTCTTGTGCAACCGGCTCGCACACGCGTGCGGACGGTCGATTCTCTGGGTGACCGAAGATCCCTACGAAATCTCGATCAACAAGCGCAATGCCGCAATCTTCGACCTTGTTTTCACCAACGATTCCTCGAGTGTCGCCGAATATGGTTCGAAGGGACGTCATCTGCCGCTCGCGGGCGCCATCGAATTTCACAGTCTTCCGGTGCTTCCCGCTGAGAAGCCGTTGCGTTACGACCTTTTTTTCGCGGGCACGGCGTGGCCCAACCGCACTGCGTTCGTTCGTTCGATACTCGGCGATATGCCTGCCGAGTGGCGCTTCAAGCTCGCGCTGCCGGTTAATGAGCATTTGCCGCCGCGCAACGTCGATCTGCCAGAGAGCCTGATCACATGGCGCACTTCGCCGCCGGACTTCGGGCGCTTCGTCAACCGTTCCGCAATCACCATCTTGCTGCCGCGCGTGTTTTCGGCGTCGGGTAACAAGGAGTTCGCGGAAACGCCGCCGCCGCGCTTGTTCGAAGCGGCGCTTGCGGGCGGCGTGCAACTGGTTCAGGAATCGCTCGCGGAGGCTGCGCAGGCGTTCGAGCCGGGCCGTGAGATCGTGCTCTTCTCCGATGCGAAGGACTTCCTTAGCAAGGCATCGGATGTCATCAACGATCGCGGCTATCGCGACCAGATCGCGAGCGCGGCCCGAGAACGCGCATTGCGCGATCACACCTACGACCGCCGCGTGGCAACGATGCTGGAGGAAGCCGCCAGCCTTCCGTCGCGGCCGCTTGCCCATGATACGCCCGCGTTGCCAGTCGAATCGAAGGTGGCACGCAAGACGCTTCTGTTCGTCAGTCACAACTACGTGGCGCGGGGCGATTTCGGTGGCGTTGAGATCTATCTGGACCGCTTGCGCACGCAACTCGGCGACGACTTCGACATCCTGTTCTTTGTTCGCGGAGACGCGGGCGAGCATTGGGACGCACTCCTGCTCGACCACAACTACGAGCTGCTCAAGCGCTACACGTTCGCAGAGCCGTACGCGGTGCAAATGCTGTCGTCGCCGGAACGGGAAAAGGCTTTCCGTGCGATGCTCATCGAACGCAAGGTCGACTTCGTCCACTTCCAGCATTTCATCGGGCATCCACCTTCGCTCGTGCATGTCGCACGTTCGCTCGGCATTCCGACCGCGATGACGATTCATGATTATTTGCCCGTTTGTAACGAGTATCAGTTGATCTCGTTCAAGGGCGAATTCTGCGGCGCACCCGACGTTTCGCTGGCGCAGTGCGACCTGTGCCTGTGGAAGAAGCGCCAGATTCTGCCCGGATCGCAAGCGGCGCGGCGCGCGTTCTGGAACGGCGTGCTCGAAGCGTCGGATCTCATCTTCTTCAACACGGAAGGCGGGCGTAATCTGGTTCGCACCATTTACCCTGCGGTGCGTCAGCATGCCGGCGTTCATGTACTGCCGGTACCTATTCTCGACGACGACACGGTCAGTTCGCGCTCGTCGCGAACAGTGAAGCAAGCCGGCAAGCCGCTGAAAGTGGCGCTGCTCGGCAACGTGACGGTGGGAAAGGGCGGTGACCTGTTCGCCCCCGCTGCGGCAGCATTAGCGACCGCGCATGTGGAATTCCATGTATTCGGCCGCCTCGACGACGACTACGCTTATCTGGCCGACAAGGCAAGATTTCCGAACGTCTTCGTGCACGGTACCTATTCCGCGAATCAGCTTCCCGCCGAACTGCTCCAATGCGATGTGTCGGTGCATGTGTCCATCTGGCCAGAGACGTACTGTCTGACCTTGTCCGAGGCGTGGCAGAACGGCATCGTGCCGATCGTCTCCGATATCGGCGCACTCGGCGAGCGAGTGAGGAATCGCGTCAATGGGATGAAGATTCGTGTCGGTGCGGAAGGCGATCTCATCAATGCCATCCGGCTGCTCGCGGAAGATCGAGTGCGGCTGGCTGGCCTGAAGGCGAACATAGACGCGCAACAGCCAGGTGTTCTTTATCCGACGCTCACGCCCCATGTTGCCGCGCTGAAGGAGCACTACCAGCGGCATCTCCGCAATCTGTCGCATTCCGCTCGGTCTTCCGCCGATGTACGCGCGGAAGGCATCGCCGAGCTCGGGATCGTGTTGCAATCGACATCATGGTTTCAGAGCGGAGCCGCTCCTCGACTGCCTGCGACCCAGGCGTCGTCGTTGCAGTCCATCGCGTCGGCCGTCATGCCCAAGCAGATCATGAACGAGCTTCGGCGCTCGAAGCTGCGCAACGTACACGCCTATTACGCAACGCATGGCTTCAAGAATACGGCGAAGCTCCTGGCAAAACATGCAAAAAGGATCTTATGGACACGATAGAACGTGTGCTGGTATGCAGCGCTTCGCCTGATTCGATCAACAACAACGCGCAATTGCGTGGCTACGTCGCGGAAGGTTTCAGTGAACTGATGGGCGCGGCGGCCGTTCGCGTGACGTCGCTCGAAGCCGCCGAATTCTGTGCGGAAGAATTCGCACCGCAACTCGTGCTTGTGTTCGGATCGTGCATGCCTGCGGTAAGCGTCTATCACGGACTGAAAAACTATTGTCTGCGCACCGGGGCCTGCCTCGCGTTCTGGCTGCACGACGATCCTTACGAGTTCGACTTCAATTACAAGATTCTGCACATCGCGGACGTCATCTTCTCGAACGACCGCTGGGCCGTCACGCACTATCAGCATCCACGCGTTTATCACGTACCGTTGGGTGCGAGCAGGAGCGATCACTATCGCGCGCCGCGTCCGTTGAAGGATCGCGACGTCTTCTTCTGCGGCGTCGGCTTCCCGAACCGCGTGGGACTGCTGCGCGACTGCGCACCGGCCTTGGCGGGCGTGAACGTCGAAGTGCTCGGCGCCGAGTGGCCGGCGGAGATCACGTTCGCGCGCAACGAGCGCGTAGAAAATCGCCTGTTGCCCGACTATTACGCGAGCTCGGTCATCACGCTGAATATCGGCCGACGTTTCGATCTCGCCAATGCGCGCTTCAGTCTCGATGCGCCGACGCCCGGACCGCGCACCTTCGAAGCGGCGATGGCGGGCACAGTGCAATGCATGTTCGTCGAAGGTCTGGAAATCTACGACTATTTCGATCCGGATGCCGGCGAAATCCTGCTTTTCGATTCGCCCACGGAATTGCGTCGACACGTGGAAATGCTTCGCGATGATCCCGGCAAAGCCGCTTCGATCGCAGGCGCGGCGCAGCGGCGCGCGCTCGCCGATCACACCTACGCGCGCCGCGCCGAGCGCATTCTCGCGCTCATTGCGCAGCACGCGGCGAGCGTATGAGCGAGGCGGGCGCAACGCGCGCGATCGTCGCCGTCGTGGTGACGATGGACCCCGATCCCCGCACTTTCGAAGCCTTGCTCGCGGCGACGCGGCCCCAGGTCGACGCCATCATCGTGATCGACAACGGCTCCCGCGCCGATTTGCTTCGGCAAATCACGAGCTTGTGCGACGGACGGGCGATGCTGCACGCCCTCCCGAACAATGTCGGCGTCGCGGCAGCGCAGAATCGCGGCATCGGATTGGCCAAGTCGCTGAATGCGACCGACGTGCTGCTGCTCGATCACGACAGCGTGCCCGACAAGCGAATGGTCACCGAACTTGGCATGGCGGCCGACACGCTGGCCCGTTCCGGGATCGCGGTTGGTGCGGTTGGACCTGCGATCGTCGACAGGCAATCGGGAATGGCCGCGCCGCTGCCGCAAATCATCGAAGACGCCGTGCGGTTCGTCCCTATGCCATCCCAACCGGCGCCGTGCGAATATCTGATCGCGTCCGGAACGCTTGTCTCCGTCGCGGCCTTCGACGCCGTGGGACCGCTGAATGAAGCGTATTTCGTGGATCAGGTCGATATCGAATGGTGTCTGCGTGCAAAGCGGGCTGGCTTTGCGTTCTGGTGCGTGCCGCAGGCGCGTCTGGAGCACGCTATCGGCGATGAAACCGTTTCTTTCTGGTTTCTCGGGCAGCGTCAACTCGCCGTGCACAGCCCGCGTCGCGATTACTTCTATTTCCGGAATTCCATCCGGCTGATTCGCACCGCGGGCGTAGCTAAGCCCTGGAAGCGTTTCTGGGCGCGCAGACTCGTGAGACTTTTCGTGCTGCAATTACTGTTCGTGCCACCGAGGGGCGAGAGGGCGGGCGCAATGTGCCGAGGCATGATGGAAGCGCTTCGCGAGCCACGCTGAACGCGGCGTGCCGCTGGCGCGTCAACCCGGATCCGATGCGCCGGGCGGCGCTTTGGCGGAAACGCATTCGGCTACAATAGTGGGCTAAATTTTTGCAAGCAGGTATGAACACAACCTCAATCAACCGCTTCAAGGGTCTGCGCGATCTCGGGGACGCGCTCGCCAACCCGCATCTCTGGGCGCTGCTCGCCTGGTATGACATACGGCAGCGCTATCGCCGCTCGATTCTCGGACCGTTCTGGGTCACGCTCTCCACCGGCATCATGATCGGTACGATGGGCGTGCTGTGGTCCGTGCTCTTCAAGAACGACGTAAAGTCCTTTCTGCCATTCTTTGCGATTGGCAACGTCGTGTGGACGTTCTACGCCGCACAAATCAACGAGGCGTGCACGAGTTTCACGCAGTTTGAATCGACGATCAAACAGATTCGTTTTCCGATGGGCGTGTATCTGTTGCGCATTCTGATGCGCAACCTGATCATTCTCGGGCACAACTGCGTGATCATCGTGATCGTCGTCGGCCTGCTCGGCCCGAGTCTGACGTGGCATGCGTTGTTCGCCCTCCCCGGACTACTTCTCGGCACGATCGCCATGCTGGCCATTTCGATGATTGTGAGCGTGTTTTGCACGCGCTTTCGCGACATGCCGATGATCATCCAGAACGCGACGATGGTGCTTTTCTACGTGACACCGATCATCTGGCGTCCGGAGGCGCTTGGCGAAAAGCATCAATGGGTGGCGCAGTACAATCCATTCGCGCATCTCATCGAGATTGTGCGGGCGCCTATCATCAACGGTTACTTTCCGTTGGATTCGTGGATCTGGTCGCTCGCGACCACCTTTGTACTTCTTGTGATCGGCATCGCGCTGCAAGGACGTTTCCGTGACCGCATCGCATACTGGCTGTGATTCTACGATGAGTGACTCATACATTCGCGCGCAGAACGTCGTCGTCGAATTTCCGATTTATAACGCGTCGCACCGTTCACTGCGCAAGTCGCTGATGCGCGCTACCACGGGCGGGCGCGTAGCCGCGGACGCCGCCAAGCGCGTGACGGTGCGCGCGCTGGACGACGTCTCCTTCGAGTTCCGGCCCGGTGATCGGATAGGACTTGTCGGCCACAACGGCGCAGGCAAGACCACGATGCTGCGTGTTCTCGCCGGCGTGTACCCGCCCGTCGGCGGCTCACTGGAAGTGCGCGGCCGGATCGTGTCGCTGATCGACCTCTCTCTCGGCATGGACCACGAAGCAACGGGCTACGAGAACATCTTCCTGCGCGGCATCATGATGGGCATCAAGCCCAGCGAGATCGAACGCAAGCTTGATGAGATCGCTGAGTTCAGCGAACTCGGCGAAGATTTCCTCAACATGCCCGTGCGGACGTATTCGAGCGGCATGCTGCTGCGTCTCGCCTTCGCGGTGTCGACTTCGATTCACGCCGATATCGTGCTGATGGACGAATGGCTGTCGGTCGGCGATGCCGCGTTCAACGAGAAGGCGGCCGAGCGTCTCGACAAGGTCGTGGAAAACTCGTCGATCCTCGTATTGGCTTCGCACTCGCCGAGTCTCGTCGAGAAGATGTGCAATCGCGTGCTGACCTTTCAGCACGGACGCATCGAAGAACGCTGATTCCCTTATCTCGGCTTTTCACGTCGTGACGGAGACTTCGGCCTTCCCGTCTGTCTGCGTCAGCCGTTGCTCCGCTGCATTGCCAAAGAGCGCCCGCTGAATCGCTGCGGTCTGCCGGTTCCATCCATAGACGTTTCGTGCGTGCTCGTAAGCCGCGACGCTCATGTCCGCATAGCGCTGCCGGTCATCGAGCAATTCGACCGCGCGCTCAAGCTTCGTGTGCCATTCGTGCGACCGGGAAAGCAGTCCTGTAGCGCCGTCCGAGATCGCCTGCCGGAACGCATAGGTCGGGCTCGCGATCGTGACCGTGCCCGTGATCGCCGCTTCGAAGAACTTGAGCTCCGATTTGCAGTTCGTGAACGGGTTGTCGAGGAGCGGGCCGATATTCAGTTCGGTGCGCGCGATCAGACGTTGCAGGTTCATGTAGTCCTGCAACGGATAGCGGTCGATCCTGTGCTTGTACGGCTTGAGAATCTCGGCGGATTCGAGCGCGCCGACGATCAGCAGCCTGAGCCGGCTGTCGTCGCGGAGCAGTCGCGCGAGCGCCGGCGCAGCAATGTCGAAATCGCGCCGATGCGTGGGCGTGCCGCTGAAGTAGCCGATATGAAACGGTTGTGAAGACTCGAAGTCACGCTCCCGCTTTTGCTCGAACATCCGCTCGGATACGGCCTGTTGATCACGATTGAGGAAATTAGGGACGGTGCTGACAGGGAGCGACGGCGCGAATGCGCGAATGCGATCGCCGAGAAACGCGTTCGTCACGATGGCGCCGTCGCACATCTTGAGCAGCGTGCCCTGGCGCGCAATCGACGCGAACCAGCCGTTGAGCGCCGATTCGTTGTTCGCGTCCTGATCGAGCGAACTGAGAATGAGATGAACGTAATCGGTATCGAAGACGAGATCGTCGACGTCGAAGAGCACGCGCACGCCGCGTCGCCGCGCGCGGTCGATCAATTCGCCGATGGACGGCGAAAAATGCGTCCGGCAGAAGACGAGCGCATCGACGCGGTCGACGATGCGCGCCATACGCGGCATGTCTTCGCGAAAGAACCACGACGCGGAAACGCCTGCAACCGTATCGGCTTCGAGCGCCTGAGACATGTTGAAGACGCGATAGCGGAAGGTGGTGCTATCGGGCTTCTCATAGAAATAGGCGACGCGGCGGGGACGCTTCATCAAGGCTTCGTAGCGCTGCTCGAAGTTCAGTTCCCATGGGTGCGCATAGTGCAGCGGATTTTCGAACACGGAATTAAACATTGGGCGATGCTCCCGTGGAAAACATTGCGACTGCTTCCAGGCTCGCGAGGGCGGACGAAAACGTCGATTCCCAGTTCACCGGGCGCGCTGCGCTTTCGGGCGTGCGCCCGCGCTGCGCGGCTTCACGAATCGCGGACTTCAGGCTCGCGACAGCCGGATCAACGCACAGCAGGTTCGGCGCATAGCGTTCCAGCGAAGTCTTGACGCCATATCGATTCGACACGACGTGCGCGCCCCCACTGGCGAGGTCCAATGTCGCGTAGCCGGGATGCGGTGATTCCACCAGACACAGCCCGACGTCCGCGCTATGGATAACTCGCGTCAGATCGTCGCGTGCGACGGCGGAAGGTGTGATTTCATGAAGATGCGGATGGACGCAGCCGGGCAGTTCCAGCGGCGTGAGGCCCGCGCCGATGAAATGCACTTCCCATTCCTGCGGACTCAGAACGCCGTCCTCGAGACATGCCCCGATCGCTTCGAGTCCGCGCCAGTAAAGGTGGCGCGGCTGGTCCGGCCGCGCGTAGAAGACGAAGCGGCGCTTGCCGTCCGCGACGTGCGGCGCGTCCTTGCCGGCGTTTCCACATGCGGCGGCGGGTTCGAACCAGGGCGTGCCGGCGGGGACGCTTCCATCCGCTACGAGGTGCGCGTGCAACGTCCGCGAATCGACCACCAGGCGCAGCCCCGGCGTGGCGATCGTTTCCGCACAGCGCAATTGCTCCTCGCCGTTGGCATAGAGCGCGCGCTCGTCTTCCTGAACCAGATAAACGATGCGGCGCGGGTCGATGACCTGAATCGCGGCATGCGCATTCCACCAGTTCGCCACGATGAAGATATCGTCCGGGCCGGCGGCGATCGCGGGGCCATCCTTCACCCCTGAGAACACGAAGTCGATATTGCCGTCCCACGCGATGCCGTGATGCCTGAACAGCGTATCGACGCTGCCGGCGTCGATGGCTGCGAGCCGCGTGACGATGCGCAATCCCGCGCCGAGGCGTTTCGCCAGCGTGACGGCAAGGGCCAGTCCTGCGCGCGGATCTTCGATGAGCGGGCCGCCGTCCACTCGATCGACGACGAGCGTCACATGCCGTTCCTGTCCCGCGACGCGGAAAACCCTCAGCGGTGCGATCGGCGAGAACCGTTGCGAAAGAAGCGAGTGCAGTTCGGGATCCGGCGGCTCGGGCTTCCAGTTGCGCGCCGGCGCGGGAAACGCGGGCTCGATCGGTTCGATCGCCGGCTCCGTGTTCTTGTCATCGAGCGCGCGTATCGCACGGCCTTCGGCACGGCCGAACTTCTCGTAGTGGACGAGTGGGTTGATGCCATGCGCGGCGACATCGGGGTTTTGTTTCAGATACCACTGCGCATCGAAGAGCGGACTTGGGTGATGACGTTCTGTGGTGCCGGCGGTCGCATAGTGATGCGCTGCTTTCTTTCTCGATTCGCCTGCTCCAGGATACTGCTGTACGTACCACTGCTCGTCGAAGAGCGGCGAAGCGGCGATGAGCCTCGCGTTTTCTTCGACGCGCGCGCGCCTGCGCAGGCCGAGCGGTAACTGTTTTGCGATGCCGACCCCACGTGCGCGCAAGGCGGCGCCGAGATTCCGCCGCCCCCCGTGAGGCGCCAGAGCGAGCACGGAGCGAAGCGGGCGGGTAGCCCGCCAGATCGTACTGGATTCGATACCGCGCAGCGCGCTTTCGGATGCCGCAGCGCGACCTTGCGCATCGTCGATGGCTTGCTCCATTGCCGCTTCGAGATCCGCGCGAGCTTCTTCCACCGCCAAGATCCGCGCGCGCGCCTTGCGCAGTTCCTGCTCGAGGGCGACGCGTTGCTGGGCGTCCCGCTCGGCGAGCGATGTGGCATCGTTCAATGCGCTTTCGGTTTGCTGCAGGCGTTGGTGGATCGCGTCGATCTCGCCTGTATCGGAACGCTGGCGCTCCGCGTTCGCGCGCCAGTGTTCGCGCTGTTCCGCCTCCCAGCGCTCGCCGAGAACGGCGAAGCGACTCCGGAGATTCGCCACCCGGACCGCGTCCAGTTGACAAAGGGCACGCACCGAAGGCGGAGTGGCGCCGCCCGTCAGGAGCACGCCGAGTCCATGACCGTGCAAAAATTCGAACGAGGGATAGGAATCGCGTAACTCCGACCAAAGACGCCACACGCCGAAGTCGGATTGTCTTTCATTGGTGTCGTGAAAAAGCACGACCGACCGCGCGCTGAGCTTGGGCCGCCACTGCTCGAAGTCGTGCCGGACGGCGTCGTATGTGTGGCAACCGTCAATGTGCAGGAGATCGATCGACGCATCGGCAAATTGGCTCACGGCTTCATCGAAGGTAGAACGAAGCAGCGTCGAGAATGTTGCGAAACGGCGTTGATGGTAGGCCCGAAGCTCGTCGAAGACCTGTTCGCCGTATATGCCCGCATGGGGATCGCCACGCCAGGTGTCGACTGCATAGCATTGCGTGTTCAACTGCACCTTTTCGACGGCGGCGCAGAATGCCGAGTAAGAGACGCCGCTGTGCGTGCCCAATTCAACGATCGAGTTCGGCCGCAGCGCTGCAACAAGCCAATGTGCGAATGGAATGTGTCCGCACCAGGCGCTGAGCGCGTCGATTCGATCGGCACGCCAGAAAAGTGGGTCCAAGGCGGCGCTGCACAGAACGGCAAGGTCTTCGGTACCTTGCATTGCGGCAATATGTGGGTCGATTTGGTTCTGCATGCAGTGAAAAAGAATTTGCATTGGAGAGTTTGGCTGCATCAGTATACCCAGCTACGGCCAGGGGTTCGTGGCTTCGCGCGACGGGCTTGCTACGGCGACGCATGCCACGGACCTCCGCGGCAATTCATGGACGGATACCCGCTCGTTCTGCCAACGAAGTCAGGCGCAGAATTCAGGAGATAGGTTCGAGGAGTCGCCGATGGATCGCAGAGAGTCGATTTTGAAGTACATCTCTAAATCTCAGGCTGGTATAGAAATCGGGCCTTGGTTCAGCCCGATCGCACCGAAACGAGACGGCTACCAATGCCTTGTTCTGGACGTGTTCGATACGGCCACCCTGCGTGAGCGCGCATCGAAAGATCCCAACGTCCATCAGTCGTTAATCGCGAATATCGAGGAGGTGGACCTGATCGGGTCATCGACGAAGATCGGCGAACTTATTGGCGCGCGCGGGCAGAGGAATGCGTTCGACTATATCGTCTCGTCGCATAACTTCGAACATTTACCGAACCCGATACGTTTTTTGCGCGGCTGCGCGGAAGCGCTCAAACCAGAGGGAATGCTTTCGATGGCGATTCCAGATCGCCGTGGGTGCTTCGATTATCTGAGGCCGGTAACGAGGTTGTCGGAATGGATTCAGGCGTTCATCGATGAGCGGGAAAGACCGACGCCTGCACAGAACTTCGATTCCCGAGAAGCATTTGCTCATATCAATGACGGCGCGAAGACGAGCTTTGCCTTTGTGCGAGCTACTCCGCCGGCAACAGTCGAAGCGGATCTGGATCTCGAGCGACTCTACGCGGACTGGCAGCTTCGCTCGAGTAACGGTGACGAGAATTACTACGACGCGCATTGCTCCGTTTTCACCCCTGCATCGTTCGAATTGCTGATCCGCGACGTCGGCTTTCTGAGGCTGGCGCCATTCGATGTGGTCGAAATCGTGGATGCCGGATGTGAGTTCCACGCTCATCTGCGGCTGTGCGAACCGGGACACGGTGCTAATCCAGCCGATTACAGGCATGTGAGAAACGAACTGCTTCATCGGATTCAGGATGAAGCGGCGGAGACGAGCCACGCTTGGCAGTCGCAGAAAATGGAATCAGAGATCGAGCGCGTGCTCTCGAATGACACGATCGAAGCTGCACATGCACGGATTCGTGAACTTGAGCAGTCGATCTACGTGTTGCGCCGGTCGACTACCTGGAGAGCGACCGAACCGCTTAGACGTGGCGTTTCGATGTTGCGCGCATTGCGTGGCAAAGAACGTTAGATGAGGCGGCAATGACGGCTGCGCTGATCGGCGATCAGACCTGCTACCTCAAAGGCGTACAGATAAGTTCAAGTTGGATGTTCCTTTAAAGCCACAGCGCTCTAGTGCGCTATGGCGAATAATCACCATCCCTTCGGATAGGCACGTTTCGAACTGGTAAGATCCGCTCCTCGATCTCACCGTCACTGCACGGCGATACGAACCAGGTCGTTTTTGCCGATATCGCGGGTAATCCACGTGCCACATCGTCGTGAAAACTGAAAGGAAGGGATGTTTTGAATTACGATTCGCGCAGCGAAGTCACGGTCGCCGATGCGGTGAGCCAAGGATGGGCCTACCGAAGTTCCACGAGTCGCGTTATCCCTAATATTCTAGGGGCGATTTCTCCGCGCGTACGGGCGCGCGAGTGGATGCCCGTACGGCAGGACAAGCCGCTTTCCATCGATCATTTGCGCAGTCTGGTCACGGACGCCCTTCGGTCGAACCATTCCGGTCTGGCCGTCGTCTTTAGCCACGACCACTATCTCACCATCTCCGGCGGCGTTCAGAACGTCGTCGGGGACGAGCAGCGCGCGTTGATGGCCGATGGATGGGCGTTTTTGCATGTCTGCCCAAATCAACCTTTGCCTTTGCTTGCACCGCCGGCGAAAGCGGAAGACTTTCTGCTGGTCATGTCGCTGAACGGGATCACCTGCGGCGTGATCCGCATCGCGGATCTGATCGCCGTCGCCGATGAACTGGCGCGCCAGGGGACGCGCATTCAGCCGATCGTCCATCATCTGCTCGGATTCGCGCCGGAACTGGTTTGCGCGCTCGTCACGGCAAGCAAGGAAGAACCGCTCGTCTGGATCCACGATCTCTTCACACTCTGTCCGAGCGTGCACTTGCTGCGCAACGAGACGCGCTTCTGCAAGGCGCCGCCGAACCGCTCGGCAGTATGCGGCGTTTGCAATAGTGGAACTGAGCGCAGCGAACATGTCGAGCGCATGAAGGCGTTTTTCGACGATGCAAAGCCTGTCATTGCCGCGCCGTCGCGCACCATCCTCCAATTCTGGCAAGAAAAGGGCGGTTATACGCACAGCCGCGCGGTCGTGATCTCGCCTAGCCGGATCGAGTTCGATGGTATGCGCCCGCCTCGGCCATCGAATCGTCCGCTGCGTGTCGCCTTTATCGGCACGCCGATCTATCACAAGGGCTGGGACGTGTACGAAGCCTTGTGCCGCTGGCATCACAAGGATGAGCGCTACGACTTTCATCACTTGGGCAGCCGGAACATGAGCGTGCCCGGTGTGACTTTCCGGGAGGTGACGGTCACGCCCGAGGATCGCACCGCAATGGCGCGGGCCGTGCGCAATAGTGAGATCGACGCAGTCATCAACTGGTCCGCATGTTTCGAGAGTTTCTCCTTCACAACGCAGGAATCCATCGCGGCAGGTGCGTTCATCATCGCTCGCGAGGGATCCGGAAACGTATGGCCGATGGTTCGCGAGACGCCGGAAGCGCGCGGCCGCTCGCTCGGCGAGGAGGTCGAACTGCAGGCGGCGTTTGCGAGCGGCGATGTCATCCAATGGGTGGACGAGGCCGTGCGCCGATACGGAAGCATCGAGCTTAACGCTTATTCCTCGGAACTCGTGTCGACGGAGCGCCGCGCATGAAGATTCATTGCTATACCAGCATTTCATATAGCTATCTCGACAGGGCTCGCGTGCTTGCCGAAACTGTCCGGCGCTTTCATCCCGACTGGACGCTCTGGTTGCTCATGTCCGACGAGAAGCCGGAGGGGTTCGAGTTCGATATCTCCGAAGAAATCTTCGACCATATCGTGACGGTTGCGGAGCTCGGAATCGACAACTGGAAGCAATGGGCCTTCGGTCACGATGTCGTGGAACTGTGCACGGCGGTCAAGGGCACGATGATGGACCGCCTGCTTCATGAAGATGTCGATGGCGTTGTTTATCTCGATCCGGACACGGCATTGTTTGCGCCACTCGAACATGTGCTCGCCACGCTCGAGACGCATGCCGTCGTCTTGACGCCCCACGTCATCGCGCCGGAAGAAACGATCACGGGCGTCATGGACAATGAAATCGGGTCGCTAAAGCATGGCGTTTACAATCTTGGTTTCGTCGCGGTCCGCAATTCGGAAAGCGGCCGGGCATTCGGAAGATGGTGGCGCGACAGGTTACTGCGTTTCTGCCACGACGACGTTCCAAACGGTCTTTTCACCGATCAACGCTGGTGCGATCTCGTTCCGGCGCTCTTTGATTCGGTCAGCGTGTTGCGCGACAGTGGTTATAACGTCGCAAGCTGGAACCTGAGTACCCGGCCGATCAGTCTTCTTCCCGATGGCCGCATTCTCGCGGGCAAATCCGAGCTTCGCTTCTTCCACTTCACGAAGGTCAATTCCGTGGGCGAAGCAGTGCTCCTGCACTACTCCTACGGCCGGTCGGAGGTATTCGAATTGCTCCGCTGGTATCGCGAGCGTCTTACCGACAACGCAGCTAGCGGTTTGCCCAAGGGCTACTGGGCATACGGCGTCTATGACGACGGAACGCCGGTGCCTCGTTCGCATCGCCTTGCATGGCGAAGCCGCGGCGATTTGCACGCGGCTTTCGCGGACCCGTTTTCCACGGAAAAGGGTGGTTACAAGAAATGGTGTCTGGATCAAGGCATCAACTGATTGAACGGGTTGACGCGGCGCGCGCGCCGTCATTCGCCTAGAGATGAAATCTGGAGAAATTGGCTGATGCCGAAGACTGTGACGCGGTATGGCGTGCTCGAAACGCTCGATCCGAACAAGGACTTGATCTGCAAGATCCTCGCAAAATATGGTGAATGGGCACAACACGAGGTCAGGTTTGTAGCTAGTGCACTGCCCGAGAACGCGCGCATTGCCGATGTCGGCGCCTTCCTGGGTACGTTCACGCTTGGCGTCGCGCAGGTGAAGAAATTGGCGTTTGCCTGTCTGGTTGACGCTAACCCGGCTGTCGTGCCGCTGCTCCGCCAGAACGTCGATAAGAACCTCGCAATCGCACATGAAGTGATCGAGGGCGTCGTCGGCGGTTCCGGACGCGCGCCGGCCGGGTTCGTCGATCCGGCGAACGCGGGTTCATTCTCTTTGATCGCCAATCACGGTAGCCGGGTTTCCGCGCCTGCCGCGCAGCGAATGGTGAGCTTGAGCGAACTCGCGGACCAATACGGCCCCTTCGATCTCATAAAGCTCGATGCCGAGGGCATGGAGCGCGAGATCATCCAATCGTCGCTCGACTACGCCGCGTCGTCGAACGCCTCGTTCTGGATCGAATGCAACGAGACGCGCGAGTCGCTGAACCTGGTGGATCTGTTGCGGGAGCAGGGCTATCGCCTTTCGTATGTGGCATTCCCTGCCATATCGGCCAGTAACTTCAACCAATGTCAGGACATAGACTTTCCGTTCGCCTATGAAGCCGGGCTCTGGGCGACACGCGGCGCATCGCCCGTCCTCGATGCCTCGCTCGTGGAAGCCGGTTGCGTGCTCAAGGAAATCGATTCGGCGGAAGCGCTGCGCTACGCGATGTGGACGACCCCTCGCTGGGCGCCGAAAGACTGGGCTGGTCACGCCAAGGAAGAGATCGTCGCGTTGGCGGCGCATGCGCTGCTGGGCGAAAACCTCGGCGACTATCCGAGGGACTTTTCCCATGAGCAAGCTGGGCAAAAGTGGATGCCGGTTATCTTTCAGGAGCGGATCGAAGAACTGAGTGCCGCGTTGGAGCAGGCCACTCATCAGGTGCGTGCGAGCGAGATCGTGCTGTTCAACGAGCGTGAGCGGGCGAAGTATGCGATCCGCAGGCTCGAGGACGAATTGAGGGTGCTTTACGAGGAACAAGCTCGACAGACGGAGCAGATTCAGCAACTCAACGAGAATTTGCAGCAGACATCCGAGGGGCGTCAAAGGAGCGAGCAGCAGGCTCAAAGGAGTGAACAGCAAGCTAAGTCGGCGACCGTCAGTCTACAGGCCATCCATCAGTCCATGTCGTGGCGAATCACGCGCCCGGTGCGCGTCATTTCGCGGCTTTTGCGGGGCGATTGGTCAGAGCTCCGGCGGCTGTGGAGCGTTCATCGCTCAGGTGGACGCTGATCGTCATAACGATACTGGGCTCGCGCGTCCAGTGGGGTCGCGCGAGTTTAATAAGCAGCCCGATAGAGACTAGCCGATGAGCGCTCTGGTTAATAAATCCGACAGGACGCAACAGGCGGACGCCACGGCGCGCGTGTCGCAAAGCGAATCGAGAGACGCGCGCTTCTCGTTTCCGATGATCGATGCCTTGCGCGGAATCGCGGCGCTTCTGGTAGTCGTCTACCATGTCGTAGAGCTTTTTCCGTGGCCCGGATATCCGGCGCATGGACCCGCTCACTGGCTCCGCTACGGCTGGATGGGCGTGGATCTTTTCTTTGTGATTTCTGGATTCGTCATTAGCTTGTCGGCATTCAAACTGCTCGATGCCGGTTCAGCGGAAAGATTTCGCCGCATCTTCGTCCGGCACCGACTCGCCAGAATCGTCCCGCTTTACTACCTGACGGCGCTGCTGTTCGTCATCTCGATGGAGCCGCAGCTTTTCTTCGAAGCGGATTCGTGGAAAAACTGGCTATCGCATCTCTTTTTCATTCATAACTTCTTTCCGAGCCTGTCGGGTTCGATAAACGGCGCGAATTGGTCGGTCGCGACCGAGATGCAGTTCTATGTATTAATACTGGCCATTGCGCCGTGGCTCTTTCGTGCGCGCGTACCGGTAATCATCGGCGTGTCGTTGGCGATCAGTTGGGCATGGCGTTGGTTCGTGTTTCGGAGCATCGACGCGAGCCAGCCGAACGGAGCATTCCTTCTCTTTTGTTACGGAACGCAGCTGCCGGGCATGCTGGATGAATTTGCCTTTGGCATTGCAGCGGCGCGCTTTCTGCGGGGGCCTCACGGCGCGGATTTGCTCGGGCGAAAGACTCGAATCACCGGCGCGTTCTATCTGGCCGCAGCCATTACGTTGGCGGGCACGGCCGTGGCGTGGGCGTTGAATCCCAGCTATGCCAATACGCTCCCTGCGTTCATCTTTTTCAGATCGGCCTTGGGTCTGAGTTGCACGATGTTGATTTTGTTCGCCTGCATTCACTCAGGCGCTGTCGCGATGCGGTTCAGTGCGCCGCTCAGATACATGGGGACCATCTCATACGGCATCTATCTGTGGCATCTGCTCGTGATTAACCCCTTGATGCGGTTCCCGTGGCTTACCGGGAGCCGCGCCATGCCCGTCGTTCTCGGGGTCACAATCTTGCTGGCGATGATTTCATGGCACTTCTTTGAGTCGCCAATTCTCGACAAATTCGTTCGCAAGAACAGAACCCGGGCGTCTACAAGCTGATGACCGCCGGCACTCGGAGCACCGACTCCTTCAGCTCGTTTGTCCGACAGTTTGAGGCATAACCTCTGTGCACTCACCGGTATTGGAATAGGCGAATACCTGCGGGCTGCTTCGGCCCAAGCTCGCCAGCTCGAGACCCAAATCCGCGCTTGCAGCGTGGGGCAGCAGCAGGAAGTGACAGTCGATGCCAACGCCCGACCAGAACACTTCTATTCGATCGTCGAAATCTCGGCGAGAGAAATCCACCGCTTCGTTCGCGAAAAGCGAAAAGCCGCGCGTTCCTGACGGATCGCTGATGATCATCGTTCCGGCGCCGAAGCTCTTGCATGGGTGGATGTGAAAGCGTGCGGTGTGCTGCACGCTTCCAAGCGCAAAAAATGTACGTTCCGGATCCGAGTCCGGCATATCGGCCAGATGAGCAAGGTGGAGGGTTTCCCGGCTCGCCCTTCCGAGTTGAGCGTTGGCCAGCATGAGCGCTCGACACAGCGTCTTCCGGTCGGTGAGCTGCGCCATTTGTCCGATGAGCGGCGCTATTTCTGTTCCTTCGAATGCACCGCGTTGCTCCATTTCGGAAAAATAGGATTCCGATGCTATGAGTGAACTGGCACGATGAATCGCCATCTCGAATAGATAATCACTATCTAGAAGCGATCTTTCGAAGCCCCGGTAATCGCGCGTCAGCATATAAATCGTATGCGTGAGTTGAAAGCCATGAAAATGCACGACATCCACGTTCGGATTGAAGCCGAAGAAAGGTCGCCAATTGACTTCCGCCGGTAGCTCCACAATAGACGTTCCGAAATATTCGTTGAACATCATCTCGTCGACCGAAGAAGGAAGCCAGTTTCCCAACGTGCTCTCGATGAAGCGAAAGAAGACCTCGCTCTGTTTTAGATAGTTGCTGGTTTGAAACAGGATGACTCCCGAATTGAAGTGCGAATTGCCATTCGTACGGCTCGTCACGCATGCGCCGACTGTTTCCACTGACGTCAGGTCTAGCTGTGGCTGCCTGAAGAAGTAAGTATCGCAGTCGGCGTACATGACATATTCGTCGCCGCACTCCAACTGCGCAATATCGTATCGCATTAACGCGCCTTCCATATGCAAAGGGAACGCCCGCGTGCTGCGGCCTTGCTCGATCTCCGCGGCCCAGCGCGACCGGCATGCCTTAACCTTTGCGCCCGCATCTCTCAGGCGCTGCATGGCGTCCTCGCTCGTGCCGCAATACAGAACCATCGGAGTGCATGACGTATTGGTCAAGACGCTCTTGATCGAAACCAGCAGCCACTGTCCGACTTCACGCGTCATGCCAATATCGTCGATGCAGAAAAACACCGTCTTCAAAGTCTTCACGTTCTCTTTCCGAAAGCTGAAACCGGCGCCGCGCCCGCGACGTAGCGACCAGTCCTTGTTTAAGGTGAATGTTGCAGGCGCTTCTCACAAACGCGGCGAAGCAGTATATCCTGCGCAGCTCCACCGATTTGATTGCCGCCTCGTGCAACTCGCCGCCCTGCATTCACAGTCTTCGTCGCAATCGCTGCCGATGTTGGCCCATAAGATCTGTCCGCGTCGTAAGCGGATAAAATCCCTCCTCGTCTCGCACGCCTTCCCCTAAAGCGACGCGCGCTTAAACACGAACCGCGGCACGTTCCGGATGATCAGCATGATCCCCCACCAGAACCACGGCGTATAAACCACGTCCTTCTTCCTGTCGATTCCGCGCACGATGTCCCTCGCGACCTTCTCCGGCGTGGCGACGAGCGGGCCGGGCAACGGCAGCCCCGCAGTCATCGGCGTGGCGACGAAGCCGGGTTTGATATCGACGACATGCACGCCGACCTTGAACAACCGCGCGCGCAAGCCTTCGAGAAACGCCTGCAACGCGGCCTTCGCGCTGCCATAAAGATAATTCGACGGACGCCCGCGATCTCCCGCCACCGACGAGATCACCGCGAGCGCCCCGTGCCGCTGCGCCTCGAGCCGATTGGCGATCGGCGTGATGAGCGCAATCAGCGAAAGCGCATTGGTATGAAACTCGCGCACCGCGACGGCGGGATCGCTCTGGCAGGCCGCCTGGTCCGGCAGCGTGCCCGACGCAATCAGCACGATATCGATCGAATCCATGTGCGCGGCGCAGTCAGCGAGCATCGCGGCGTGATCGTCGAGCTTGTCGATATCGAGCCGATACGTGGCAACCGAAGCCGCCCCCCGCGCCGTCAAATCGGCGGCGACCTGCTCCATGCGTTCCTGGTTGCGCGCGACGAGAAAGAAGCGCGCGCCTCTCGCGGCCCATTCTCGCGCGCAGGCGATGGCGATAGCGGACGTGGCGCCCACGATGACGATGTTCTTCATAGGCCGGTCATTCGTTTCCAGAAATGCGACAGCATGGCCGGATCGCGAAGCGATTCGAGCGCCTGCCATCGGGGATAAGCGGCGCGGAAATCGGCGCCCGACATGTGCGCGTCCTTGGCCGGATAGATGCGTCCGCCGGCATCGCGCACGATCGCGTCGAGCGCGTCGAAGAGCTGCGAATTACGCAATTCATGCTGCGGAAAGTCGAGCGCGAGCGAGGTGCCTTCCATCGGAAACGACAGCAGCCCCGGCGACGGAATGTTCCCGCAGCGCTTGAGCACCGCGAGAAACGAACCCGTGCCGCTCGATGAAATGCGATCGAGCATCGCGCGCACCGCATCGCGCGCGCTCGCTGCCGGCACGACGCACTGATACTGCTGAAACCCCTGCGGCCCGTAGATGCGGTTCCATTCGAGCAGGCTGTCGAGCGGATAGAAATAGCCGTCGTAACCGACGCGCGAAAGCTCGATCGCGCGTCGCTGCTTCCGGTAGTACAGCTCGTTGAACGCGCGCAGCGTGAGGCCGTTGATGAGCGAAACGGGCGGCGTGAACGGCACGCGGCGCGTGTTGCGCTGTTCGACATCGAGCGAGCCGTGGATCGCGTGATCGCCTGCCATGAAGATGCCGCGCCCGAGCGCCGGTCCGCGGCTCGCGCAATCGACCCACGCGACGCAATACTCGTGCTTCGCGTCGTACTCTTCCGAGAGATCGAAGAACTCGTCGAGCTTGCCGAAGCGGATGCTCGTCACGTCGATGAGACTCGTGCGGATCGGCATCAGCGAGAACTCGGCCCACAGGATGAGTCCCGTCAGCCCGAGCCCGCCGATCGTCGCATTGAACATCTCCGTGTTCGATTCCGGCGAGCATTCGATGAACGTGCCGTCGCTGCGCGCGAGGCCGAACGCGCGCACATGCCGCCCGAACGTGCCGCGCACGTGATGGTTCTTGCCGTGCACGTCGTTGGCGATCGCGCCGCCCAGCGTCACGTACTTCGTGCCCGGCGTGACCGGCAGCATCCAGCCGCGCGGCACCGCGAGCGCGAGAATCTGCTCGAACGTGATGCCGGGCTCGGCGCGCACGATGCCGCGCGTCCAGTCGGCGGCGATGATCCGGTCGAGCGCGAGCGTCTGAAAGACGTGATTCGAACTCGCGAGGCAGACGTCGCCGTAGCTTCGGCCATTGCCGAACGCGAGCGTCGTGCCATGTTCGCGCTGCACGTCGCGCCATCGCGCCTGCGCTTCGTCGCGCCAGTGCGCGGCGTGCGCGGTCTGCGGCAGGCGCGGGTAGCGGCCCCAGGAGAGCAGTTCGCTCATCGGTCAGATCGCGAGCCAGAATGCGAAGCCGCACAGCGCGACGACGACGAGGCTCATGCGATCGCGCGCCGCGAACACGATGGGATCGTCGTTCATGCGTCCGCGATGCGTGATGACCCATGTCCGGCTGAACCAGTAGAGCATCAGCGGACACACCATCCAGATGTATTGCGGATGCCGGTAAAGCACGGTGGTGCGTTCGTCCTGGATATAGAGCGCGAGCACGAGCACCGAGATATAACCCGACGACGTTCCCAGCGACGACACGATGGCCAGATCGCTCGCCAGATAACCTCGCCCGCGCGCGCCTTCGCGCCCGGACTTCATCATCGCGTGAAGCTCGGTGTAGCGCTTGACGAGCGCGAGGCTCAGGAACGCGAACATCGAGAAAGCTAGCAGCCAGAAAGTGAGCGGGACATGGATCGCCGCGGCGCCCGCGACGATGCGCGTGGTGTACAGCGCGGCAAGCACGACGACGTCGATCATCACCTGACGCTTGAGCGCGAGCGAATAGGCGAGCGTCAGCACGTAGTAGCCGAGCAGGACCGCATTGAATTTCCACGACAAGAACGTGAGTGCGATCGAGAACGCGGCGGCGAGCAGGACAGGGCAGAGCGCCATGCCCCAGGCGAGCGGCATCGTGCCGGCGGCGAGCGGGCGCCGGCGCTTCACCGGATGCTGCCGGTCGTCCTGCAAGTCGAGCAGATCGTTCAGCAGATACACGCTCGATGCACACAGCCCGAACGCGAAGAACGCAATCACGGCGGACTCGATGGCCGCCGGCGACTTCAGCTGATGCCCCGCGAGCAGCGGCACGAAGATCAGCACGTTTTTCAGCCACTGATGCAGCCGCAGCGACTTGGCCCAGACCTTGAGCGTCGGCGGGCGATTCTCGAAGACCTGTTCGACGTTGTCGTGCTTCGAGGCGGCGCGCACGACGCCCGCGTGCGGATTGACCACATACGCGCGATCGGCGGCGGCCCAGACGGACATGTCATCGTGCGAATTGCCGACGTAATCGAAGCCCTTCTCGCCGTACTCGGCGACGAGCCGGTCGCGCTTGCGGTGCGCGGAAAGGTTGACGCGCTCGTCGGTGGCGAACACGCGATCGAAGATGCCGAGATGCTCCGCGATGCGATGCGCGAACGATTCATGGCTCGCGGTGGCGAGCGCGATCGTGCGGCCCGCGGCGCGCATGTCCTTCAGCCAGTTCACGACCTGCGTGTTGTAGGGCAGCGTCGCGACATCGATGCTCACGTGCTCGGCGAGCCGCGACTTGAGCACGGACTTGCCGCCGCTGGAAAGCCACAGCAGCGGCTTGAAGAATTTCTGCGGTGAGGATCTCAGGAAGGCGAATCCGCTCTCGACGAGAATGTCGGAGTGAATCAACGTGCCATCGAGATCGACGACGATGGGCTTGCTCATTCAATTCACGTTGAGATGATTGCTTAAGCCCACGACCGGGCGGAACCGGGCCTGGCCGTCTTCTCAGCGACGGCTTCGGCACCGGCTTTGTCGAGTTTTCCAGGCACATCGTATATGGTGTCGATTTTTCCGCCAAGCAACGTGTGACGTAGCGCCGGAAAAACGCCGAACCACCGAACCATGTTCTGAACACATGCAACTCGCGCTGCTCTACACCTTTTTCGCCGCCATCGCGACGCTTGCCAACATCGGCGCGCAGGATCTGACTACGCGCGTCTATAGCGGCCCCTGGCATGTTTTGCTGTCGGTGTTCGTCGGCACGGGCGTCGGTCTCGTCGTGAAATATCTGCTCGACAAGAAATGGATCTTCCGCTTCAAGGCGGAGAATGCGCGTCACGACGCGACCATGTTCACGCTCTACGTCACGATGGGCCTCGTCACCACAGCGATTTTCTGGGGCGTCGAATTCGGCTTCAATCACGTCTTCGGAACGGCCGAAATGCGCTACGTCGGCGGCTGCATCGGTCTCGCGATCGGTTATGTGATCAAGTACCGCCTCGACAAGCGCTACGTGTTTCGCACGTTCGCCTGACGCGACGCCCCGCCGCCCGCGGTTGCCGAAACCTCCGACATTAAGGACAATCTTGGCGTCTTCCACCCGTCGATGCGGTCCGTTTTCCTTTCGTGGCGCGGACGCCCCATTTGTCCGATGAACGCGAACGCCCCGCCGATCACTCTCAGCATTTCCATCGTCGTCTACCGGCCCGATGCCGCGTTGCTCGCGCGCACCGTCGAAACGCTGGAATCCGCGCTCGCCCAACTGCACGATGTCGCCGGGCGCCCGTGCCTGTATCTGATCGACAACGGCAATCCGGGCGAGCTCGCCGACCTGCCGGCGCCCTCGGATGCCGAATTCGACACCGTGGTGCTCAAAGGGCACGGCAATGTCGGTTATGGACGCGGCCACAATCTCGCCATCGAGCGCGCGAACAGCCGCTTCCATCTGATTCTCAATCCCGACGTCGAACTCAATGCCGATGGCCTGCGCCGCGCGCTCGCCTTTCTGCACGGCTCGCCGGAAACCGGTCTGCTCGCGCCGTGGATCGGCGGCGACGATGGCCGTCAGCAGTTTCTTTGCCGCCGCTATCCGACCGTGCTCGACCTTTTCGTGCGCGGCTTTCTGCCGTCGGCGCTGCGCAAGCCGTTCGCGGGGCGCCTCGCGCGCTACGAAATGCGCGATGTCATCGGCGACAGCAATATCGTGTGGGATCCGCCGATCGTGAGCGGCTGCTTCATGCTCTTCAGAACCGATGTGCTCAAGTCGCTCGGCGGCTTCGATCCGCGCTATTTCCTCTATTTCGAGGACTACGACCTGAGCCTGCGCACGCGCCGCGTCGCGCGCATCGCCTATGTGCCGTCGGTGCGAATCCTGCATCACGGCGGCGGCGCGGCGAAGAAAGGCTCGGTGCACATCAAGCTGTTCGTCACGTCGGCGTACCGGTTCTTCAACCGTTTCGGCTGGAAATGGCTATGAGCGAATCCGGCCGACGCATCGCGATAACCGGCGCCAACGGCTTCGTCGGCCGCGCGGTGAGCCGTGCGCTCGCGGCGCGCGGGATCGGCGCGACAGGGCTCGTGCGGCGCGACGCGCAGTGCGAACCGGGCGTCGACGTGCGCCATATCGACGGCCTCGATTCGATCGCGCCCGAAGCCTTTGCCGGTTGCGACGCAGTGATCCATCTTGCGGCGCGCGTCCACGTAATGGCCGACGCCGCCGCCCAATCGCAGGCCGTGTTGAAGGCGTATCGGGCGGTCAACGTCGACGGCACGCTCGCCGCCGCCGAATCCGCGCGGCGAGCGGGTGTCACGCGCTTTGTCATGATGAGCAGCGTCAAGGCGCTCGGCGAAAGCGATCCGGGCCGCCCGTTCACCGAAGACGACGCGCGCAATCCGCCCGATGCCTACGGCGTGTCGAAAGCCGAAGCCGAAGTGAAACTGCTCGAATTCGGCAGCCGCACCGGGCTGGAAATCGCCATCGTGCGGCCGCCGCTCGTCTACGGCCCCGGCGTGCGCGCCAATTTCCTGGCGATGATGAACGCGATCGCGCGCGGCATCCCGTTGCCGCTCGGCGCGATCGATGCGCGCCGCAGCCTCGTCTCCGTCGACAATCTCGCGAGCGCGACGATCGAATGCGCGCTCCATCCGGCCGCGGCGGGCCGCCTGTTCCATGTCACGGACGGCGACGACCCGAGCGTCGCCGAACTCGCGCGCAAGCTCGGCCAACATCTCGGCAAACCGGCGCGGCTCGTGCCGGTGCCGGTGGGACTCTTGCGCGGCGTCGGGCGTCTGACGGGCAAGACCGCGCAGATCGATCGGCTGACCGGCAGCCTGCGCCTCGATTCGAGCCGCATCCGCGAGACGCTCGGCTGGCAAGCGCCGCAATCGCTCGACGAAGGCCTCGCCGCCACGGCCGCGTGGTTTCGCTCGACGCGCGCGCAATAAACGGTTCTCGCGACCGGAAACGTCCGTCGCGGACGTTAAAATATGCGCGGCTTCGATATCGGCGCGATTTTCGTTATCCGTCAGTTATTTACGACTCATTCCGGCGACCGTTCGCGTATCCTTGCGGGTTTGCCCGGGATAAAAGTCGCCGGGACGATCGGGGCTTCGTTTTCGACAACTCATAACAACGCATGCTGCATTCGTATTTCCAAGCTTCGCCGCCGTTGGCCGCGATGTCGGTCGCGGTGTTGGCGTTCGCCGCCTGCGCGCTGATTCTGCGGACGCTCATCCGCACGGGCCTCGCGTGGCGCCTCGCCACCGATATCCCCAACGAGCGTTCGCTGCACGAACGGCCCACGCCGCGCGTCGGCGGCTGGGGCATCGTGCCGGTCGCCGTCGTCGCGCTCCTCGTCGCGGCCCCGTCGATGTGGCTCGTCGCGGCATGCGCGGTCTTCCTCGCAGCCGTCTCGCAGATCGACGACCGACGCGGTTTGCCCGCGCGCGTGCGCTTCGCGGCGCATATCGTCGCGGTGACGCTCGTGATCGTCGCGCATCCGGCGAACGCGCCGTGGTGGGCGCTCGCATTCGTCGGCTTTCTGATGCTGTGGCTCGTCAATCTCTACAACTTCATGGACGGCTCCGACGGGCTCGCCGGCGGCATGGCGCTGTTCGGATTCGGCGGCTACGCGCTCGCGGCGCTCGCCGGACCCGCGCCGCAAGCCGATCTCGGCCTGGCGAGCGCGGCGATCGCCGGAGCGGCGGCCGGTTTCCTGACCCTCAATTTCCATCCGGCTCGGATTTTTCTCGGCGATGCCGGGTCTATTCCGTTGGGATTTCTCGCAGGCGCGCTCGGGTTCTGGGGCTGGCAACGGGGCGCATGGCCCGTCTGGTTTCCGGCGCTCGTGTTTTCGCCTTTCATCGCGGATGCCACGGTCACGTTGCTGCGACGCCTCGCGCGCGGTGAAAAATTTTGGCAGGCGCATCGGGAGCATTACTATCAGCGCATGGTGCGCCTCGGAATGGGGCACGCGCGCACCGCGCTCACGTGGTATCTGCTCATGCTGGCGGGCATGATCCTCGCGAACTGGGCGCTGTGGTTTTCCGTCACGGGGCAGTGGGCGGCGGTTGCGGGCTGGGCAGTCGTGGTTGTGGCAGCGGGCGCGGTCGTCGACGCGCAGTGGCGTCGTCATGAAACGCGCCATACCGGACAATCTTGAGGGTCCATGCTGATGAATCGAATAAAAGCTACATGGCTATCGGCGGGGGCGTTCGGCTTCGATCTCGTGGCCGTCGTCGGAGCCTGGGTCGTCGCTTACCTGCTGCGCTTCAACGGCAGCGTGCCGCATGATTTCCGCGATGGCGCGCTGCACGCGCTCTTGTGGGTCGTGCCGGTCTATGCCATCGTCTTTCGCGTCTTCGGGCTGTATCGCGGCATGTGGGTGTTCGCGAGCCTGCCGGACCTGATGCGTATCTCCAAATCGATCGTCGTGGGCGCGCTCGTCGTGATGGTGGGCGCGGTGATGTCGCAGCCGACGCCGATCATCCCGCGCTCGGTGCTCATCGTCTCGCCGCTTCTGCTGTTTCTCGCGATGGGCGGCGCGCGCGCGCTTTATCGCGCGGGCAAGGAGTTCTATCTGTACGGCGGTCTGGTCGGCCAGGGCAAGCCCGTGATCGTGCTCGGCGCGGGCACGGCGGGCGCGATGCTCGCCCGCGAGCTTGCGCGCTCCAGCGAATGGCGTCTCGTCGGCCTGCTCGACGACGATCCCGCCAAGCAGGGCCGCGAAGTGCTCGGCCACAAGGTCCTCGGCGGGTTCAGCGACCTCTCCCGATTCGCGGAGCAGTACAAGACCGACTACGTGATCATCGCGATTCCTTCGGCGTCGGTCGAGGAGCAGCGGCGCGTCGCCACGTTGTGCGTGCGCGCCGGCGTCAAGGTGATGGTGCTGCCCGCGCTCACGCCGCTCACCGAAGGCGGCAACTTCCTGTCGCGCGTGCGGCAGATCGACCTCGAAGACTTGCTCGGCCGCGAGCCGGTGAAGATCGACATGCCGCACGTCGAGCAACTGCTCCACGGGCGCGTCGTGATGGTGACGGGCGGCGGCGGCTCCATCGGCTCGGAACTGTGCCGTCAGATTCTGCGTTTCTCGCCCGCGCAGCTCATCGCCTACGACCTCTCCGAATATGCGATGTATCGCCTCATCGAGGAACTGCACGAGAAGTTTCCGGAGTGCTCGGTGATTCCGGTCGTCGGCGACGCGAAGGATTCGCTGCTGCTCGATCAGACGATGGCGCGCTTCACGCCGCACATCGTTTTCCATGCGGCGGCCTACAAGCACGTCCCGCTGATGGAAGAGCAGAACGCGTGGCAGGCCGTGCGCAACAACGTGCTCGGCACGCTGCGCGTCGCGCGCGCGGCGATTCGCCACAACGTGCGCCATTTCGTGCTGATCTCCACCGACAAGGCCGTCAACCCGACCAACGTGATGGGCGCCTCCAAGCGTCTCGCCGAGATGGCCTGTCAGGCGCTGCAGCAATCCGCGCCGCGCACGCAGTTCGAGACGGTGCGCTTCGGCAACGTGCTCGGCAGCGCGGGCAGCGTGATCCCGAAATTTCAGCAGCAGATTGCGAAGGGCGGTCCGGTCACGGTCACGCATCCGGAAATCACGCGCTTTTTCATGACGATTCCGGAAGCCGCGCAACTCGTGCTGCAGGCGTCGAGCATGGGGCGCGGCGGCGAGATCTTCATTCTCGACATGGGCCAGCCCGTGAGAATCGTCGATCTCGCGCGCGACCTCATCCGTCTCTATGGCTTCACGGAAGAGCAGATCCGCATCACGTTTACTGGGCTGCGTCCGGGCGAAAAGCTCTACGAAGAACTGCTCGCCGACGACGAAACCACCACGCGCACGCCGCATCCGAAGCTGCGCATCGCGCAGGCGCGCGGCGTGCCGGACGATTTCATCGACGAATTGCTGCCCTGGCTGATGCAGCATCGCGTGCTCTCCGACGAAGAAGTGCGCCGCGATCTGCGCCGCTGGGTGCCCGAGTATCAGACGGCGACGATGCCCGTGCTGCAAAGCGTGCCCGTCGCGAAGGCGGCGAACGAACGCGGCGCGGCCGGCTGACCGCAACGGGGTCACGCATGACGACGCTCGACGAAGTTCATGCGCTGACCCACGCGGGATCGCTGTTATCGCTAAGCGGCGAGATCGTCGCGCCTTACGATCTCGAAGTCGCGCACGCCGATGCATCCGCTTTCTCCGCGCTGCCCGCCACCATCCTGAACGCGGGCCGCGAACCCTTCGACGCCGACTATGCGCGCGAGCGCCGCGTGCATCTCGTCAACGCGTTCGGCGTCACGCTCGGCGATTCGATCATCGGGCTTACGGCGCTCTCCGCCGTCAAGCGCCTTTATCCGCATCTTCGGTTCACGATCTATCGGCCGGCGCGCGCGCCGCGCTACGTGCAGCGTCTTTACGAGCTTGCCGCGCCGCGTCTCGCCGATATCGTCGGTCTGCCCGTGCCGCTCGCGAGCCTGCCTGCCGATGAACCGAAGATCGACGTCGGCAATCAGCTTTTCTGGCCGCGCTTCGCCTCGATGCCGATGATCGACTTCTTCCTTTGGGCGATGGGCATCGCGCCTTCGACCATCGCCGCCGCCGACAAGCGCAATCGCTGGCTCGCCGATGTGCCGCTCAAGCCGATCGCAAACGAGCCATACGCGCTGTTCTGCCCGAACGCGAGCACGCCGGTGCGCAGCATTCCGGCGTCGATGCGCGCGCGTATCGTCGCGCGTCTCGCGGATGAAACGGGCCTGCCGGTGATGGGTTTCGGGCCCGTCGACGATCCGCGTTATCGCGATATCGCGCCGTTTTGCATCGACACGGACGATTTCCTCGCGTGGATCGGGCGCGCGCGCTATCTCGTCACGGCGGATACGGCGGCGCTACACGCCGGCGCGGGATTCGACGTGCCGACGACCGCGTTCTTCACGACGATCCCCGCCAACATGCGCGCGCGCGATTATGCGAACTGCGTCAAGGTGGAATTCAGCTTGCCGCATCTGGAGGGCGTGCACGCGAGCGCGCGGCCCGCCGATCTGCGCGCGCTCGAGCGCGCTTATCGCGATTACGACTGGCGCGCGATGCCGTTCGCGGATGCATCGCCGCAAACGACGCCCGCGTTCAGTTTCCCTTGCTCACCTGAAACGACGGCAGGCGCGCATACAACTCCGCAACCCAGTCGATGAACACGCGCACGCGCCTCGGCTGATGCCGGTTGGCCGCATACAGCACCGACACCACGCGCGGATACGACGGATATTCCCGTAGCACTTCCTTCAACGCGCCGCTTCTGACGAGCGGATCGAGCGTATAGCTCGAGCTTTGAATCAGCCCGAGCCCGTTGGCGCCCGCCGCGATATACGAATCGCCGTCGTTCACGGCGATCTTGTGCTTCATCGCGATGGTGCGCGTTTCGCCATCGACGACGAATTCCCAGTTGCGCACGCGTCCCGAGTTGTTCAGCACATAACCGACGGCGAGATGCTGCTCGAGGTCATCGAGCGACGTCGGCTCGCCGTGCTTTTCGATGTATCCCGGCGACGCGCAAGTGATCTGCGTATACGCGCCGATGCGTTTCGCGACCAACCCGACATCGCCGACCGCGCCCACGCGCACGACACAATCGACCGCTTCCTCGACGAGATCGACTTGCCGGTCCGTCAGCACCAGCTCGACGCCGATATCCGGATACGCGGCGAAGAATTCCGGCAGCGCGGGAATGATCGTGTTCTTCGCCATCACTTGCGGCAGGCTGACTTTCACATTGCCCTTGGGACTCAGCTTGGAATGCGACAGCGACGCTTCCATGTCGTCCACTTCGCCGAGCACGCGCACGCAGCGCTCGTAATAGGCTTCGCCGTCTTCGGTGATGCTGATGCTGCGCGTCGTGCGATTGATGAGGCGCGCACCGAGATGCGCTTCGAGCGCCTGAAGCGTGCGCGAGACGCTCGCGGGCGGCAGGCGCAGGGCATCGGCTGCCTTGGAGAAACTGCCCGCCTCGACGACTCGCGCGAAGACTTTCATTGCAAGGAAGCGGTCCATGCTCGATCCCGGAAACGTGATCGCGCGCCTCTATGGGCGCGCGAGAGAAAAGAGCCTGCGATCATACTGAAGTTCGTCAGCCCATGCGCTGCGAGTGAACTGACGCGAAGCTCAGAGCCCGAGTCCCTGACAGAGCCGCCACGAATAGTGCTCGATCATCCGCTGGAACGGCGCGTGATGGCCGTAGGCGATCGACGAAACCGCCAGCAGCGCGCAACCCGCGACGAGCGCGCGCGGCATCTTGCGCGGCGTTTCGAAGACGCGCATGAGGAAGAGGGCGGCGACGACCGCGCCGAGCACCCAGCCCGCGACGACTTCGGCGGGCGTGTGCGCGTCCTGCATGATGCGGCTCGCGCCGATGGCCGCCGCGAGCGCGAGTCCGCCCGCCGCGCCCAGCCGATGCCAGCTTCCGCCGAATGCGCCGAACAGCAAGCCGCCCGCGACGGTGTAGATCGACGCGGCGAGCATCGTGTGTCCGCTGATCATGCGCAACTGGATCGCGGCGATCTCGACGCCGCAGCCGGCATAGAGAATCTTCGACAGACCGACGAGCCCCATGCCGATCGCGAGCAGCACGGCCCAGCGCAACGCGAGGCGCACGTCGACCGTGCGCAGCCACAGCGCGCAGACGAGCGCGAGCGGCAGCAGAAAGGCCGCGTCGCCGAGATTCGAAAGCGTCCAGAGTACCTTTGATTCCATGCGTATTTGTTCTAGGCCGGCTCCGGACGTTTACGAACCGTCGCCCTGTTTTCGGCGGCCTGCCATCCGGTATTCGGTCGGCGAGATCGAGAGCCGCTTGCGGAAGATTTTCGCGAGGCCGTCGCCGCTGCCCGCGCCGCAGCGCCGCGCGATCTTGTCGACCGGCAGATCGGTCGCGGCCAGCAACATGCAGCTCGCATCGAGCCGCGCGCGCAACAGGTATTCCGACGGCGTCAGCCCGATCTGCGCCTTGAAGCGGCGCAGGAAATTGCGCTCGCTCATCGCGGCGACGCGCGCCGCATCGGTGATCGAGATCGGCCGCACGTAGTTCTCGCGGATCCAGCGCGCGGCGGCGTCGATCTTCTGGCGCACGCTGCCGGCTTCGGTATCGTCGAGCACGGTGGCGAGCTTCTGCCACGCGCCCGGAATGGAGCGCTCCGATACTTCACGCGCGAGCGCCGCGCCGTGGTCGCGCTTGATGATCGACAGCGCCGCCGCGATCGGCCCTTTGGGATCGTCGAGCGTGAGCGTTTGTTCCGCGATGAAAAGCGGATTCGACAACGCCGGCGCAAGCGCGCGGCCTTGCGGCTCGCCGGCGAAATCGAGCGTGCGGTTCTGCACGTCGAGATTGGCCGCGGCGAGAATCTGCGCGCCTTCGCCGATCGCCTTGATGAACGGAATCTTCGGCGCCACGCGCGCGAGGCGCTTGCGCAGCGCGGCATCGTTACGCGCATGACGCGCGCCCACGCCGCCCGCGATGAACAGCGCGTCGCATTCGTTCATCCAGCGCGTTTCGAGACTCTCGGTCCAGATCCGCATCGAGCAACTGCTCGCCACGCTGCCGCCATCGCTCGACAGAAACATCAGCGAATAATTCGGCGCCTGCGCGCGTGCGTTGGCGTCGGCGGGCAGATGCACCTGATTCGCGACCGAGAAGACCTCGGAGATCGAGCTGACTTCGACGAGCGAAAAGTCCTCGAAGATCAGAATGCCGATTCGCTTCGCCGCGCTGGTCATATCGGCGGACGGCACGTCGGGCGCGACCGCGCGCACGACCTGAAGCCGGCCCGTACCATTGGCGTACACCATCGACTTCTCCCTGTGCGAACCGCGGCAGGCGTCGTGGCCGGCCGGGGTCCGATCGATGCAGGAACGTAAGTAGCGGGAAAGTGAGCTTACATGGGCGCACTATACGCGGCGCCCGGCAGCCGCCGCGCGCCGAGTCCGAAATTGACGAAGTGTTGGCAGATGATCTCGGTACGCGCCTTTTCGCGCGGATCAGCGGAAGTAGGCCTTGGTGTTTTCGTGCACGTCGTCTCGCGCGAGCAGTTCGTCGGGCATAAGCCATCGATAGTCGCTGTGCTGATCGAAGCGGCCGATCGGAACCTTGCTCGAGAGCGTCAGCGCGTAGGCGAGCACGATGTAATGCGTGCCGATGCCATCGGCGCCCGCGAAGTTGTCGTCGTAGAGATGCTCGTAGACGCCGAAGAAGCGTGCGGCCGAACGCTGCGCGCTCGCGACGCCCAACTCGTTGCTGACGATGCGCCTGTAGGCGGCATCGAGCGATTCGTCTTTTCTGATGCGGCCGCCCGGCACGAACCATGTGCCCTGCGCGGGCCGGTTGCGCCGATGCCCCACGAGGATGCGCCGGTTGCCATCGGTGACGATCAGATCGATCGCCACGAGCGGCGCGAGCCGCACGACCGTCAGGAAATCAGCGTTGCTCAGCATCGTTGCTCCGGGTTGGCTTCGGTGAGTCGTGCGTCGCGCAAACGATGCCCGCTGCGACGCCGCATGACCGTGCGTGCGCGCACGCGCGACGGAATTTCACGACTGAAACAAGCAAGGCTGACGAGCAACGGTCAGCACATTGTCAGCGCGGGCGGCAAACCTGACCGATTTGCGTGTCCGCGCGCTGTACGAAAATTTGCGTGAAGACGATTGCGAACGTACGCGCGATTCGAGCCGCATTCAGCCGATCATTGCAAAACAAGAATTGGGCGATTCGGCAAATAGTGTCAAAGCGTGCGCCGCCGCAAAAATACTAGCCGATGGCGGACGGTGACAGCGCCCGAGTCCCGCGCGCATGCAGGTTCGACGCGATCTCGCGTCCGCTGCAATGCAGCATCTAAGTTCATATGAAAATACCGCATTATGCCTTTGAATAAAAATAAAACGGGTTAATCAAAAATCACGTTGGGGACCTCGATTGCGTTATTAGAAAATCATTGAGTATTAATGCCGAAGCCGTTCGCGGATTTTAATCGGCGTCTGAAATGCGCATTACATATCGTTCCTAAATGTAACGGCGAAACCAAAATTTTCCGATTGCAGCGGTACGAACGTCCGCTTTCGCACACATCGATGTTTCATAAATGAATCAATTCGAATGATCGGACTTGGCGGCCATCGCATCCGGCGGACCGCGCAGGGCCGTGCTGCGGAGCTTAGTGAGCAACGCTGTGTCCGATCTGGCGGCACGGGAATCAGATTGAGCTAAACCGCCGAATCAATCCTTGTATGACAAATCCGTATTTGTTTTCCATGCATTGAATGCAGGCTTTCCGGAATTTGGGGAAGGATTTCAATGTGCGCTCACCCTCATAGCGGAACAGATTTTGTGGTTTAAGCGCGAAAATCCAGAGCACAAAAAACATTGTCTGCTTATTATTCAAGCCAGCGGATCGATTCCGCCAACACTTCGTTCCAATCGGTCACGGCAACCCGGCGAAGTTCGGGAAGTCCATTGATGCGCCGCAATGACCGAACAACTCTTCCGCGCCTTCCAGGAAACAAGCTGCAGAGGATGACCATGCCTTACGCCACTCTTGAACCCGCAGTCATGGGTTGGACGCCTCCCGCGTCGAACGCCTCGCAGACCGAGGTGCGCCAGGTCGCGATCCTGCTGTTCGACGGCTTTTCGCTGCTCGGCGCGGGAATCGTCGCGGAGGTCTTCCACATGGCGAACGAGCTGTCGTCGGCGAAGTCGCGGCCGGATTGCACGTACGACGTGCGGTTCCTGTCGGTCGAAGGCGGCAACGTGGCGTGCTCGTCGTCGGTGCGCGTCTGGACGGACGGTCTCGATGCGCGCCACTACGGCGGCTTCGACGCGCTTTTCGTCGCCGGCGGCCGTGGCGCGGAAGAAGCGGCGAAGGACGATCGCATCATCGAATGGCTGCGTCGCGTGCAGACCAAGACCACGGTCGTGCGCGCGATTTCCGAGGGCCGCAAGGTGCTCGACGCCGCGGGCATCGGTCAGGCGCAGGACGCGCAGGCGCGCTACGGCAACGCGATGCAACTCGTGCGCGACGAGCAGCAGGGCGACGCCGGCGACCGCTACGAGTCGATGAAGGGCGCGCTTCTGATCGTGAAGCGCGATCTCGGCATCGACGTGTCGCGCAGCGTCGCCGAACGTCTGATGCCCGGTTCGGCCGCGAAGCTCGTGTCGATCCTCGGCGACAGCGGCGTGGCGTCGGCGGGCGACAAGATCCGCGCGGCGGCGCGCTGGCTGCAGGACAACTGCGAACGGCCGATTTCGGTCGTCGATGCGGCGCAGGTGGCCGCGATGAGCGAGCGCAACTTCTTGCGCCGCTTCAAGATCGAGATGGGCATCACGCCATCCGATTATTTGCTGCAGGCGCGCCTCGCCGTGACCTGTGCGCTTCTGACGGATTCGGAACTGCCGGTCGACAAGATCGCGCGCAGAAGCGGCATGGGCAACGGCGACAGGCTCGCGAAGATTTTCCGCAAGCGCCTTCTGATCTCGCCGACGGAGTACCGGATGCAGAGCAGACGCGAGGCGAACGGCTGACCCGCGCGCTTATGTGACGTGGGCCGCTCTGAGCCCGACTATGGCGTAAAACGTCGGACCTTTGGCCGGACCCGATCGGTCCGGCACTTAATCATTTCCCGAACGGTTCGCCGTTCGGACGAACAGGCAGGCAGGAGTTCTTTATGACGAATGAAGCACGCACGGAAGGTGGGGTGAAGCAGGGAGCAGCAGGTGTGGAGGCGGGCCCGGCCAAGGCGGCCGGGCCGTGCCGCCGCCTCGTCCCTGTGATCCTCGCCGGCGGCTCGGGCACGCGCCTGTGGCCGATGTCGCGTGAACAATTCCCGAAGCAGCTGATCGGCGTCGTCGGACGTGACTCGCTGCTCCAGGCGACGGTGTCGCGGCTCAAAGGCTTTGCCGGCAACTTCAAGGTCGATGGCGAGCCGATCATCGTGTGCGGCGAAGAGCATCGGTTCACGACGGAAGAACAGACGCGCGAAGCCGGCGTCGATGCACGCATCATCGTCGAGCCGGCGCGCCGCGACACCGCGCCCGCGCTCACGCTCGCGGCACTTGCCGCCGTGAGGGACGGCGAGGACGCGATCATGGTCGCGATGCCGGCGGATCACTCCATCGCCGATATTCCGGCGCTGCATCGCGCGATCGCGATCGCTGCGGAACATGCGGAGCGCGGCGTGATCGCGACGCTCGGCATTCCGCCGACGCGCCCCGACACCGGCTTCGGCTACATCCGTCTGGGCGCGGCGCTCGATGACGGCGCGCACGAGATCGACCGCTTCGTCGAAAAGCCGGCGGCGGAACTCGCGGCGCAATACGTCGCGGCGGGCACGTACTGGTGGAACAGCGGCATCTTCGTCGTGCGCGCGAGCGTGTGGCTCGCGGCGCTGCAAAAGCTCAATGCCGACATGCACGCGGCGTGCTCGGCCGCCGCGCAGGAGGGCGAGGCCGACGGCAAGTTCTTCCGCCCGCAGGCGGCGCAGTTCGGGCGCGCGCCGTCCGACTCGATCGACTATGCGGTGATGGAGCACATCGGCACGCCGACGAAGCCGTGCGACGGCGTGGTCGTGCCGCTCGTCGCGGGCTGGTCGGATCTCGGTTCGTGGGACGCCGTGTGGGACGCGATGGACAAGGACGAATCGGGCAACGTCGCGAGCGGCCGAGTCGTGTTCGAAGGCGCGACATCGAGCTATGCGCGCTCCGAAGGCGGACGGCTCGTCGCGTGTGTCGGCACGACCAACGTGATCGTCGTCGAGACGGACGACGCCGTGCTCGTCGCGGACCGTTCGCGCGTGCAGGACATCAAGGGGCTGGTTGCGCGCATCCGCGAGCAGCACGCGCCCGAAGCGGATACGCATCGCAAGGTGCGCCGCCCGTGGGGTTTCTACGATTCGATCGAGCACGGGGAGCGCTTCCAGGTCAAGCGCATCGTGGTGTCGCCGGGCTCGAAGCTGTCGCTGCAGATGCATCACCATCGCGCGGAACACTGGATCGTCGTGTGCGGCACGGCGCTCGTCACGCGCGGCGAAGAGCAGTTTCTGCTCTCCGAGAACGAATCGACGTTCATTCCGCTCGGTGTGCGGCATCGTCTGGAGAACCCGGGCAAGGTGCCGCTCGAAATCATTGAAGTGCAGTCGGGGAGCTATCTCGGCGAAGACGACATCGTGCGTTTCGACGACACCTACGGGCGCAGTTGAGCGTTCGAAGGCAGAAGACTTTCTTGCAACCGTTCACAAGAAGAAGACGGGGCTAACGCGAGGAGGAGACTGAAGGGCGGTAAAGGGCTGATTGCGTTCCGGGGAAAAAAACATGCGCGATTTACAGGGATTGCTCGCGCGCCTGTTCGACGTCTTGATGATCGTCGGCGGTGCGGCAGTGGCGTCGCAAATCAGGTTCGAGTACATCGAGGCACACACCTATTCGGTGGCGTTCGTCGCGTTCGCGGCGGCGTTCTCGCTTGCGCTCTTTCCTGGCTTCGGCGTCTACCAGTCGTGGCGCGGCCGCAGCAAGCTTCAGCTTGCGTGTCAGGTCTCGCTCGGCTGGCTCGTCGTGCAGGGCTGCGCGCTCGCGCTGATGTTCTCGCTGCATCGGCTCGACTACGTGTCGCGCCTCTGGTTCGCCTACTGGACCGCGATGTCCGGCGGCCTCATGATCGCCGGCCGTCTCATCACGCACGCGATTCTCGCGCACATGCGCAACGCGGGCCTGAACCTGCAGCAAGTGGCGATCGTCGGCTGCGGCAGACATTGCGATTCGATGCTGCGCAAGATCGAGCGTTCGCAGGACACCGGTTTTCGCATGTGCGCGGCGTTCAACGCGGCGGCGGGCAAGTCGCGTCTGAACACGCGCCTGCCCGTGTATGACGATTTCGACGCGTTCGTCGCCTTCGTGCGCGCGCAGAACGTCCATGAAGTGTGGCTCGCGCTGCCGCTGTCGGAGGAGCCCACGATCCTGCGCTTCGTGAACGAATTCCGCGACGATCTCATCAACGTGCGCTTCATCCCCGACGTGCGCAGCCTCGCGCTGTTCGAAAGCGGCGTCACCGATCTGCTCGGCCAGCCCGCGATCAATCTCGTCGCGACGCCGTTGTCGGCGTCGGCGCAGCTGCAAAAGGAAATCTTCGACCGCCTGTTCGCGCTCGGCGCGATCATCGCGGTCTCGCCGGCGCTCATCTGCATCGCGCTCGCAATCAAGCTCACTTCGCGCGGGCCGGTGTTGTTCCGGCAGAACCGCAAAGGCGCGGATGGCCGCGTCTTCACCATCTACAAGTTCCGTTCGATGCGCCTGCACACGGAACAGGCCGGAGTGCTTCGCCAGGCCACGCGCAACGATCCGCGCGTGACCCGTGTCGGAGCGTTCCTGCGCCGCACCAGCCTCGATGAGCTGCCGCAGTTCTTCAACGTTCTGCGCGGCGACATGTCGGTCGTGGGCCCGCGTCCACACGCGCTCGAACATGACGACCTGTATCAGAAGGTCGTATCGGGGTACATCCATCGTTACCGGATCAAGCCAGGCATCACCGGCTGGGCCCAGGTCAACGGTTTTCGTGGGGAAACGGATCGGATCGAAAAGATGGAAGGACGCGTCGCTCACGATTTGTACTATCTGGGTAACTGGTCGTTCGGACTCGATATGAGAATCATCGCCGCAACGATCTTCAAGGGACTACGCCACACCAACGCTTACTGATGCAGGGGACGACCATCATGCACAACCAACAACAACCGGGCACCACCTCCATGGCCGCCAACACCAACGTGTCGCGTATCTTCCGCCTCACGAGCCTGGCTGCGGCAGCTTCCGTCGCCGTGATCCTGACGGGTTGCGGGCTCTCGCCGGGCATGCACATGGAAAAGCCCGCCCAGCTCGTCGAAACGTCGAACGATCAGGGCGATCCGGCCACGACCACCAACATTCCGATCACGACGATCGACGCCGCGCTCGTGAAGAAGATGCGCGCCGCGCAGCCGTCCGTGACGGGCGATCCGAACGCCTCGCTCTACGGCAAGCCCGCGCCTTACAAGCTGGGCGTCGGCGACGTGCTGCAGATCACGGTCTGGGATCACCCGGAACTCGTCGCGGCGCTCGGCCAGCCGGCGAACCAGACGCGCACGTCGGATGCCGCGCCCGGCTTCGTCGTCGATGCCGACGGCAATCTGCAATTCCCGTACGTGAACAAGCCGCTGCACGTCGCGGGCAAGACCGAGACGCAGGTTCAGCGCGAGCTGTATGCCGAGCTGTCGAAGGTGTTCGTGAAGCCGCAGGTGACGGTGCGCGTCGCGTCGTTCCGCGCGTCGCAGGTGTATATCGACGGCGATGTCCGCACGCCGGGCGCGCAGCAGATCAACGACATTCCGATGACGCTCACCGAGGCGATCGGCCGCGCGGGCGGTTTCGCGACGACGGCGGATCAGAGCCGCGTCACGCTGATCCGCGATGGCGTCACGTATCACATCAACATGGCCGGCATGACGTCGAAGGGCCGCAGCCCGTCGGACATCATGCTCAAGCCGGGCGATGCGCTGCGTGTCGATTCGCGCGACGAAAACGGCGTCTACGTGATGGGCGAAGTGACCAAGCCGGCCACCGTCATCCCGATGCGCAACGGCAAGCTCACGCTGTCGGACGCGATCTCGCAGGCGGGCAGCTTCAACCCGGAAACGTCGAACCCGCGCGAGCTGTACGTGATCCGCAACGGCGCGACGGACCAGCCGGAGGTCTACAAGCTCGACGCGCTGTCGCCGGTGTCGATGCTGCTCGCGAACAACTTCGAGCTGCAGCCGCATGACGTCGTCTATGTCGACAACAACGGGCTCGTGCGCTTCTCGCGCGTGCTCAACCTGCTGCTGCCGGCGATCAACGCTGGTTTGACGGCGGCCGTGTTGACGAAGTAAGCATCTGGCATCAAGTGTCTGACCGGCGCGCGCGGGGCGCGCCGGAGCATCATGGTTCGACTTAAAAAATATAAGCGAGCGAGATCATGTCGATGAACTTTGATACGCGATACGTGGACGTATCGACGGGTGACGAACTGCGCCTGTCCGATTACCTGGCCGCGGCGATGCTCAACTGGAAGCTCGTGACGCTCGTCATGCTCGCCGTGATTGCGCTCGGCACCTCTTACGCGTATCTCGCGACGCCGACCTACAAGGCCGACGCGATGATCCAGGTCGACGAGCCGGCCAACACGAACAACGCGAACGCCGGCGCCAAGGCGCTGCAAGCCGCCGTTCCGCAACTCACCGAAACGAAGACTTCGACTGCCGCGCAGATCGAACTGCTGCGCTCGCGACTCGTCATCGACGATACGGTGCGGCGTCTGCATCTGGATATCGATGCCTCGCCGCGCGTGTTGCCGGTCGTGGGCAAGCTCGTCGGCAACGTGTTCGCGATGCTGAACCGGCCGATTCCGCAGGGTTATCTGTCGCGCTTCGCGTGGGGCGGCGAAGCCATCGACGTGCCGCTCTTCGACACGCCGAAGGAGCTCTACGACAGGAAGTTCACACTCGTCGCGCTCGAGCGCGGCGCTTACGAACTGCGGGATCCGAACGGACTGATCGTGCTGACGGGGCAGGTCGGCAAGGAAGTGTCGGGCGCGACGCCGCAAGGCCCGGTGACGCTCAAGGTCGACAAGCTCGACGGCAAGCCCGGCGTGCAGTTCGAACTGCAACGCTTCTCGACGATCACGACCATCGATCGTCTTCAGCAGCGCCTGACCGTGGCGGAGACCGCACTGCAATCGGGCATCATCGGCGTATCTCTGGAAGGTAGTAATCCGAAGCAAATCGCGGCGATCGTCAACAACATCGCGAATCGTTATGTGGAGCAGGACACGCAGAAGCGTTCGGCCGAAGCGGAGCACACGCTCGCGTTTCTGGAGCAGCAACTGCCGCTCGTGAAGAAGCAGCTCGATGAAGCCGAGCAGCGCCTGAGCGCGTTTCGCAACAAGCAAGGTTCCGTCGATCTCTCCGAAGAGAGCCGCTTGCTCCTGCAGCAGATCGTCGACAACAAGACGAAGCTCTCCGATCTTCAGCAACAGCGCGCGGAACTGTCGCTGCGCTTCACGGCGAATCATCCGTCGGTGCAGGCGCTCGATGCGCAGATTGCATCGCTCACCGCCGCGCAGACGCGCCTCGGCAAGAACGTGTCGACGCTGCCCGATACCGAGCAGACCGCGCTGCGCTATACGCGCGACGTGCGCTCGAACAGCGAGCTTTACGCGAACCTGCAGAACAGCGCGCAGCAATTGCGCATCGCGAAGGCGGGGCAGGTCGGCAACGTGCGGATCGTCGATCTCGCGCAACCCGCCGACGATCCCGTGCGTCCGAAGCGCGCGCTCGTGATCCTGATCTCGGCGGGCATCGGCCTCGTGCTCGGCATCATCGCGGCGTTCGTGCGCAAGTCGCTGTGGGGCGGCGTCGAGCGTCCCGAAGACATCGAACGGCAACTGGGCACGCGCGTGTTCGCCATCGTGCCGCGCAGCACGCAGCAGCTTCGTCTGCAACGTCAGGTCGGCATGCGCCGCGAAGGCATGCACGTGCTCGCGGCGCAGGCGCCGGAGGATGCGGCCGTCGAAGGCATTCGCAGCTTGCGCACGTCGCTGCAACTGCAGCTCGGCGAAGCGCGCAACAACGTCGTGATGCTGACCGGCTCGCGGCCCGAAGCGGGCAAGTCGTTTCTGTCGGCGAATCTCGCGACGCTCGTCGCATCGACGAGAAAGCGCGTGTTGCTGATCGACGGCGACATGCGCCGCGGCGACATCCACTCGCACTTCGGCGTGCGTCACACGCCGGGTCTATCCGACGTGCTGATGGGCGCCAACGCGATGGACGTCATCGTTCACGACGTGTTGCCCGGCGTCGATCTGATTCCGAAGGGCTCGCTGCCATCGCATCCGGCGGAACTGCTCGCGAGCGATCGGCTCGGCGAAATCCTCGGCGAACTGAAGCAGCTCTACGATCTCGTCGTCATCGATACGCCGCCCGTGCTCGCCGTCACCGACGCGACCGTGATCGGCCGGCACGCGGGCACGAGCCTGCTCGTCGTGCGGCACGGCAAGAATCAGGTGCAGGAAATCGGTGAAACGATGAAGCGCCTCTATCACGGCGGCGTGCACATGAAGGGCGTGCTCCTCACCGATGTGCCGCAATCGAAGGTGCTGATGGGCAGCACCTACGCGGGCTATTACAGCTACGAGAGCATCGGGGAGTAGGTCTTCTCAGTTCAATACGGCGACTTGTAGATGTCGCGCGCACGCGCGGCATTCGACGCCGGCGCCTTCAGACCCGAAGGCGCCGGATAAAGCGTCGCCGCCGCGCTTCGCGGCATCATCATCGCTTTTGCGTCGGCCTTGCGCGTGCCCGGACGCAGCCGCGCGCCCCCCGCCGGATTGCCCACATAGCCGTTCTGTTGCGCGAGCAGCGCGTCCATCGACGGGGTATCGGCCGAATCGCCCGCATACGCGAACGACGGCGCGAAGGCCGCGATGGCCAGCCACAAAAGCGCGTGTTTCATGTGTCTCCTCCTGATCGCGCGATACCGCACGCAAATGGTTGCCGAAAGCGGGCGTCGTTATAATCGCCGTCCGACCTGATTCTTTGGCTTTCCGTCCGTGAAAAAGCTCATCGCTCTCGCAGTCGCTTCCACCGTCCTCACCGCGTGCTCGTCCGTCGAGAAAGAGCAGACGAAGGAACGCACGTTCCTGCTCTCGCAGCAATCGCTCGATACGGCGCAACGCAATGCGACCGTCGCATGCCGCGACGCGGCGCAGTGCGATGCGGCCTGGAAGCTCACGAAGACTTACGTCGAGCAGAATTCGAAGGAACGCCTGACACGCGCCGACAATGCCGCGATCGAAACAGACGTGCCTTCGGACACCGGCAAGCCGGTGTTCTCGGCGACGCGCGTCCCGAACGGCGACGGCGCGACGATCTCGCTCTTCGCGCAATGCAAGGGCATGTTCGAGGACGAGCGCGCGCGAGGCTCGGATTTCGACGACTGCGCGACGAAGATCATCTCCGTTCAAAACGGCTTCGCGCCTTATCTGCGGGCACATCTGCGCGCGCAGTGAGCGGACGGATCTTACTGCGCGGGCAGCGAACCTGACGCGCGCGGCGGATTCGCCGGACGTATCTCCGTGAGCGGCCCGTCTTGCGGATGCATGTCGGGCGGCGCGCCGTAAAAAGGCGCGCTTTGCTGCGGCGTGCGACCGGCCGCTTCGGCGGCGCGCGCGTGGATGCCATGCGCGATGCGCGCATACGACGCGACGACGAGACCCAGCGCGACACCGAACATCAGCCCCGGAAAACGCTCGCCGAGCGGATTACCGCCGATCGACGTCGCGGGCAGCGCAGCGAGCACGAAGAGCGCACGGCCGAGCACCGGCAGCCAGGGCGCATCGGGCGTGCTGTGCCGCCATGCGCGATACGCCCGCGAACCGCGCCAGAGCGCCCACAGAATGGCGATCGGCAGCGCGAGCCCGAACAGCACGCCGCCTGCGAAGAACTGATAGACCCAGAAGTCGCGGCCGGCCGCCCATTTTTTGAAGGCGTAGAAGTCCTGCTCGCTGATGTCGCCGGCAAGATCCGGCAGATACGACGGCGCGTAGCGATAGTCGTGTCCGTAGCCCATGCCGACGATCGTCGACATCGCCGACGACGTAGTCTGATCGACCTGATCCTTCATTTCCGCGAGACGCGCGATCAGCACCGGATCGCGTGCGGGCGGCGCATCCTGCACGAGCGAGAGACGCTTCATCCACGGGGCTCCGATCGTCGGAAAGAACGTGGCCGTCGCGGTGGCCATCGCGATCAGCAGCGTCAGGATCGTGGCCGCGCGCAGACCGGCGGCGAAGAACGCGCGCAGCGAAGGCGCGGCGAGCCACGTCGCATAAGCGATCAGCAGCACGGTGCCGACCAGGAGGCCCGGCGTGCCGAACAGAATCTCGATGACGATCGTCGCGAGAAAAAACAGCCCGGCCAGCTTCCCGATGCGCTGCGCGAAGACGATTTCGTGCAGCAACAGCCCTTGCAGGCAAAGGAACGTGACCGGGACGACGCGAATGCTCAAGGTGTCGATGCCGCCAGGCATCGCCATGCCGAAACCGCCGCCGAACACGAGCGATGCGATCATCGACCAGACCATCGCGCGTTCGATCTGCGCAAGACGCTGCGCATCCCACGGACGGCAGCCTACGAAATAGCCGAGCAGCATCAAGAGGAACGGCAGCACGACGCGCGCGTAGTTGCCGGCGTCGTTGCCTTGCAGCCATTGGGTTGCGACGCTGCCGAAGATCGTGAGCAGAAAGAGCGCGCTGACGAACCCGCGCATGCGCGAGCGGCGCGCGAAGCGCGGCGCGATGAGCAGCATCGCGCAGGCGGCGCCCATCGATGTCACGGTGAGCAGAACATCGATGGCCTTGCTGGCCGTCTCGACGCTTCGTAAGTCGAACGCGAGCGGAAGCAGGCAAAGCCAGATCCAGACGACGGCGAACTTGTTGCGCATGACGGCCCCGGCACCCCTATTTTTTGCGTCGAATATAGCAGCGGCTCTTGTCGTGCGCGGTTGCGGCGGCGTCTTGCGACTAGTCTTCGGCGCGAAACGACGGATGCGCGTGTGCGCCGGACCACGCTTCATCGGACGCTTCGAATCGATGTCCGCAAAGCACGGCATTCTGGCGGATCGCCGCCGTTCGATGGACCGAAGATGCAATGGCCGGAAGCGGTCCGATCCGGCTTGAGACCACTCAATATGCGCGATGTGCGTGCTACACGCCGGAACGAGGTGCCCCGCGATGCCGGGGAAGCAGGCCCACGAGGACGCGCGGTTCCGGCCGCGCGAGCCACTCGATAACAATCGACCCTCGCAGAAGGGAAATGGCATGGGCGGTTCGGCGCGACACGCATGCAAGGCCCCGATCGATCGATACGCTCGATTCATCCGGGGACTCGCGATCATCGCCGAGATGAGTGGTCCGCTTCGAGCGCGGCGCGGGAAAGTTTGGATATGATGGGCTCGCTTCATCATCTAGGAGACTTCCCATGTCCGAGACGCTCAGCATCTCCATCCCCGATGGCAATTTCGACGCTTACGTCGCATATCCCGCGCAAACGACCGCGCCGGCCGTGATCGTGATTCAGGAAATTTTCGGCATCAACGCCGACATGCGCGAAACCTGTGACGAATACGCGCGCCAGGGATACGTCGCGCTATGCCCCGATCTCTTCTGGCGGCTGGAGCCGAACGTCGAACTCACCGATCGCACCGAAGCCGAATGGCAGCAGGCGCTCAAGTACTACAACGCATTCGACGTGAACACGGGCGTCGAGGACATCGCGGCGACGATCGGTTTCGCGCGCGGACTCTCACAAGTGCAGGGCAAGATCGGCTCGGTCGGCTTTTGTCTCGGCGGCTTGCTCTCGTTCCTGACGGCGGCGCGCACGGATGTCGACGCATCGGTTTCGTACTACGGCGGCGGCACGGATCAATACCTCGCCGAACTGCCGAAGATCAAGGTGCCGCTCATGCTGCATCTCGCGGAAGAGGACGAATTCATTCCCGCCGATGCGCGCAACCGCGTGCTGGCGGCGGTGAAGGGGCAGCCGAATGTCGAGGTGTACACGTATCCCGGCTGTCATCACGCGTTCGCGCGCAATCAGGGCGCGCATTACGACGCGGCGGCCGCGCAACTCGCCAACGGCCGCACCGCGGATTTCTTCGCAAAGCACCTGAAATAAGGCTTCGAATGAAAAACGCCGCCTGGAACTCAGGCGGCGTCGCTTCATTTCTTCACCGTGTGCGGCCGGCGAAACACGAGCCAGCGCGGTGATTTGAAGCGCACGATGCTCATGTAGAGCCACACGTAAGTTGCCGCGAACACGACGACGAAGCAGAACAGATGCACCGTATGCCGCCAGAAGAGCGTCGCGGGAATCACGGCGACGAGACACAGCAGCCACAGATACGGCGACGTCAGCGAATTGCGCCGCGTCAGCTCATGCGCGTTCTTCACGCCGACGGCCCAGCGCATCAGACGCTTGTAGACGAGCATATGCAGATGCACGCCGTCCGGAATGCCCGGCGAAATGCCGCGAATGAACTTCTTGCGATAGATCGAGAAGCACGTCTCGAAGATCGGATACATGAAGAGCAGTACCGGATACCACGCGGAGACATCGCGGTTGCGCATCACGAGCATGATCGAGAGTTCGCCCAGCATGAAGCCGACGAAGTACGCGCCGCCGTCGCCGAGAAAGATCAGCCCGGCGGGGAAGTTCCAGATGAAGAAGCCCATCACCGCGCCCATCATGATGAGCGAGCCGGAGAGCACGATCGGATCGTGCACCTGGAACGCCACATAGGCGAGCGAGGCGAACATCATGAAGCTGACCATCGATGCGAGGCCGTTGAAGCCGTCGATGATGTTCACCGCGTTGGCGAGCGCCGCGACGGCGAGCACCGTCACCGCGCATGAAATGACCGCGTAGGACAACAGGAAATCGAGCGGCGGCACGCTGATGCGCGTGACCGCGATGTTCAGGAACGCATAGGCGAGGCCCGCGGCGGCCATCGTGCAGACGAGGCGCGCGAGCGGCGAGACGCGCTTGGTCAGGTCTTCGATCAGCCCGGAGAGAAACGCCGGCAAGCCGCACGCGACGATGCCGAGAATGCCGCCCGATACGGCCGGATAGCCCCATCGCAACTGCACGGCCGATGCCGTGAGCCCGCAGATGATGCCCACGCCGCCGATGCGCGGAACGGGCCGCGCGTGAAACTTCTGCACGCCGGCGAGATCGGTGTCGCCGAGCACGCCTTCCTGCAGGTGTGCGAAGCGCACGATCAACAAGGTCACGAAGAGCGAGACCAGAAAAGCAAGCGCGAAACTAAGCATGAAATAGAACCGATGGAAAAAAGCGGCGCCGCGCGCAAAGCGCAGCGCCTCGACGCTTTTAAGCGAACCCTTGCGGATTCTGCGACTGCCAGCGCCAGTGATCCGCGCACATGCGTTCGATGCCATGCTCCGCGCGCCAGCCGATCAGTTCCGCCGCGGCGGCCGGATCGGCGTAGCAGGCGGCGATATCGCCCGGACGGCGCGGCACGAGCTCATACGGAACCGGCTTGCCCGACGCCGCCTCGAACGCCTTCACGACATCGAGCACGCTATAGCCTTGCCCGGTGCCGAGATTCACGACGAAGCTGCGGTCGAGCTTCCTGAGCGCATCGATGGCCGCGATATGCCCGCGCGCCAGATCCACGACGTGAATGTAATCGCGCACGCCGGTGCCGTCGTGCGTATCGTAATCGCTGCCGAACACGCGCAGTTGCGCGAGCTTGCCGACGGCCACTTGCGCCACATACGGCATCAGGTTGTTCGGAATGCCCGCCGGATCTTCGCCGATCAAACCGCTCTCGTGCGCGCCGACCGGATTGAAATAGCGCAGCGTCGCGATGCGCCACGACGGATCGGACACTTCGAGATCGCGCAGGATCTGCTCGGCGATGAGCTTGCTCTGGCCGTAGGGGTTCGTCGCGGAAAGCGGAAACGATTCGTCGATCGGCACGCTCTTCGGCACGCCATACACCGTCGCCGACGAGCTGAACACGAAGTTGCGCACGCCGCGCGCTTTCATGACCTTGAGCACCGCGAGCAGGCTGCCGATGTTGTTCTCGTAGTACTCGATGGGCTTCGCGACCGATTCGCCCACGGCCTTCAACGCCGCGAAGTGGATCGCGCCGGTGATCGCGTGCGCGTCGAAGATGCGGTTGAGCGCGGCTTCGTCGCGGGCATCGGCTTCATAAAACGTGACGCTCTTGCCCGTGATGCGCTCGACGCGCTTCAACGACTCCGCGCGACTGTTGACGAGATTGTCGATGACCACGACGCCATAGTCCGCGTCGAGTAGTTCGACGCACGTATGCGAACCGATGAAGCCCGCGCCGCCGGTGACGAGAATCGTGCCCTTCGTCGGCTGATTGCCATTCATCTTGTGCTCTCCCGATTGCATGAAATCAAAGTGAAATGCCGGTAATGGCATGTATTGTGCCCTTGTAGCGTTCGACGACATTTTTTTCGTCGAATTCGCTCGCGACCTTTTCGCGGCCGCGCCGCGCCATGGCGGCGCGCTCGTCGGCGGAGAGCGTCAGCATGCGCTCGAGCGCTTCGGTCAGGCTGTCGGCGCTTTTGACCTCGCAGAGCAGGCCGTTCACGCCGTCCTCGACCACTTCGCGGCAGCCGGGAACGTCGGTGGCGACGATCGGGCGGCCCATCGCCGATGCCTCCATCAGCGTGCGCGGCACGCCTTCGCGATACGAAGGCAGCACGACGCAATCCGCCGCGGCGACGAGCGGCCGCACGTCGTTCGCTTCGCCGAGATATTCGACGATATGCTCCGCTTCCCACTTTTCTACGTCGGTGCGGCTGATCGCGCTCGGATTGTCGACGCCGACCGGCCCGAGCAACTGAAAACGCGCGTGCGGAAACTTCGCGCGAATCCTGCGTGCGGCTTCGACATATTCCGCCACGCCTTTATCCCACAACAGACGGCCGATCAGGATGAACACGAAATCCTCGCGCGCGGGCAGCGGCTCGAACGCGAATTCATCGAGATCGACGCCTTCGCCATGCAGACGCCGCGCGCGATCCGGATGCGCGAGCAGATTCTCGTGCAGGAAGGCTTCGTGATCGTCGCGATTGAGGAACCACACTTCGCGCGGAAAGCGGAACGCGAAACGGTACAGCCGCTTCGCGACCTGCGCCGTGCGGCTCTTCTGGATGAAGACGTAGCCGAGACCCGTCGTCACCGCGATCGACGGCACGCGCGCGAGCATCGCGGCAAGCGAGCCGTAGATGTTCGGCTTGATCGTATAGTGAAACACGATATGCGGACGCGTCGCACGATATTCGCGAAAGAGCGCGGCGAGCGTCCTGAGGTCATCGCGCGGATCGGTGCTTTTCGATGCGACCGGCAACTCGACGCAGCGGCAGCCCATTTCGGTGAGCGGCTCGAAGGTGCGGTCGCGCGGCGCGATGATCGTGACTTGCGCGCCGCGCGCGGTCAGCATGCGCAGCACGCCTTGCCGGTAGGTATAGATCGCCCACGCCGTGTTGCACACGAGGGCGATACGAAGCTTCGACTTTTCTTTGGTCATCCGGAAGTCAGGAATAGGTTCACGCGGCGGATGCGCGCTTCAGCAAGCGCGCCTTCAATCCACGCAACGCGCGATACGGCAAAACGAGATGCGCGATGCTCTTCGCGACGCCCGCCCAGTCGAGCGGATTGGTCACGCGCAAATGGCGCAGTTGCAGACGCAGTGTCGACATGATTTGCGCACGCCGTTTGGTCGCGCTGATGCCGCTTTCGTTCAGTTCGTAGAAGAGACCGAACTCGGGCAGATTCGCGCCGTCGTGCCGTTGTAGCAGACGCAGGATCAGATCGAGATCCTCGGCGGCGCGATACTGCGCGCGATAGTTGCCCGCTTCGATCACGGCGTCGATGCGCAGCATCAGCGACGGATGCGTGAAGCATGTGCGCGCGAGCATCATGCGGCGGATCGCGGCGGGATCGGCGGGCGGCGTGAGATCGAAGAGCGGCGCGCCATCGGTCGATACGACGTGCGTCCACATGCCGAGCACCGCGACGCGCGGATGCGCCTCCATATACGCGCGTTGCTTCGCGAGGCGAGCGGGCGTCGCGAGATCGCCTGCGTCGATGCGCGCCGCGTAACGGACGCCTCGCGCGTACAGCGCCGCGATGCCCGCTTCGAGCGCGCGCTCGATGCCGCCGTTTTTCGGCATGCGCAGAATGTCGATGTTCATGCCGTCGATGACGGGCGCGACGATAGGCGGCGTGCTGCCATCGTCGACGATGAGCACGTTCACCATCGACGTTTCGCCAAACGACGCGAGCGTGCGTTCGACATCGGCCTGGCCGTTGAACGCGGGCATCAGCACGGCGACATCGTGGAGTTCGTTCATGCGCGCAGCCGAAAACGGATGTAGTAGAAATTCACCGACGCCGCCGCGACATAACCCGCCGCGAGTCCGATCAGCGCGCCGTAGCCTTCCATGCGCGGTATCGCGAACCAGTTCACCGCGAACGCGACCGCGAGCGCGAAAAGCCATTTCGATAGCAGCACATACTTCGCCTGATATTTCAGCACGACGAGATTGCCGATCGCTTCGATGCCCGCGGGCACCGAAAGCCACACGGCCCAGCGGAAGATGTCCGCCGCGCCCGCGTAATTCGGTCCGAACACGCGCGCGATGATGAAGCCCGCGAGCGCATCGAGGACGGCCGCGCCTGCGATCATCAGCGCGGCGGTCATCGCGAAGAGGCGCACGAGATTGCGCTTCAGGCGCGCGGTTTCCTGCACGCGATACACGAACGCCGGCGCGATGGTCTGCGAGAGCATCAGCGCGAGCGCGATCCAGTTCTCGTTCAACTGCTGCGCGGCGGAGTAAAGCCCGAGTTCCGCGAACGACACGCGATGCGCGAGCATCAGCCGGTCGAGCTTCAGGAACAAATACATGCAGATGAGGCCGAGCCAGAACACCGTGCCCGCGCTCGCGAAATGTCTGAACAGTGCGCGGTCGAAACGCCAGCCGAGCGTGCCGCCGTGACGGCGCACGTAGTACGCGACGAGCGCGGCGCTGATCGCCGCGGCTTCGAGCGCCCAGAGCCAGCCGAAGCTCGACGGCGCGGCCGCGATGCGCACGAGCGCGAAGACGAGCGCCGCCTTGACGATGGCCGCCGCCATGCTCGCGATGAGCTGCGGCTTGCTGTAGGTGAGGCTTTGCAGCCACGAATTGACGACGCCGATGAACGGCTCGCGAAAGAGCATCGTGACGGCGAGTCCGGCGAGCATCAGCCCGACCATCGGGTCCGTGCCGCCGGCGGCGATCCAGATCCACGTCACGCAGAGTGCGACGACCGACACGCCCATGCGCAGCACGAACGCGCTGCCGAGTACGGCGCCGGTATCGGCGGGCTTGCGGTTGACGATCGTCGGCACGAGAATCTCCGCGCCGCACACCCACGTGATCGGCGCGATGACGAGCAGCAGCGTGTTCGCGTATTGCCATTTGCCGAAGTCGTCCGGGCCGAGGTAGCGCGCGAGCAAACCGGAGATGACGATGGCGACCGCGATCTGCGTGAGCCGCTCCAGCCCGAGCCAGACGATGTTGGCGAGCGCGCGGGCGACGTCCGGATTGCCGGAGCGCGTGAGCGCCTTCATGCGGTGAAGCGCTCGGCGTAATCGGGCACGGCGCGTGCTACCCAAGCCTGACCGCCTCGCGCAAACGTGCGATCGGTCAAGTTTTGTGTGTTTGCACGCAGACGCGCCTCATTCGAAGGCATCGAGGCGAAAGAGCGTTTGAGCATTGGATTAGAATGAACGCGCAGGCTCCAACCGGCTTCGTCAGAGCGAGCGCAACCACCAGAGCGCCGAAAGACAGCGATTATAAGTGCGGTCCGTGGGCCGCCCGCTGCGCCGGTTTTGCATCCATTTGCTTCGAATTGTTTCTTTCGTATTGGTTTACCAGACGCATAGGCAGAATTCGATACGTCATCTGGCAGTCGTTCGCGCGCGCTGTGCATTGCAGCGGCGCGCCAACCGTCACGACCTGCATGCCCTCATGGCTGCATCGCCGAGAAACCATCAATTAATAGAGAGGAGGTAGCCATCTCATGAGCCAAGTTTCCCAATCCATTTTCAAGGCCTACGACATTCGCGGGATCGTCGGCAAGACGGTCGACAAGGACGTCGCTAAGAGCATAGGCCAGTCGTTCGGCAGCGAGATCAAAAAGCAGGGCGGCGATTCGGTCGTGGTCGCGCGCGACGGTCGTCTCTCCGGTCCCGAACTCGTCGGCGCACTCTCGGATGGCCTGCGCGCGGCGGGCGTCGATGTCGTCGATATCGGCATGGTGCCGACTCCGGTCGGCTACTTCGCGGCGAGCGTGCCGCTGCCGTTGCCTTCGGGCGAGCGTCGCGTCGATTCGTGCATCGTCGTGACGGGCAGCCACAATCCGCCGGACTACAACGGCTTCAAGATGGTGCTGCGCGGCGCGGCCATCTACGGCGATCAGATCCAAGGCTTGTACAAGCGCATCGTCGATAACGACTTCACGACGGGCGAAGGCACGTACACCGAATTCGACGTGTCGCAGATGTATCTCGACCGCATCGTGTCGGACGTGAAGCCGGTGCGCGCGATGAAGATCGTCGTCGATACGGGCAACGGCGTCGCGGGCGGTCTCGCGCCGCGTCTTTTCAAGGCGCTCGGCTGCGAGCTGGTCGAACTCTTCACGGAGATCGACGGCAACTTCCCGAATCATCATCCGGATCCGGCGCATCCGGAGAATCTGCAGGACGTCATCAAGGCGCTCAAGGAAACGGACGCGGAAGTCGGCTTTGCGTTCGATGGCGATGGCGACCGTCTCGGCGTCGTCACGAAGGACGGGCAGGTCATCTATCCGGATCGCCAGTTGATGCTGTTCGCGCAGGAAGTGCTGTCGCGCAACAAGGGCGGCCAGATCATTTACGACGTGAAGTGCACGCGCAATCTCGCGAAGTGGGTGCGCGAGCAGGGCGGCGAGCCGGTCATGTGGAAGACCGGCCATTCGCTTGTGAAGGCGAAGCTGCGTGAAACGGGCGCGCCGCTCGCGGGCGAAATGAGCGGCCACGTGTTCTTCAAGGATCGCTGGTACGGCTTCGACGACGGTCTGTACACCGGCGCGCGTATGCTCGAAATCCTGTCGCGCGTGGCCGATCCGAGCAAGCTGCTCAACGATCTGCCGAATTCGCTTTCCACGCCTGAACTGCAATTGAAGTTGCAGGAGGGCGAGAATTTCGAGCTGATCGCGCGTCTGCAGAAATCGGCGAAGTTCACTGGCGCCGACGACGTGCTGACGATCGACGGTCTGCGTGTCGAGTACCCGGATGGGTTCGGGCTGGCGCGTTCGTCGAATACGACGCCGGTCGTCGTGATGCGTTTCGAAGCGGACAACGACGCGGCGCTTAAGCGCATTCAGGAAGATTTTCGTCGGGTGATTCTGGCGGAGAAGCCGGACGCGCAGTTGCCGTTTTAAAAAGTTGATGAGATATCGGCGGCTTTCCGGAGCATGGAGGCCGCTGATTTGTTTGCGGACGCTGGGCGACGTCGCCGGGTGAGTCAACTGTTATTCGGAACAGGCGACCGTCAACACTAGTGATGCATGCCCGCACCAAGCCCGTGATGACAGGTTTACTTTCCTCAAGAAACGCAGTTTCGGCTCTCGCCTTCTTCGCTTCTGCCGCTATCAGATAGCACTGCCCAGTGCATCAGGCAGGCTTGGCACAGTGCATGAATAGGCGGAACCAGAGAAAAGTGACAAGGCACCAAGGGATCTACGGCACATGACCAACAATATGTGCCAGGATATGCCGCGGGCGTCGGCGGAGGGTCCTGCAAAGGCTGGACTATCCTTTCTAATTCGAGAGCTACCAGCAATTAATCGATCCTCTCTGGCATTGTTCGATCTCGGTATTGGACAGTGCTCGCTCCCGGATAGCATTCATGGCCTCCTCGGACTGTATTTCCATCGAAACTGCTATCCCCGTTGAGTCATCATTCCAATTGAAGCCAATTGCGCGGTGCAGATCCAGCCTTTCGCCCTTCACTCTATAAAAGTATCTTATGGCTTGAAATTCACCGCTGCTCGACGTCAAGCCGGAAAAATAACCCTGCATGAATCTGTCCTTGGCCAACAAGGGAGCACTTCCGAGATCAGTTATAGATCGTCCGTCCTTCGAGATCTTCCAATAGTGCATTCCGTTTGCATCGCGCCTTTCGCCAGTGGTGACACCAAGGCCTTGACTGATGCCATTGTCGAAATCGATCAATGAATCCAGCGAAAGCTGATAGGCTGAGTCCGCATAGACTGTTCTTGCCCAGGCGCGCTTTTCAGCTCCGACTAATACCGTCAGCGTGATCGTCCCGCCGCCTTCGTCGTCGGGGCAGGCTTCAACGAGTACGCGGCCGTTACTGACTTTAGATAGTGATAGATTCGCGCGTTGACATGACGCAAAGACGCTAGCCGATAGACAGCAAGAAATAGCGCCAATGGCGATTATGAATTTGCGTCGCATAAAATGTCCTTTGCCTTTTGGGAGCGAAGCTTCTTAGCCCGCTCACATGACCTCGGGTACGTGTCGTGGCATCGGTCGACAATGGGTTGAAATCTAAACTTCTTACCTGAAGCCGACAGCGCAATTTCTTCATCGGTTCAACCGTCTAGTTTCCGTCCTGCAAAGCTTCGGTTCGTTCCCGTCATAGTACGTGCTCACGAGTACATGCTTAAGGCGATCGACCCGCAAATTGACGAACTCATCCGCGCATTTCGGACGTATTTCCACGAAACCACGTCTGATTGGCGAGTAGAGAAAAACACGCGATATCGTGCTCGTTGCCATTCCTTCGTCCAAATACCACACAGAAAAGCCCCTGGTTCCATCGAAGCCGTAATCATCCACGCCAATATGAGGAGCGCTCTCTGTATCGAGTTCTATGTCTTGGGACGTTAAACCAAAGATGGTATCGCGGACATCCACATGTACCGACCGATCCTTCAATCGAACGGATGCTGACGCTGTTTCGGTCACTTTAAACGTCACGGTCTGAGCCGAGGCCCTTGCTAGTGCAAATAGGAAGGCGCAGACGACAATCATTAATGGTTTGTGGATCTTCATATCAATCGTCGCTCCTGGTCAGATCGGGCTTAATCGTGGTTCGTCGAGTAGGCGCGATTATTTCCGGGAAATAGCCGAGCGTTGCGTCCCATAATCCATTCATTATAAAAATGGTATAAGCCTGTCGTTCGTTGTATCCATTGAAACCGCCGTTGACCAGCCTGTTGATGAGTCCAATATTATCGGCGGAGTATTCTTTATCTGCGACGCGATTGATATTCTGACCTTGCGAGAATGCCTTTGAAACCCAGTAGAATCCTCCAGAATCACAGGCTAACGGAGGCTCCTCCGCAATGCGATCAGGATCGAAACGAGGGAACCAACGCATAGGCATCCCGCCATCTCGAGGATTGAAATTATAGTGCTCAGACGTCTCGGTAATTCTGACGGGCGAGTTAGGAAGTCGCTCAACGTAAGGCCCAACGTGCGCAGGCAATGCCCGATACGTTCCATACTCTGAAAAATTTCCCGCCCAAGTCAGTTGCATAATCCCGCGTCCGTAGAACGGTCCATAAAATTGAGTCGCTGGATTTACCGCCGAGTACTTACCGAAACCCCACTCACTCAACAATCGCCTTACGCCTCCCAAATTCCGCCACTGGGCAGTCTCCAGCAGAACCTGAGCGAGAAATATTGCAGTTCTACGGGCGTCTGCTCCCAGATATTTTCGAATCGTCTGATTCAGCGCGATTACATGATTTTGTATGCGCGCGATTGCAGTGGATTTTGTGATGACATACGTTGAATTGTTCGTTGTTATTGCTGATGCGGGCGATCCGTTATTCGTGTAATACGGATAGCGAGGAAAAGTGTTGGCGAACTCCTTGTGATTCAACCACCCACACTTCCTAAAATGCCGAATAAACGCAAGCGGATGAAAGAACCAAAATTTCTTTCCTTCGCCAAGCGGCGTTTGCGCCAGGAACTGACACCGCTTCACGAAGTTGATGAAGTTCTCGTAACCGTGCGGATCAGTATCCTTGCGTTTGCCAAAAAATCCCTCCGGCTCGTTCAACCAGCCGTAGCGCTGATCGTTGTTGCTCGCATCCCATTCGCTCCGGGCGTGACAGATGAACCCTTTGAGCTTGGCGCGCACGCTCACATCGCGCTGTACTAGCGCCGCTACCTGCTGATCGTGGCTGAATTCTGACGTCATATCGCTTGGAGTAATCGGCTGCGAATCGGTCGCACCCGCAATTCGACACAAGGTGTCGTATCCGCACAGCCCATCCTGATCGAACGGCGTATTGCCATCTTCGATCTTCTGCCAGTGCATGAACGACGGAAAGTCCGCATCCGAAAGCTTCTGGATGCCGGCCTGATTGATGTCGATATAGCCCGTTTTGCCCTCAGCAAACGGCACCGAGACCCATGTAGCCTGTTCAGTGGCAGTCAAGGTCGGCGTATCCGTGCTCAGGATTCGCCCGAAACGCAATAACTCGAAGCCTTCGCTCGGACAGGTTCCATAGAGCGCAGTGGCACGCTCATAAAGGCCGTACTCGTATTCCTCGAATTTGTCCCGTGCGAAATCGGATGTCACCGGAACAGGCTTACCGTCTCCGCGATCAATCCACGCACGCATAAAGCGCTCGCCACGATTGAAATACGTCTCGACATAAAGCGTGCTGTTTTCGTTCAACGCACCAGTGTCCAAAGCCGGAAAGAACGGCTTGGGCGAGCGGCCCTTAGTTTTCAGATCACCTAACCCCGCCGGCACGCTGACGAACGTCGAACCGCCCGGAATCACAAAATACGTGCTTCCCCAGTAATCCTTCGACGCCGGCGTCGTTGGCTGCGCTTCGCCTAATGCGACCTTATGCCCGTCTTGCTCAAAATATGCGATGAAATCCTCCTCGGTCATGAAGATCTCAAAGTGCAGATGAGCCTCGCCCTGATACCGGCCGCGAAAACCCAACCGATCCTTCCGAAAAACCTTCTTGCCCGCGCCCGCCTGCACACCGTCCGTCTCGGCGAGCAGCCACGCAGGGAGCGCATTGGGCGAGCTGTCCGAAGCAGGATGGTTCGGCTGCGGGCTCAATTCATTCGTTTTCACCAGATCAAGCAAATGCATATACAGCGAATAGAACGTGATGGTGCGGCCTTCGCCGGTATCGGTTACATGCTTGAGCAGTACGAATCCGATGTTGCTGTTCAATGCCTCGGTGCCATCGGCGTTTCTATGTCCGTCCGAGATGGCCTTCAACGACACGCGATAGGCGACGACCTCTCCGTCTGCGATCGCGCGCACGGGCTCGAGCTGGCCGAGCCCTCCGAACGGCACCACGTGCATGCCGCAATGCCAGCGACGATCGAACGCGATAGGAAATACGCCACTGTGCGACAACTCGAAAGTATCGACCACATCCATCATCGGGTCGGTCTTCCATTTCTCAGCGGGCATGTTGAGGCCTTCAGCCGGAAGGAACGGCGGGCTGATTATCATGATTTAGCGTTACTAAATATACAGTGCGACAGAACTGAATCTTTCTCGGCTTATGGAGCAGCAGCGCGCCAATGCGACGACGTCCGAGTTCCACTCAGCCAGCATTATTTCAGACCTGAACCGCCGCGAAAGTCACGAACTGTGCCCGTTCAGCAGGCAAGCCGCGCTAAAATCCCCGTTTTCCTGCTCACCGCGCCGCGCCGTCCGCGCTTCTCCATCTCAGCGTGCAAAAGATCCTGATCGTCCGCGTGTCGTCGCTTGGCGACGTCGTCCACAACATGCCGGCCATCGCCGACATCCGCCGCCGCTATCCCGATGCGCAAATCGACTGGCTCGTCGAGGAAAGTTTCGCGAGTCTCGTCGAACTCGTACACGGCGTGCGCCGCGCGATTCCGTTTTCGCTCAGGCGCTGGCGCAAGGCGTTCACGTCGCCGGCGAACTGGCGCGAAATCGGCAAGTTCAAGCGCGAACTCGCCGCCGAAAAATACGATCTCGTCATCGACTGCCAGGGTCTCATCAAGACCGCGTGGGTCGCGAGCTGGGCGCGCGGGCCGCTCGTCGGCCTCGGCAATCGCACCGACGGCGCGGGCTACGAATGGCCGGTGCGCTTTTTCTACGACCGGCGCGTGCCGATCGAACCGCGCACGCATGTCGTCGAGCGCACGCGGCAACTCGTGGCGGCGGCGCTCGACCTGCCGAAGCCGCAAATGACCGACGACATCGACTTCGGCCTCGACACGCGACGCGCGACGCTCGCCGTCTCCGCGCTCGGGCTGAATCTTCCCGTGCCTTACGTCGTGTTCGTGCACGCCACCTCGCGCGCCGACAAGCAATGGCCCGAAGCCGCGTGGATCGAACTGGGCCAAGCGCTCGTGACGCGCGGCGCGTCGATCGTGCTGCCGTGGGGCAGCGAGGCCGAACGCGCAACGAGCGAAAAGCTCGCGAAGGAATTCGGCGCGGCCGCGATCGTGCCGCCGAAGATGTCGCTGCCCGCGGTCGTCGGGCTGATCGACGGTGCCGCGGCGACCGTCGGCGTCGATACCGGTTTGGTGCATATTGCCGCGGCGCTGAAGCGCCCGACCGTCGAGTTGTACAATTTCTCGACCGCATGGCGCACCGGCGGCTATTGGTCGCCGAACGTCGTCAATCTCGGCGACGCGAGCCGGCATCCGACGCTTTCCGAAGTGAAGACCGCGCTCGCGGGCTTCGGCCTGCTGTAGTTTTCACCGCGCTGCGCTGTGTGCGGGCAACTCAAGGTCGTAGACACATGACGGAATCTCAAATCATCGAAGTCGCCTCGGGCGATTGGCAAGGCAAGAACCTGTCCGTGCCGCGCGAGACGCTGCTCGCCGGCGTCGAGAACGGCAAAGTGCTGTATTTCCCCAACCTGCGCTTTCCGATCGAAGGCGGCGAGCTTTCGCTGCTCGATCCGGGCATCGCGGATCCGAAGCGCAAGAACATCAGCCTCGCGCCCAACGGCGGCGCGTTAAACGGCGTGCTCGGCGACAGCGTGATGCAGTCGGCGGTGCGCTCGCTCATCAAGCGCTATCAGGATCATGCGCGTTCGCTCGTCGACGGGCTCTTTCCCGAATACGACGGCAAGCTGCGCGTCGCGCCCACGAGCCTCAGGCTGCGTCAGGTCGAGACGCGCGAAACATCCTGGCGAAAGGACGATGCCCGTCTTCACGTCGATGCCTTCCCGTCGCGGCCAACGCACGGCGAGCGCATCTTGCGCGTGTTCACGAACATCAATCCGAAAGGCGCGCCGCGCGTGTGGCGCGTCGGCGAGCCGTTCGAGGACATGGCGAAGCGTTTCCTGCCCGGCATCAAGGCGCAGGCGCCCGGCTCGGCGTGGCTGATGAATCTGCTGCACATCACGAAGTCGCCGCGCAGCGAGTACGACCATCTCATGCTGCATCTGCATGATGCGATGAAAGCCGATCTCGACTATCAGAAAAATTCGCCGCAGGAGACGATGCCGTTTCCGCCCGGCTCGGTGTGGGTCTGCTTTTCCGATCACACCTCGCATGCGGTGATGTCCGGCCAGTTCATGATGGAGCAGACCTTCTTCCTGCCCGTCAAGGCGATGGCGCGCCCCGATCACGCGCCGCTCGGCATTCTCGAACGCCTGAAGGGCCGGGCGCTCGTTTGAGCGGCGCCGCCTCGTCCGCCGCTACGCCGGGCGCATCGGCTTCCGTGCTCCGGCTCGTCTATCGCGCGCTCTGGTGGATCGTCGCGCCGCTCGCGGTGCTGCGGCTCTACATCCGTTCGCGAAAGGAGCGCGGTTATCGCGAGCATATCGGCGAGCGTTTCGGCCACATCGCGCCGCGCCGCGCCGACGATCTCGCGCCGCTCATCTGGGTGCACGCGGTGTCCGTGGGCGAGACGCGCGCGGCGCAGCCGCTCATCGACGCGCTGATGAAAGCGCATCCCGAAGCGCGCGTGCTGCTCACGCACATGACGCCGAGCGGCCGCGCGACCGGCGTCGAGCTTTTCGGCGACCGCGTGTTGCGCAGCTATCTTCCCTACGATCTGCCCATTCTCGTGCGGCGCTTTCTGCGCGCGTGGCGGCCGTCGCTCGGCATCGTGATGGAAACCGAAGTCTGGCCGACGCTCATCGACGAATGCAAACGCGCCGACGTGCCGCTCGTCTTGACGAACGCGCGCATGTCGGAACGTTCGTACCGGCGCGCGGCGAAGTTCGGGCGCGCGGTGCGCGAGGTGTTCGGCGGCTTTTCGCGTGTGCTCGCGCAGACGCCGTCCGATGCCGAGCGGCTCACCGCGCTCGGCGCGCGCAATGTCGCCGTGCTCGGCAATCTGAAGTTCGACATGACCGCGCCGCCCGAACTGGTCGCGCGCGGTCACGCGTGGCGCGCGGCGATCGGCGAGCGGCCCGTGTGGGTCGCGGCGAGCACGCGCGAGGGCGAGGAAACGCTCGTGCTGCGCGCATTCTCGGCCCTCAACGTGCCCGATGCGTTGCTGATTCTCGTGCCGCGTCATCCGCAGCGTTTCGACGAAGTGTCCGCGCTGATCGCGAGTCTCGGGCTGACGAGCGCGCGCCGGTCGGTGTGGGCGCCGAAGCCCGTCGCGGCGGGCTCGGGCGCGGACGTGCCCGAGCCGTTGCCGGCGAGCGTGCAGGTCTTGCTCGGCGATTCGATGGGCGAGCTCGGCGCGTATTATGCGGCCGCGGATCTGGCGTTCATCGGTGGAAGTCTGTTGCCGCTCGGCGGGCAGAATCTGATCGAAGCGTGCGCGGCAGGTGTGCCGGTGCTGATCGGCCCGCACACGTTCAACTTCACGCAGGCGACCAACGATGCGATCGCGGCGGGCGCGGCGTTGCGCGTGCAGGATCCGCAGGAGCTCGCGCGCGGTCTGCGCGAGATTTTCGGCGACAAGGCGCGGCGTCTCGCGATGAGCGCGGCGGCTTCGGCGTTCGCGGCGCGGCATCGCGGCGCGACGGAGCGTACCGTGAGCGTGCTGAGCGCGCTGCTTGAAGAGGACAGCGAAGCGGCGAAGTGATCCGACGCGATCTCGCTGTTTTCTGCCGCCAACTGCGCTTTTCCTCAGATGAAACTTGCGAAGTAAGTTCGGAGGATAATGAACTTCCTCGAGCCGATCCTTTCGAACGAATAACAAGCGGCCGGGTGCCTGCGAACGTGCTTCCAATTTTCTTCGAGGACGCGCATGCAAGATCTCATCAAGTCCGTCGTCAAGGACATGTTGCCGCCAAGACTGTTGCGCCTGCTGCGGCCATCCCCAGGACCGACCGACGCATGGGGCACCGTCCGTTACGGCGCGCATGGCCTGATTCTTCCCGGCAATCGGCGCTTCGAATACCGGCCTTGTCCGGCGGATCGCTCGGTTTGTCGGCAGATCTTCTTTCTTCGCGAATACGCGACGGATCATCTCATGCGCGCGAAGGAAATCGCCGCGTTCTATGAGGCTTGCGAAAATCCGCTGATCGTCGATGCGGGCGCCAATATCGGCGCCGCCGCAGTGTGGCACGCGCTCACTTATCCGAAAGCGAAGATCGTCGCCATCGAGCCGGACATATCGAATTTCGCGCTGCTCAACAAGAATGCACAGGCGTTTCCGTCGATCAAACCGCTCAACGCCGCGATCGCGGCCAAGCGCGGCACGCTTTATCTGAACGATCCGGGCGGCGGCGAGTGGGCGTTTCGCACCGCGGAGCAGCCCACCGAGAAAGGCTATGCCGTCGATGCGCTCACGCTCGAAGACGTGATGCCGTCCGGCACGACGCCGTTCATCCTGAAGATCGACATCGAAGGCGCGGAGGCCGACCTGTTCTCGCGCCATTGCGATGCGCTGAACATGTTTCCGGTCATCATCATCGAGCTGCACGACTGGATGCTTCCCGGCGAATCGAACAGCCGCAACTTCCTGCAATGGCAAGTCGCGATGAAGCGCGACTTCGTGCAGGTCGGCGAGAACGCGGTCTCGATATCGAATTCGATCGCGCTGCCGTAACGCGCTGTCGTCACGCGATTTTCCGCGTCAAGCCAGCAGCAAACCCTTCTTCTCGATGAAGCGGATGACTTCGTCGAGCCCATCGAGCGCCTTCAGATTGCACATCACGAAGGGCCGCTCGCCGCGCATCTTCTTCGCGTCGCTCGCCATGATGTCGAGATTCGCGCCGACGTGAGGCGCTAGATCGGTCTTGTTGATGACGAGCAGATCCGACTTGGTGATGCCAGGCCCGCCTTTGCGCGGAATCTTCTCGCCGCCCGCGACATCGATCACGTAGATAGTCAGATCGGAGAGTTCGGGGCTGAAAGTCGCCGCGAGGTTATCGCCGCCCGATTCGATGAACACGATATCCGCATCCGGAAACTTCGACACCATGCGATCGACGGCTTCGAGATTGATCGACGCATCTTCGCGGATTGCCGTATGCGGGCAGCCGCCCGTCTCGACGCCCATGATGCGCTCGGCCGGCAGCGCGCCCGCGACGGTCAGCAGGCGCTGATCTTCCTTCGTGTAGATATCGTTGGTGATGGCGACGAGATCGTATTTCTCGCGCATCGCCTTGCAGAGCATTTCGAGCAGCGTGGTCTTGCCGGAGCCGACCGGCCCGCCGACACCGACACGCAACGGCGGCAGTTTCTTGGTTCGGCGAGCGGCGGAAGAGTAAGCGGGAGCGTTCATGGAGTGTCGGTTCAGGAGCGGAAAAGCCGCGAATATTGCGATTCGTGCCGCGCGGACAAAACGCCGAGCTGCGGCGCGAAGGTGTTGATCTGTTCAGGCGCTGTATCGAGCGCGCGGCGCACGGCGGCATCGATCGGCTCGCGCAACGCGACGATGATGCGCTGTCCCGCGAGCTGGCCGAGCGGCACGGCCTTGAGCGCGGCGGCCGCCTGATTCTCGACCCAGCTGAATGCGTAGGCCGCGAGCGCGGCGTCGGGTGCCGCATCGTGCGCGAACGCAGCGAAGGCGAAGGCGGTCGGCTGCGCGATCGGCTTGATCGCGGCGAGCGTCGCGCGGCGTGCTTTGTCGCCCCATTCGAGCGACACGCACAACTGCGCGAGCGACCAGCCCATCTGCTCCGTTTCGCGTCGCAGTTCCGCCGACTCGCGACTCCCGATGTATTCATCGTTCGCGGCGTTCAGCGCGGCTACGTCGTGCGAACGCCAGTGTTCGATCTGATGCGCGAGCATCGGCAATTCGCCGCGCGCGAGCACGCTGGAAAGGCCGCTCGCGATCCAGTCGCGCGCGCTGTCGCCGTCGTGGATCAGGCCGTGCTCGATCGCCGCTTCGAGCCCTTGTGAATAGCTGAACGCGCCGATCGGCAATGCCGGCGACGCGAGATGCAACAGCGCGGTGAGTTCAGCGATGCGCATGGCCGTGGTGATGATGACCGTGATCGTGATCATGACTATGATCGTGGCCGCACGACGAATGATCGTGATCGTGCCCGTGATGCTCGTCGAATACCTTCTGCGCGAGCGCGTAGTCTTCGCTGAATGTCTCGTCGTGGCCGTGCTTGTGTCCGCCGCCGTACGCGCCCGTTTCGGGCTGGAACGGCTGCGATTCGTGCGCGACGAGCACGCCTAAGCGCTTCAGCATGTCTTCGAGCACGGGATCGGCTTCGAGCTTCAGATACTCCGCGCCGACTTCGACCGGCGTATGCCGGTTGCCGAGGTGATAGGCCGCACGCGTCAAGAGACGCACGCTCGGCGCACGCACGATGAGCACGTCCTCCGCCGCCGCGACGACGCGCACGAAGCCGCCGTCGTCGGCGACGAGCATGTCGCCATCCGCAAGCACGGTGCCGCGCGGCATGACGAGGGCGACTTCCTCGCCGTTGTCGAGCGTGGCGGCGAGGCGGCTCTTGCAGCGCGCATCGAAGGGAAGAGTCAGCGTGGGCGCGCGTTTTTTGAGGACGTCGGCAAGCTTCGCGGTCAGACGTTTGTCGATGGTACGCATATCAGAACAAGAAGTAACGCTGCGCCATCGGCAGAACGGTGGCGGGATCGCATGTGAGCAATTGTCCGTCGGCGATCACCTGATAGGTCTGCGGATCGACGCTGATGGACGGCTGCCATGCATTGTGAATCATGTTGGCCTTCGTCACATTGCGGCAGTTCCTGACCGCGACGATCTGCTTTTGCAAGCCATAACGATCCGCGATGCGCGCCTCCATCGCCATCTGCGATACGAATGTCAGCGACGTCTTGCCGAGCGCGCCGCCGCGTGTCGCGAACATCTCGCGATAATGCACTGGCTGCGGCGTCGGAATGGACGCATTCGGGTCGCCCATCTGCGCGACCGCGATCATGCCGCCCTTGACGATCATCGCGGGCTTCACGCCGAAGAACGCGGGTTCCCAGAACACCAGATCGGCCCACTTGCCCGGCTCGATCGAGCCGACTTCATGCGCGATGCCGTGCGTGATTGCCGGATTGATCGTGTACTTCGCGACATAGCGCTTCGCGCGGAAATTATCATTACGCGCGCTGTCTTCGGGCAACGCGCCGCGCTGCACCTTCATCTTGTGCGCGGTCTGCCATGTGCGAATGATGACTTCACCGACGCGGCCCATTGCTTGGGAATCCGAAGAAAGCATCGACAGCGCGCCGAGATCGTGAAGGATGTCTTCGGCCGCGATGGTCTCGCGACGAATCCGCGATTCCGCGAACGCGATGTCTTCCGCGATCGACGGATCGAGGTGATGGCACACCATCAGCATGTCGAGATGCTCATCGAGCGTGTTGACGGTGTAGGGGCGCGTCGGATTCGTGGAAGAGGGCAGCACGTTCGATTCGCCCGCGACCTTGATGATGTCCGGCGCATGGCCGCCGCCCGCGCCTTCTGTGTGATACGTGTGGATCGTGCGGCCCTTGAACGCGGCGATGGTCGTTTCGACGAAGCCCGCTTCGTTCAGCGTGTCGGTGTGGATGGCGACTTGCGTGTCGGTGTCGTCGGCGACGCTCAAGCAATTGTCGATCGCGGCGGGCGTCGTGCCCCAATCCTCGTGCAGCTTCAGGCCGATCGCGCCCGCTTTCACCTGCTCGATCAGCGGCTCCGGCAGGCTCGCGTTCCCCTTGCCGAGAAAGCCGAGATTGACGGGCCAGCCGTCGGCGGCCTGCAGCATGCGCTCCATGTGCCACGGGCCCGGCGTGCAGGTTGTCGCGTTGGTGCCGGTCGCGGGGCCGGTGCCGCCGCCGAGCATCGTCGTGACGCCGCTCGCGAGCGCTTCGTCGATCTGTTGCGGGCTGATGAAGTGAATGTGCGTATCGACGCCGCCCGCCGTCACGATCATGCCTTCGCCCGCGATCACTTCCGTCGCCGCGCCGATCGCGATGTTCACGTTCGGCTGAATGTCCGGATTGCCCGCCTTGCCGATGGCGAAGATGCGTCCACCCTTGATGCCGATATCGGCCTTCACGATGCCCCAGTGATCGAGGATCAGCGCATTGGTCACGACGGTATCGACGACGTCGGCGGCCGGGCGCTGCGACTGGCCCATGCCGTCGCGAATCACCTTGCCGCCGCCGAACTTCACTTCTTCGCCGTAGGTCGTGAAGTCGCGTTCCACTTCGATGATGAGATCGGTGTCGGCGAGGCGCACGCGGTCGCCGGTGGTCGGGCCGAACATTTCGGCATAAGCGCGGCGGCCGATGCGTAGCGTCATATCTGTCCTTTTTTAGAGCGGGCCCATGACGAGCGCGTTGAAGCCGTACACATGGCGATCGCCGGCCAGCGCGACGAGTTCGACGGTGCGTTCCTGACCGGGTTCGAAGCGGACTGCCGTGCCCGCCGCGATGTTCAATCGGAAGCCGCGCGCCTTCTCGCGCTCGAATTTGAGCGCCGCGTTGACTTCGTAGAAGTGGAAGTGCGAGCCGACCTGCACCGGCCGGTCGCCATGATTCGCGACCACGACCGTAACCGTCTCGCGGCCCGCATTGAGCTCGTGCTCGCCATCGTCGATGAAATATTCGCCGGGGATCATGGTGTCAGGGAATCGGATGATGAACGGTGACGAGCTTGGTGCCGTCGGGGAAGGTCGCTTCGATCTGGATGTCGGGAATCATCTCGGGCACGCCTTCCATCACGTCGTCGCGCGTGAGCAGCGTGGTGCCGTAGTGCATGACTTCGGCGACGGTCTTGCCGTCGCGCGCCGCTTCCATCAATGCCGCCGATATGAACGCGACCGCTTCCGGATGATTGAGCTTGAGGCCGCGCGCGCGGCGACGCTCGGCGAGCAGGGCCGCTGTGAAGATCAGCAGCTTGTCCTTTTCTCTGGGCGTGAGTTTCATGGGCTTCTTCTATGGAGAAAAGTGTTTCGGGCTTTGCAATGCTAGCACCGGAATGCCGCGTCTCATGCGCTTTTAAGGGGCTTTCGGTCGGCTTTCGGCTTACTGGATGAAGCGCTGCAACTCCACGGTCGACGGCCGCTCGAAGATGGCGTCCGGCGCGCCCGATTCCCACACGCGCCCCTGATGCATGAACACGACCTTGTCGCTCACCTTGCGCGCGAAGCGCATTTCGTGCGTGACCATGATGAGCGTCATGCCGTCGCGCGCGAGGTCTTCGACGACCGCTAGCACTTCGCCGACGAGTTCGGGATCGAGCGCCGATGTGATCTCATCGCAGAGCAGCACGGTCGGCTTCATCGCAAGTGCGCGCGCGATCGCGACGCGTTGCTGCTGACCGCCCGAAAGCTGATCGGGAAAAGCATCGAACTTGTCGCCGAGACCGACGCGTTCGAGCACGGTATGCGCCGTCGCGCGCGCCTTCGCCCTGTGGATCTTCCTGACGACGGTCTGCGCGAGCATCACGTTTTCGCCCGCGGTGAGATGCGGAAAGAGGTTGTACTGCTGAAACACCATGCCGACTTTCAGCCGCAGCGCGCGCAGGTCGGCATGACGCGCATCGATATGCTCGCCGTCGATTTCGATCGAGCCTTCGTCGATGCTCTCCAGACCGTTGAGCGTGCGCAGCAACGTGCTCTTGCCCGAGCCGCTGCGCCCGATGATCGACACGACTTGTCCGCGCTCGACGGCGAAGTCGATGCCCTTCAGCACCTGATTCGCGCCGAACTGCTTCTGAAGATTGCGGGTTTCAACGAGCGGCATTCCATTTCCTTTCGAGCGTGCGCGCATAGCGCGTCAGCGGATAGCAAAGCAAGAAGTAGATAACGGCGACGAGCCCATACACGAGAAACGGCCGGAAAGTTGCGTTCGAAATCATCGTGCCAGCCTTCGTCAGTTCCGTGAAGCCGATGATCGATACGAGCGCCGTGTCCTTCACCGCCTGCACCGCGAAGCCGACCGTCGGGCCGACCGCGATGCGCGTCGCTTGCGGCAGGATCACGTGACGAAGCTGCTCCATGTAACTCATCGCGAGCGACGACGATGCTTCCCACTGGCCCTTCGGCACCGCTTCGACCGCGCCGCGCCAGATCTCCGCGAGATACGCGCTCGTGAAGAGCGTGAGACCGACGCTCGCCGCGAGCCACGGCGACACGTCGATGCCGAGCAAGGGCAGGCCGAAGAACACGAGGAACAACTGCATGAGAAGCGGCGTGCCCTGAAAGAGCTGGATATAGCCTTTGACGAGCATGCGCAGCACTTGCGATTTCGACACGCGCATGACGAGCAGCACGAAGCCGACGATGCCGCCCAACACGAACGACACGATCGACAGCACGACGGTCCAGCGCGCCGCGAGCAGCAGGTTCTCGAAGATCTGCGCGAGCGTGAATTCGATCATCGCGCGGCGCTCCGGTGATTCATCAGAAAGCGCTTGCCCATGGCGTTCAATGCGGCGCGCAGAGCGAGCGCCATCACGAGATACGCGGCCGTGATGAAGAAGCACGTCTCGAACGCGCGGAAGTTGCGCGACTGGATATAGCTCGCGGCATACGTGAGATCGGGCACCGATATCTGCGAGACGACCGCCGAGCCGAGCATCGTAATGACGATCTGGCTCGTCAATGCGGGGAACACTTTGGCGAGCGCTTGCGGCAACACGACATGACGGAACGTCTCGCCACGCGACATCGCGAGCGATGCCGCCGCTTCGAGATGACCCTTCGGCACGGCGGCGACGCCCGCGCGCACGATCTCGATCGAGTACGCGCCGAGATTGAGCGTCATCGCGAGAATGGCCGCGACGTATTCGCTGAGATGAATGCCGAGCGCGGGCAGGCCGAAGAACACGAAGAACAGTTGCACGATGAACGGCGTGTTGCGGACCGCTTCGACATAGGCGCCGACGATCGCCGCGAGCCACGCATGCCGGCTGTTGCGCGCGGCGGCGCCGAGCACGCCGACCGACACGCCGAGCGCCGTCGAGACGGCGGTCAGCGCGAGCGTGGTCGCCGCGCCGCTCGCGAACATGCCCGCGTACTGCGCTAGATCGGCGAATTGAAGTTCATAGGCCATACGATGCCGCGCTCCCGATCAAAGGGTCGCGGGCAGCGGCTGGTTGAACCACTTCTTCGACATCGTGTCGAGCGTGCCGTCCTTCTTCGCCTGCGCGATGGTGTCGTCCACTTTCGACATCAGGCGCGGCTCGTTCTTGTTCATGCCGACGAAGCACGGCGAATCCTTGATGATGAACTTCGCTTCCGGCCGGCGCGGCGGATTCTTCGACAGGATCGCCGCCGCGACGATGTTGCCCGCCGCGATCAGTTGCACCTGTCCCGAGAGAAAGGCCGAGATGGTCGCGTTGTTGTCCTCGAAGCGCTTGATGGTCGCGTTGGGCGCCATCTGCGAGAGCGCGATCTCTTCGAGCGCGCCGCGCGTGGCGCCGACGGTCTTGCCGGTGAGATCGGCGGGGCTCGTCACCTTGATGTCGGCGGGGCCGAACACGCCTTGGAAGTAGGGCGCGTAAGCCGTCGAGAAGTCGAGCACCTTCTCGCGTTCCGGCGTCTTGCCGAGCGACGAGATCACGAGATCGACCTTGTTGGTCGTCAGATACGGGATGCGGTTCGCGCTGTTGACGGGCACGAGTTCGAGCTTCACGTTCATCGACTTGGCGAGCAGCGCGGCCATGTCGACGTCGTAGCCTTGCGGTTTCATGTCGGCGCCGACCGAGCCGAAGGGCGGATAGTCTTCGGGCACGGCGACGCGCAGCGTGCCGTTCTTCGCGATGGTGTCGAGCGCGTCGGCATGCGCGGCGAGAGGCGCGAGGGAAAGCAGCAGCGCGACGAGTGCGGTGCGCCGCGTGCGGGAAAAAGTCGTGAGCATCGATGATCCTTCGGTCTTGAACGGCCGCGTTGGAATGCGCGGCTCTCGAGCGAAGGCTTAAAGCGAGAGTCGTGCCATCGATGCTTATTTCTTATGCTGTCAGCGTTTGCCGGTTACGCATATATCGCCGCGCACAACGGATGTGCAGACGCGTGCGCTTCGTTGGTGCGTACTAGGTAGTCCACAAACGCAGAGGTCGCGCATCGACGCCATGCACGAGCGGACGAAGACGCGACCAGCAATCGGTGAGTGCGTTTTGCAGCGGTTCCATGGAGCGGCTGATCGCGCGCACGATCAGCACGCCCGGCGCGACGCACGATGCGCCTGCGCGGAGCTCATCGTCGAAGGGAAGATGTGCGGCGAGGGTCTCGGCGAGGGCATCGTCGCATGCGGGGCCGATCGCCCAGAGCGTGCCGTAAGCGGGGAAGCCCGCGAGACCTTGAGCGGAGTCGCGCAGCGGATCGCGCGCATCGAGCAGCGTGCGTTCGAACCAGAGCGTCGAACCATTGCGATGCGCGATACGCGATGTCGCCTTGATTTGCCCTTGCGTCCACTTTTCGCCGGCGGCGGCGCGCCCGAGCAGCATTGCGTCCCAGCCGATCGCGCTCGCGCCTTCATCGAGTGTCAGGTTGAATTCGAGTTCGACGTTCGACGATTCGAACACGATGTTGTTTTGCGGTAGCCAGTCGAGCTTCGCATGCGCGGCGAGATCGATATCGATGCGCTGCGTCGCGAGCTTGCCGTTGGCCTTGTACCACTTGGTCGCGCCGGGCGTCGTGATGACGGCGTGCGTGTCTTGGTGCAGACGAACGTCGATGGAAAGACGATCGCCGCCCGCGACGCCGCCGGGCGGGTGCACGATCACCGAATGACAGATATCGCCTTCGGGATAGAGCGGCCGTTGCAGCCGCAATGGGCCTTCGTGCTTGCGATGAACGCAGACGGTGCGGCCGTGCTGACGGGCGTAGCCGAGTTCGAGCGAGCCGCGCCAGATGTTCGGATCGGCGAGTGTTGCGTGCGATTCGTGGTGCATGAGCGATGCGTTCTTCTAGAGCGGAGCCTCGATCATACGGCGATCAGCTCGCGCACTCCATGCGCGTCCATTTCCGAGCCCGCGCCGCCCGCGACGATTTCGCCGCGGCTCATGACCCAGTATCGATCGGCGAGTTCGCGCGCGAAGTCGTAATACTGCTCGACGAGCAGGACGGTCATGCCCATTTCGTCGACGAGTTGCCGAAGCGTTCGGCCGATATCGCGGATGATCGATGGCTGAATGCCTTCGGTCGGCTCGTCGAGGATGAGCAGTTGCGGCTCGCTCATCAGCGCGCGGCCGATTGCGAGTTGCTGTTGTTGACCGCCGGAGAGATCGCCGCCTCGGCGGTTCTTCATGTCTTTGAGGACGGGGAACAGCGCGTAGATGTGATCGGGAATCTTCGATGGCGCTTTGCGGCTCGCTGCTCCGACGAGCAGGTTTTCTTCGACGGTGAGACGGCCGAAGATGTCGCGGCCTTGCGGCACGTAGGCGAGGCCGTTTGCGACGCGCGCGTGGGTGGGCATCGAGGAGAGCTTGTTGCCGCGCCAGGCGATGGTGCCGCTTTTTGTCGGGACGACACCCATCAGGCAGCGAAGGAGCGTCGTTTTGCCCACGCCGTTGCGGCCTAGCAGGACGGTGAGTTTTCCATCGGGGACGGTGAGTTTCACATCGCGGAGGATGTGGCTGCCGCCATAGTATTGGTTCAGGTTTTCGACTTCTAGCATTTGCTTTGTCTCTTGGTCTGCGCTTGTTTGCTTACGCTTGCGTGGAGTCCTGTGATCGCGTCGGTCTATTAGCACTGCCCCGCACAGGGGCAACGCTAATCGACCACTAAGAAAACAGGCTTCCACGACGACCCACGCCGACATAAAACACTAACGCCCAAGATAAGACTCAATAACGGCCTCGTCCCGTTTGACGTCATCGAGCGTGCCTTCGGCAAGAACACTCCCCTCAGCCATAACAGTAACCTTCCCGCTATCCCCCGAAAGCGCAGCAACAAACTCCATATCATGCTCGACGACCATCATCGAACACGACCCACGCAGCTTGTTGAGCAACTCCGCGAGTTCCATCGTTTCATGATCGGTCATGCCGGCCGCAGGCTCATCGAGCAGCAAGAGAGCAGGCTGCTGCATCAACAACATGCCGATTTCGAGCCGCTGCTTCTGCCCATGCGACAACTCGCCCGCAAGCCGCGTCGCCTGATGCTGAAGGCGAATCAGCTCCAGCGTCTCTTCGATGCGAGCCTGCGCGGCACCATCCAGCCGCGCCCTCAACGATGCGAACCAGCGCTTGTCCGTCTTCATCGCGAGTTCGAGGTTCTCCCACACCGGATGATTCTCGAACACAGTCGGCTTCTGAAACTTGCGCCCGATGCCCGTGCGCGCAATCACCGGCTCCGACATGCGCGTGAGATCGAACGTCTGCCCGAGAAAAACCTTGCCGTCGTCGGGACGCGTCTTGCCGGTGATGACATCCATCATCGTCGTCTTGCCCGCGCCGTTCGGGCCGATCACGCAGCGCAACTCGCCCACATCGATCGACAACGTCAGCTTGTTCAGCGCGCGAAAGCCGTCGAAGCTCACGGTGACGTCCTCGAGATAGAGGATCGTGCCGTGCGATACATCGATCTCGCCGGGCGCGAGCACATGCCCCAGGCCCGACGACACGTTGATGTTCTTGTGGCTCGTCTCCGGAATCGGCGGCAAATCCACGATCAATGCGTTATGTGCAGTCATTCGGCAGCGTCTCCATGCGCCTTCTTGCGGCGCGCGAGATCGATCAGTCCCATGATGCCGTTCGGCAGAAGCAAGGGCACGAGCGTGAAGATGAGGCCGAGGAAAAACAGCCAATACTCCGCGAAATAGGCGGTGAAAAAGCTCTTCGCGCCGTTGACGGCGAACGCGCCGACGATCGGTCCGATCAGCGTGCCGCGTCCGCCGACCGCGACCCAGATCGCCATTTCGATCGAGTTCGCGGGCGACATCTCGCTCGGATTGATGATGCCGACCTGCGGCACATACAACGCGCCCGCGATGCCGCACAACACCGCCGACACCGTCCAGATGAAGAGCTTGTACGCGAGCGGGCTATAGCCGAGGAACATCAGGCGCGCTTCGCCGTCGCGCACGCCGGTGACGACTCGCCCGAGCTTCGACGTGACGATCCATCTCGCCGCGAGAAACGCGAGCACGAGCACCGCGAACGTGATGAGAAAGAGGGCAGTGCGCGTGCCCGGATGCGTGATTGGAAAGCCCGCGATGCGCTTGAAGTCGGTGAAGCCGTTGTTGCCGCCGAAGCCCGTTTCGTTGCGATAGAAAAGCAGCATCGCGGCGAAGGTCATCGCCTGCGTGATGATCGACAGATACACGCCCTTCACGCGCGAGCGGAACGTGAAGAAGCCGAACACCCACGCAAGCACGCCAGGCACGAGGACGACGAGCAACAGCGCATACCAGAGATGTTCCGTGCCCTCCCAGTACCACGGCAGCTTGTGCCAGTCGAGAAACACCATGAAGTCGGGAAGATCGCTTTGATACGTCCCCTCGCGGCCGATCGAGCGCATCAGGTACATGCCCATCGCGTAGCCGCCCAGCGCGAAGAAAAGCGCATGGCCCAAGCTCAGAATGCCGCAATAGCCCCATACGAGGTCGAGCGCGAGCGCGCCGATTGCGTAGCACATGAGCTTGCCGACGAGCGTCATCGCATAAGCCGAGAGATGGAACGTGCTCGTTTCCGGCAGCACGAGCGCGCTGACGGGCACGAAGATGCTCATCGCGATGACGAGCGCGATCAACGCGAGCCAGCCTTTCTTCGGCAAGAGCGCGGCGCGCGGCGGCAGGCCGAGCGCGAAGCCTGCGCGCGCCGCGCCCGGATCGGGTTGCGGCGTGACGTCGAGGTTCGTGCCGACATTGGTCGAGGCGGTCATGTCTCAAGCCTCCGCGCTGCGGCCCTTGAGGGCGAACATGCCCTGCGGACGCTTCTGGATGAACAACACGATGAGCACGAGCACCGCGATCTTCGCGAGCACCGCGCCCCAGAACGGCTCGACCGCCTTGCTGACGAGCCCGAGCCCGAAGCCGCCGATCACCGTGCCCGCGAGCTGGCCGACGCCGCCGAGCACCACCGCCATGAACGAATCGATGATGTAGCTCTGGCCGAGATCGGGCCCTACGTTGCCGATCTGCGAGAGCGCGCAGCCGCCGAGTCCCGCGATGCCCGCACCGAACGCGAACGCGTACGAATCGACACGCGCTGTCTTGACGCCGACGCACGCGGCCATGCGGCGGTTCTGCGTCACCGCGCGCACGAAGAGGCCGAGGCGCGTCTTCGTGAGCACGCCCCACGCGATCGCGACGACGGCGAGCGAGAACGCGAGGATCGTCAGACGGTTGTACGGGAGGATGAGGTTCTGCATCACGGTGACGCCGCCGCTCATCCACGAGGGATTCGTCACCTGCACGTTCTGTGCGCCGAAGAGCGTGCGCGTCGCCTGAATCAGGATCAGGCTGATGCCGAAGGTCGTCAGCAGCGTTTCGAGCGGACGTCCGTAGAGATGCTTCAGCACGAGCCTTTCGAGCACGATGCCGACGAGCCCCGCGGCGATGAACGACGCAGGCACCGCGAAGAGCGGATACCAGTTGAACGCGGCGGGCGCGTAATGCTGCACGAGGTTCTGCACGACATAGGTCGCATAGGCGCCGATCATCAGGAACTCGCCGTGCGCCATGTTGATGACGCCGATCAGCCCATATGTGATCGCAAGCCCGAGCGCCGCGAGCAGCAGCACGCTGCCGAGCGAGAGGCCCGCGAAGATCGTGCCGAAGATTTCGCTGCGGCGCTGAATCGAATCGAGTGCGTAGATGCCTTCCTGAGCCGCGTTGCGTACGCGTTCGTCGGGTTCGTTGAACGTGCCGTCGGCCTTCTTCGCGACGATCGGGCGCAGCAGTTCGTACATGTCGAGGTCATGGCGCGCCGCGACGAGTTGCGCGGCTTCGAGACGCCTGTTCACGTCGGGATCGTGCAGCGCGGTCATCGCCCAGAGCGTGTCGAGGCGCTTCTTTAGTTCGGAATCCTTTTCGATGGCGCGAGCTCGGTCGATCATCGGCTTCATCGATGCGTCCGGGTTCTTCAGCAACGCAGCGATGGCGTCGCGGCGTTTGGCCGTATCGGGCGATGCGAGCTGCAGCCCCGACAACGCGCCCGCGACCTTCGTGCGCAGCAGATTGTTCAGCGTGATCGGCTGCGCATCAGGCGCTTCGGCGGTCTTGCCGGTGATCGCGTCCTTCGTGCCGTCATCGGTCTGAATGTAGACGTGACCGTTATCGGTCGCGACGAGCGAGCCATCGGACAGCGCGCCGAGCACGGCGATGGAAGGCGCATCGGCATTGGCAATGAGCTTGTCGATGGCGGCGGTCTTGGCTTCGAAGTCGTCGCCGGCGAGCGGGGCGAGATCGTCGTTGGTGAGCGCGTGGGCCGCGAGCGACGTCATCGCGAGGATGAGCGCAAAGAGCGCGCGCTTGAGGGAGCCGGTCATGTGGGCCTTTCCGTTAGAACTCGAAAGGCCGCGCGCATCGCATGAAACGCGCGGCCTCGCTGCATCGACGTCACGCGTTACGCGACACGCACACGCTGACGGCGCAGGAACGCGGGAATCGAGCTGACGACATCCGGCTTGCCCTCGTTGCCCGCGATATACGGGCTCCACGGCTGCGCGCGTATGGCGGTCTTCGTCTTCCAGACGACGTTGAACTGACCGTCGCCGCGAATTTCGCCGATCATCACGGGCTTATGCAGATGATGGTTGCCGTCCATCGTCAGCGTGAAGCCGGAAGGCGCGGCGAAGGTCTGACCGACCATCGCGGTGCGGACCTTGTCGACATCGGCGCTCTTCGCCTTTTCGACGGCCTGCTTCCACATGTGGATGCCGACGAAGGTCGCTTCCATCGGATCGTTGGTGACGCGCTTGTCGCCGCCCGGAAGGTTCTGCGCCTTTGCGTACGCAAAGAATTCCTTCTCGAACTTCGAGTTGTTCGGGTTCTTCACCGACATGAAGTAGTTCCATGCGGCAAGATGGCCGACGAGCGGTTTCGTGTCGATGCCGCGCAGTTCCTCTTCGCCGACCGAGAACGCGACGACAGGCACGTCCGTCGCTTTCAGGCCCTGGTTGCCGAGTTCCTTGTAGAACGGTACGTTCGAATCGCCGTTGATCGTAGAGATGACAGTCGTCTTTCCCCCTTGGGCAAAGGTCTTGATGTTCGCGACGATGGTTTGATAGTCGCTATGTCCGAACGGTGTGTAGACCTCCTGAATGTCTGCATCTTTCACGCCCTTGGAGTGAAGGAACGCGCGCAGGATCTTGTTGGTCGTGCGCGGGTACACGTAGTCGGTGCCGAGCAGGAAGAAGCGCTTGGCGCTGCCGCCTTCCGGTCCCATCAGATATTCGACGGCGGGAATCGCCTGCTGATTCGGCGCGGCTCCCGTATAGAACACGTTGCGGGACATCTCTTCGCCTTCGTACTGCACGGGGTAGAAGAGCAGGCCGTTGAGTTCCTCGAACACCGGCAGCACGGACTTGCGCGACACCGAGGTCCAGCAGCCGAACACGACCGCGCACTTGTCCTGCGTGAGAAGCTGACGCGCCTTCTCGGCGAAGAGCGGCCAGTTCGAAGCGGGATCGACGACGACGGGCTGAATCTGCCGGCCCATGACGCCGCCGCTCTTGTTGATATCGGCGATGGTCATGAGTGCCGTGTCTTTCAGCGACGTCTCGGAGATCGCCATCGTGCCCGACAGCGAATGGAGGATGCCGACCTTGATCGGACCGGTATCGGCGGCGTGGGCTTTCGTGATCGGAAGTTGGCCCGCAAGGGCGAGCGCGCCCGACATGGAGCCGAACTTCAGCAGACTGCGTCGTTTCATTTCTGTGTTCCCCTTGCCGATGTGGTTGTTTGAGCAATGACGATTGCTCGGAGCGTTCTGCAAGGGGTATGCCAATTGGGGTCTTTTGCCCTAATGGCGGGGGTTTGCGGGGAATCGCAGGGAAGTTTTACTTCGGGGGATGGGGGTTAGCGGGCGAGGTTTTGGTGCATGCACGGGGGATGTGCATCGTTGCGGTGCGGGTTTCGTTCTTTTCCGCCGGCTCCCGATTACGCGTCGGTCTATTGGGACTGCCCTGCACAAGGGCAGTGCCAACAGACCGACGCGATCACAGGCTTCCGCGAAAAAAAAGCGGAATGCAACCTTACCGATTAACCAACCGCGCCGGCACACTAAGCACAAGCACAGCCCCAAGAACGAGAAAACCCGCGAGCATATACATCCCACTCGAATTAGAAGCAGTGACCTGCTTCAACCACCCCACGAGATAAGGACTCAAAAACCCGGCGAGATTCCCAAGCGAGTTGATCATCGCAATACCCGCAGCCGCCCCGGTGCCGGCAAGAAACGCCGTCGGCAGACTCCAGAACAGCGGCAGCGTCGTGAGAATGCCCATCGTGGCGAGCGTGAGGCCGAGCATCGCGAGCGTCGTGTTGTTGAACCACACCACCGACAGCACCAGCCCGATCGCACCGATCAACGCCGGAATCGCGATATGCCAGCGACGCTCGCCGGAACGATCCGCGCTGCGCGCCGCGTACAGCATGCCGATCACCGCCGCGCCATAAGGAATCGCGGAGAGCAGGCCGACATGCAGCGCATCCTTGATTCCCATCGACTTGATGATCGTCGGCAGCCAGAAGCTCACGCCATACAGTCCCATCACGAACGAGAAGTAGATGATGCTCATCAGCCACACTTTCGGGCTCGACAAGATCTTGCCCAGCGACAGATCTTCCTTCTGGACGTTATCCGCCGCGATGTTGCGTTCGAGCAGTTCGCGTTCTTCCTGCGTGAGCCAAGAAGCCTTCGAGATACGATCGTCGAGCTTCAGGAACACGACGATGCCGACGATGATCGACGGAATGCCTTCGAGCAGCAGCAGCCATTGCCAGCCGTGCCAGCCGTTCTTCATGTGGAACGCATCCATGATCCAGCCGCTGATCGGCCCGCCGATCAGACCCGAAAGCGCGATCGCCGTCATGAACAGCGTCGTGATGCGCCCGCGCCGCTGCGCCGGAAACCAGTACGTCAGATAAAGAATGATGCCGGGGAAGAAGCCCGCTTCCGCCGCGCCGAGCAGAAAGCGCATGACGTAGAACATCGTCGGCGTGGTGATGAACATCGTGAGCGCCGAAATGACGCCCCACGTGATCATGATCCGCGCGATCCACACGCGCGCGCCGACGCGATGCAAGATGATGTTCGACGGAATCTCGAAGATGAAGTAGCCGAAGAAGAAAATGCCCGCGCCGAAGCCGTACACGGCATCCGACAGTTGCAAATCGGCGGCCATCTGCAGCTTGGCGAAGCCGACGTTCACGCGGTCGAGATACGCCACCACATAACAGATCAGCAGAAGCGGCGCGAGACGCCAGACGACCTTTCGGTAAGTGGCCTCCTCGAACGCGGAAGGCGTGCCCGCGCCGGGGCGCGGCATGGGTTTGGCGGTGCTGGCCATGATGCTTGTCTCCAATATTTTTTGTGTGCGCCAGGCGAGCGGACGGGCCCGCTCGCGATTACAGGCGCGTAAGGATTCTAGCCCGTCGGCCGCACCGCAAAACGCCCGTTTCTGCTAGGGAAAGCACCGATGCCCGCACTCGCCGCACGCGGCGCGCGGCGTGCGCGGGCAAGCGTCAGACGCAGCGTCCGCCGTCCACTTCGAGCGCGACGCCGGTGATGAACTCCGCATCGTCGGATGCGAGATAAAGCGCCGCGTTGGCGATGTCCTGAGGCGTCGAAAGCCGGCCGAGCGGTATCGTCGCGAGAAACTTGCGGCGGTTCTCGGGCGTGTCCTCCATGCCCATGAACTCGGAGAGCAGGGCGGTCTCGCCCATCACCGGATTGATGCAGTTCACGCGGATGCGGTCCGCGCCCAGTTCGACCGCGAGCGCCTTGCTCGCGATGATGACCGCCGCCTTGCTGCCGTTGTACCAGACGAGTCCCGGACGCGGCCGCACGCCCGCCGTCGACGCGATATTGATGAACGCGCCGCCGCCCCGTTCGCGAAAGTACGGCACGAACTGCTCGACGCTCCAATAGATGCTCTTCACGTTCACCGCGTAGACGCGGTCGAATTCGGCCTCGGTGACGTCGAGAACGGGCTTGTTACGGTGCGTCGTGCCCGCGTTGTTGACGACGACCTGCACGCTGCCGAAGTCCCCGATCGCGGCATCGAAGAGCGTTTGCCAGTCGGCGCGCTTCGTCACATCGCCTTGAACGGCGATCGCGCGGCCGTGCTTCACCTCCGGCGACGATGCGAGCGCGATCTCGCTCGCGACGCGCTCGGCGGCCGGCCCGTTCAGATCGTTGACGACGACGTTCGCGCCCTCACGCGCGAACGTCTTCGCGATGCCTTCGCCGAATCCCGAGCCGCCGCCCGTCACGATGACGGTTTTGCCCTGCAGTCGCATGCGTGTCTCCTTATCCGTGTTTGATGGCGATGGTCTTGAGCGTCGTGAAGCCGTACAGCGCCTCGAAGCCTTTCTCGCGTCCGTGTCCCGAATGCTTGACGCCGCCGAACGGCAATTCGATGCCGCCGCCCGCGCCGTAGTTGTTGATGAACACCTGTCCGGAACGCACGCGGCGCGCGAGCCGCATCTGACGCGCGCCGTCGCGGGTCCAGATGCCGGCGACGAGCCCGTAGTCGGTGCCGTTGGCGAGTCGCAGCGCGTCGGCTTCGTCGTCGAAGGGCATCGCGGCGAGCACCGGGCCGAACACTTCCTCGCGCGCGAGACGATGCGTCGGCGGGACGTCGCGCAACAGCGTCGGCGCCTGATAGAAGCCCGCTTCGGGCGCATCGCCGACGACTTCGCCGTGCGCGGCCATCGGAATGCCGTCGTGCTGCGCATCGGACAGAAAATCCCACACGCGCTGCTGCTGCTTCGCGCTGATGAGCGGGCCGCAGTCGAGATCGAGCTTGCTCGGACCGACCTTCAGCGCCGCGAACGCCTCCGAGAGACGATCCAGCAAGGGTTCGTACGCCGCGCGCTCGATCAGCACGCGGCTGCCCGCCGAGCACGTCTGTCCGGCGTTCTGCACGATCGCGGCGACGAGCACGGGGAGAGCGGCGTCGAAATCGGCATCGGCGAATACGATTTGCGGCGACTTGCCGCCGAGTTCCAGCGTGACGGGGACGTGATTGTCGGCGGCCATCTTGGTGACGGCCGCGCCCGTCGCGGGCGAGCCGGTGAACGAGATGTGATCGATGCCCGGATGCCGCGCGAGCGCCGCGCCCGCTTCGTGACCGTATCCGGTGACGATATTGAGCGCGCCATCCGGCAGGCCGGCTTCCGCCGCCAGTTCCGCGATGCGCAACAGCGACAGGCACGCGTCCTCCGCCGGCTTCACGACGCACGCGTTGCCCGTGGCGAGCGCCGCGCCGACGCTGCGCCCGAAAATCTGCAGCGGATAGTTCCACGGCACGATATGCCCGGTCACGCCGTGCGGCTCGCGGATCGTGAGCACGGTGTAGCCGTGCTGATAGGGCAGGGTTTCGCCGTGGAGCTTGTCGGCGGCGCCCGCGTAAAACTCGAAATAGCGCGCGATGCCGGTGGCGTCGGCGCGTGCCTGCTTCAGTGGCTTGCCGGTGTCGCGCGCCTCGACCTGCGCGATCTCCTCGTGGCACGCGCCGATCAGCATCGACAGGCGCGCGAGGATGCGCCCGCGTTCCGCCGCGCTCGTCGCGCCCCAGCCGCCGTCGAAGGCCGCGCGGGCGGCGGCGACCGCGCGGTCGATGTCCGCCGCGGTGCCCCGCGCGATCTGCGCGAAGACCTGGCCATCGGACGGATCGACGACCGGAATCGTCTCGTTGCCCGATGCCGCGATCCAGCGGTTATCGATGAAATGCTTCGCGTCTTCCATGCATGTCTCCTGAAATCGGATGTTCTGGAGCCGGAAACCGATTATCGCGCCAACCGGGAACGCGCGTCGGGCGTGCGGGGTCGATTGGCTATAATGGCGAAATCACGCGCAGACAAGCGCGACGGGCCGCAAGACACCGTCCGCCCGTGCGATTCCATCTCCGATCTCAACTTCTCCAGAGAGCGCTCATGAGCTTCAACAACGTACCTCCCGGCAAAGATCTCCCGCACGATTTCAACGTCATCATCGAAATTCCCGCGCAGAGCGATCCGGTCAAATACGAAGCGGACAAGGACATGGGCCTGCTCGTCGTCGACCGTTTCGTCGGCACCGGCATGCGCTATCCGGCGAACTACGGCTTCATTCCGCAGACGCTCTCCGGCGACGGCGACCCGGTCGACGTGCTCGTCATCACGCCGTATCCGCTGCTGGCGGGCTCGGTCGTGCGTGCGCGCGCGGTCGGCATGCTGCAGATGACCGATGAATCGGGCGTGGACGCGAAGCTCGTCGCGGTGGCGCACGACAAGGTCTGCCCGATGACGGCGAACATCAAGTCGATCGACGACGTGCCCGAGTATCTGAAAGACCAGATCAAGCACTTCTTCGAGAACTACAAGGCGCTCGAAAAGGGCAAGTGGGTGAAGGTCGAAGGCTGGGCCGGCATCGACGCCGCGCACAAGGAAATCTCGGAAGGCGTCGCAAACTACAAGAAGTAAACGCGTTCTCCGACAAAACGCCGCCGCGTGTCACCCACGCGGCGGCGTTTTTTATTCTTCTTCGCTTGCTTCGGCCTGAGGCAACAACGACTCCAGCGTCCTTTCCCCCGCAATCAACGCGCGCTTCTGCTGCGCGGTCAGTTGCTTGACGCGATATTCCGCGCGCAGCGCCTCCGATTTCCCCGCCAGTTCGAACGACGCCAGCACGCGCACCGGCTTTCGCGCCCGCGTGTAGCGCGCGCCCTTGCCGCTCGCGTGCGCGGTGAAGCGCGCCTCGACGTCCGTCGCGATGCCCGTGTAGAGGCTGCCGTCGGCGCATTCGATCAGGTACAGAAACCAGGGCATGGGAGAACGATGAAAGATTTGCCGCGCATTATCGCCGAAAGCACCGCGCCGGGGCGTTTTGTCCGCATCGGCGCGCCGCTGCGACTTGCGCGAGAATAGCCGCTTTCGGGCGCGCTCTGCGATGGTTCGGGGCGTGCTCGTCGGTCAATCACAGCGAGGTAGCCTGTTGAATCGCGAGGTCGAAATTCATGTGGTCGATGCGCTCGCCGACATCGCCGCCGACGACTGGAACCGGCTCGCCGGCGAAAACCCGTTCGTGCGTCACGCGTTTCTCTCGGCGTTACAGGAGACGGAGTGCGCCGTCAAGCGCACCGGCTGGCGCGCGCATCATCTGATACTGAAGCGTGGCGGCGAATTTGCCGGCGCGATGCCGCTCTACATCAAGTCGCATTCGCGCGGCGAATACGTGTTCGATCACGCCTGGGCCGATGCCTTCGAGCGCCACGGTCTGCGCTACTACCCGAAGGCGCTGTCGGCGGTGCCGTTTTCGCCGGTCACGGGCCCGCGCCTCATCGCCGCGCATCACGAGGATCGCGTGCTGCTCGCGCGCGGCGCGATCGAATTGACGCGGCGACTCGAACTGTCGTCGCTGCACGTGCTGTTTCCGCACGCGCAGGATGTCGAGGCGCTCACCGACGCGGGCTACATGCTGCGCGAAGGCGTGCAGTTCCACTGGGAGAATCTGCCCGGCGATGGCTACGCGAGCTTCGACGCCTTCCTCGCGACGATGAGCCACGACAAGCGCAAGAAAGTGAAGCAGGATCGCCGGCGCGTGGCGGATGCGGGCGTCACGTACAAGTGGCTGCGCGGTGGCGAAATCGACGATGCCGCGCTCGACTTCTTCTACGACTGTTACGACAACACGTATCGCGAGCACTGGAACGCGCCGTATCTGACGCGCGAGTTCTTCGGCCGCATTCACGCCGATGCGCCCGACAGCATGCTGCTCGTCATCGCCGAAGTGGACGGCGAGCGCCTCGCGTGCGCGCTCAACATGATCGGCGGCAACACGATGTACGGCCGCTATTGGGGCACGCGGGAGTTCGTCTCCGGGCTGCACTTCGAGACGTGCTACATGCAGGGCATCGCGTATTGCATCGAACATAGGCTCGCGCGTTTCGAGGGCGGCGCGCAGGGTGTGCACAAGATGTCGCGCGGACTGTTGCCGACGCCGACATGGTCCGCGCACTGGATCGCGGATCGGCGTTTCGCGCACGCGATCGCCGAATTTCTCGATGCCGAAACGCAGGCGATGGATCAGCACATCGAGGAACTCGAAGCGCACACGCCGTTCAGGAAGAAAACCTGAGATGCGATAATCGATTCGACCCCCTTCGCTGCAACTCGCGCACATCCATGTCAGCCATGAGCAGAAATTTCTTCAACCTGTACAGCCACGATTTCGCGCGCGTCGCGGTCGGCGTTCCGTCCTGCAAGGTCGCCGATCCCGCGTTCAACGCGGCGCAGACGATCGAACTCGCGAAAGAAGCCGCCGCGCACGGCGCGGTGCTCGTCGCGTTTCCCGAGCTCGGGGTGTCCGCGTATACGTGCGACGATCTCTTCCATCAGCGCGCCTTGCTCGACGCGTGCGAAGACGCGCTGCAAAGCATTCTCGACGCATCGAAGCAACTCGATATCGCGATGATCGTCGGCGCGCCGGTGCGCGCCGAGCACAAGCTCTTCAACTGCGCGATCGTCATCGCTGGCGGCTTCATTCGCGGCGTCGTGCCGAAGAGCTATCTTCCGAACTACGGCGAGTTCTACGAGGCGCGCCAGTTCAGTCCCGCCGATGCCGCCGCCGAAAACACGGTCACGCTATGCGGTCAGGACGTGCCGTTCGGCGCGTCGCTGCTGTTTCAGATCGAGGATCTTCCGCTCTTCCGGTTTCACGTCGAGATTTGCGAGGACGTTTGGGTGCCGATTCCGCCGTCGTCGTTCGCGGCGCTCGCGGGCGCGACCGTGCTCGTGAATCTGTCGGCGTCGAATATCGTCGTGGGCAAGTCGGCTTATCGGCATCAGCTCGTCGGGCAGCAGTCTGCGCGTTGCGTCGCGGCGTATCTGTACACATCGGCGGGCAATGGCGAATCGTCCACCGATCTCGCCTGGGACGGGCAAGGCCTCATCTACGAAAACGGCGAGCTGCTGGCGGAGTCCGAGCGCTTCTCGGACAAGTCGCACCTCATTTACGCCGATATCGATCTCGAACGCCTCTCGCGCGAACGCATGCGGCAAACCACGTTCGGCCGCTCGACGCATCGCCACGCCGGCGAAGTCGCGCAATTCGACGTGATCGCATTTCCGCTATCGATTCCCGACGATGAAAAGCTGCCGCTCGAACGCCGGGTCGCGCGCTTTCCGTACGTGCCCGCCGATGCCGCGCGCCGCGACGAACGATGCAACGAGGTCTACAACATTCAGGTGCAGGCGTTGCTGCAACGGCTGCAATCGTCGGGGATGTCGAAGGTGGTCATCGGCATATCGGGCGGGCTGGACTCGACGCATGCACTGCTCGTGTGCGCGAAAGCGATGGACCGCCTGGGTCTGCCGCGCTCGAACATCCTCGCCTATACGATGCCCGGCTTCGCCACCAGCGACCGCACGCTCAAGCAGGCGCGCGAGCTGATGGAAGTCGTCGGCTGCACGGCGAGCGAGATCGACATTCGCCCGAGCTGCGTGCAGATGCTCGCCGACATCGGCCATCCGCACAGCACGGGCGCCGAACAATACGACATCACGTACGAGAACGTGCAGGCGGGCGAACGCACGAGCCATCTGTTCCGGCTTGCGAACTTCAACCATGCGATCGTCATCGGCACGGGCGATCTGAGCGAGCTCGCACTTGGTTGGTGCACCTACGGAGTGGGCGATCACATGTCCCACTACAACGTGAACGCGAGCGTCCCGAAGACGCTGATCACGCATCTGGTGCGCTGGGTTGCCGAGTCGGGACAGATCGGCGGAAGCGGAACCGATGTGCTCGAAAACATCCTCTCCACCGATATCAGCCCGGAACTCATCCCCGGCAAGACGAGCGGCGTGGTGGAGCAGAAGACGGAGAGCGTCATCGGCCCGTACGAATTGCAGGACTTCAATCTGTACTACACGTTGCGCTTCGGCTTTGCACCAACGAAGGTCGCGTTTCTCGCGTTGCATGCATGGCGCGATCGCGATGCGGGCGCGTGGCCGGAAGGCCCGACCGTTACGCGGAATCAATACGACATCGGCGCGATCCGCAAAAATCTGCGCATCTTCCTGGATCGGTTCTTCCGCACGAGTCAGTTCAAGCGCTCATGCGTGCCGAACGCGCCGAAGGTCGGCTCGGGCGGCTCGCTTTCGCCGCGCGGCGACTGGCGCGCGCCGAGCGACGGCCAGGCGACGGTGTGGCTCGCGGACCTCGAACGCGTGCCGACGAAGGAGTGATATCCGACGTCCTCGCGAATATACGGACCGCCTGCTCGATGAAACGCGGCTAGAATCGAAAACATCTGTCCCGCGCGGGACACGACCTTTTTTCGAACCCATTGAATCGATCTTTACGCGAGGCACGCCATGAAACGCATCACCGCCATCATCAAACCGTTCAAGCTCGACGAAGTTCGCGAAGCGCTGGCCGAAGTGGGCCTGACCGGTCTCACGGTCACGGAAGTGAAGGGCTTCGGCCGTCAGAAGGGGCATACCGAGCTTTATCGTGGTGCAGAGTATGTCGTCGACTTCCTGCCGAAGGTGAAGATCGAAGTCGTCGTCGCGAACGATCAAACCGATCAGGTCATCGACGCGATCATCGGCGCCGCGCGCACGGGCAAGATCGGCGACGGCAAGATCTTCGTCGCCGATGTCGAGCGCGTGATCCGCATTCGCACCGGCGAGGAAAACGAAGCGGCAGTCTGAGCGCCGTTGTTCTTTCGTTTTCATCGAGGCCCGCCATTTGCGCGGGCCTTTTCTTTGCGCTTGCACCAGCGCGATGCGCGTCCAAAAGATCGCTTGCCGGAGGGCAGGAATCCGCGTCCGTGCGGTAACATCGGCTATCCCATTATCATTTTGTAAGGAAATAGTTGATGCATCACGCGATCGGCTTCATTCAGGATCTCGCAGTGATCATGGCCATCGCGGGCGTGGTGACGGTGCTCTTTCACCGTCTGCGGCAGCCGGTCGTGCTGGGTTATATCGCGGCGGGCGTGATCATCGGGCCGTACACGCCGCCGTTCAATCTGATCCACGACGAAGCGACCATCCAGACGCTCGGCGAACTCGGCGTCGTCTTCCTGATGTTTTCGCTCGGGCTCGAATTCAGCTTGCGCAAGCTCTTCAAGGTCGGCGCGACCGCCTTCGTCGCCGCGCTTTCGGAAATCGTGCTGATGATCTGGGTCGGCTACGAGATCGGGCGATGGTTCGGCTGGAGCTCGATGGACTCGCTCTTTCTCGGCGCGATGCTCGCGATCTCGTCGACAACCATCATCGTGAAGGCGCTTTCCGAACTCGGCATGAAGGGCGAGCACTTCGCGCAGATCGTGTTCGGCATTCTGATCGTCGAAGACATACTCGCGATCGCGATGCTCGTGCTGCTCTCCGGCATCGCGCAGACGGGGTCCGTAAGCGCTGGCGTCGCGGTCGTCACGCTCGGCAAGCTGCTGCTTTTCATGACGGTGTCGCTGGTCGTCGGCATTCTCACGGTGCCGCGCGCGCTCAACTACGTCGCGAAGGCGAAGAGCGACGAGATGCTGCTCGTCACCGTGCTCGGCTTCTGCTTCGGCTTCTGCCTGCTCGTCGTGAAGCTCGATTATTCGATCGCGCTCGGCGCGTTTCTCATCGGCGCGATCATGGCGGAGTCGCGGCATCTCGCGCGCATCGAGCATCTGATCGCGCCGGTGCGCGACATGTTCTCGGCGATCTTCTTCGTCACCATCGGTTTGCTGCTGAACCCGACGGTGCTCGTCGACTACGCGTGGCCGATCGCCGTCATCACGATTGCCGTCGTGCTCGGCAAGATCGTGTCGTGCGGGCTCGGCGCGTTTCTCGCCGGCAAGGACGGCCGCACGTCGATGCGCGTCGGCATGAGCGTCTCGCAGATCGGCGAGTTCTCGTTCATCATCGCGTCGCTCGGCCTGTCGCTGAAGGTCACGAGCAGCTTTCTCTATCCGATCGCGGTGGCCGTGTCCGCGCTCACGACGCTCTTCACGCCGTATCTGATCCGCGCCGCCGATCCGCTCACGATGCGCCTTTCCCGCGCGATGCCCGCGCCGCTCGCGCATACCTTCGGCCTGTATTCGCAGTGGCTCGCGAGCCTGACGCCCGCGTCCGGCGGCCCGACGCTTTTCTCGATGACGCGGCGCATCGTCATGCAGATCGCGGTGAATCTCGCGCTCGTCGCGGCGATTTTTCTCGGCGCGTCGTATGCGGCGCCGTTCGCGTCGGGCTATCTCGCGCGCTGGCTCGACACCGATAACGCGCAGCGCGTCGTGCTGTGGGGCGCCGCGTTGGTGATCGCGCTGCCGTTTCTCGTCGCGGTGTATCGCAAGCTCGAATCGCTCGCGCTGCTGCTCGCCGAAGTGAGCGTGCAGCCCGCGAAAGCGGGGCGCTTCACGAGCGCGATCCGTTCGGCGATTTCCGGGCTCATTCCGATCGTCGCGATGTTCGGCGTCTTCCTGCTCGTCGCGGCACTGTCGGGCGGGATCCTGCCGCCGTTCGGGTTGATGGTCGGCGTGCTCGTGTGCGTCGCGCTGTTGCTGACGGTGTTGTGGCGCTGGTGCGTGAAAATCCACGCGACGATGCAGATCGCCTTGCGCGAGACCTTCGAGGAGCCGCGCGACCATTGAGGGTTTTCGTCACGGGATAGCCCCGACAGCGGCCCGCACCGGGTTCCCGCGATAATGTGAGCCAATGTGACCAAATGTGTGCTGGTTTGCCCCGTGCAGGTCTCAGGCGGATAATCGGGGTTTGTCCACTCTCCTTATGGCGTTCGAGCGCCTGAATCAGGAATGAGCGATAACAAAACGTCCAACGACGCAAGCAGCACCGATGCCCGCCGCAGCGGCGCCGATTCACAAGCCGCCCCGCGCAGCGCGAACCCGACGGCCTCGCCCGAAGCCGCCGCCGCGGCCTCGGCGCCCGGTCCGCAGGCGAGCGCGACCGAACGGGCATCGACGGATGCGCCTTCGAGCGCGTCGAACGTCGAGCCGGCCGACACGGCGCAAGCCCGCCGCGACGACGCGCTGCAGGACGCTCGCGAGGCGCGCGCATCGGCGGCTAGCGCGACCGCCGCGCAGGAAGCCGCGGTGCGCGAGAAGCAGCGCGCATCGGCGAAACCGCGTGCGAGCCTCGCCGAAAACTTCGAGGCCGCGACCGATGCGGAAGCCGCCAGCACCGCGAACGCGCAATCCGCGTCATCCGATTCCCCGACTGGCCGCGCCACCGTTCTGCCGCCCGAATTCACCGAGGCGCCGGACTTCGGCAAGCTCAATCCGCCGCCGCTGCCCGCCACCGAGCAGACGTCCGCGCAGCCTCAACCCGCGTATCTCAAGCAATCCGATTCGGCGTGGTCCGTCTTTGGCCGCGTGATCGCGGCGCGCGCGCGGCAGATTTTCGATCGCGCGGGACAGCGCATGACTCAGCGCACGTTGCGCATCGGCGTGTCGGCGCGGATCTTTCATCCGGAGCCGGGCGCGAAAGGGTTGCGCGGCAAGACGCTGCAATATCTCGAGGAATCCATCGCGCATTGGGTGATGTCGCGCGACGTGCTCGTGTTCATGATTCCGACGGTCGGCAATCAGGGCATGCTGCACACGAGCAATATCCGTCTGCGCGACTACGCGAAGCATCTCGACGGCCTGCTGCTGCAAGGCGGCGCGGACGTCTCGCCGCAGTCGTACGAAGAAGCGACGACGCGTCCCGAATGGCCGGGCGACCGCGTGCGCGATATGTACGAACTGGAGTTGCTGCATGAGTTCGTCGAGTCGGGCAAGCCGGTGCTCGGCGTGTGCCGCGGCTGTCAGCTCATCAACGTGGCGTTCGGCGGCACGCTTTACGGCGACATCGCCACCGATGTGCCCACGGCCGGCATCCACGTCAACGAGCAGTACGACCAGCATAGGCATTCGATCCGCTTCCCCGAAGGCTCCACGCTCGTCAACATGTTCCCCAACCAGCGCGAGGCGATCGTCAACTCGATCCACCATCAGGCGGTGAAGACGATCGGGCGCGATCTGAACATCGAGGCGGTGTCGGCCTCCGATGGGATCATCGAGGCGGTGCGCTACCGGAAGGCGCCGTTTGTCGTCGGCGTGCAGTGGCATCCGGAGTTTCATCGCGCGGGCGGCGCGGAACTGCTCGATTGCACGCCGCTGCTCGATACGTTTCTGCGCGTCGCGCGCGAAACACGCTTCTGACGCGAGACGCGTTTTCGACGTCGCCAAGCAGGAAGGCCCGCTCGGATCGAGCGGGCCTTCTTCGTTTTCAGATGCGTATCGCGCAGATCAACGCGACGGCGACGCGCTCACCGGCGCGAGTCCGGCTTCCGTCTGCTTTTGAAGCTGCTCGACCTGCAACTGCAGCGTGCGCAGCTTGCGTTCGGCTTCGAGCTTGTCCGTCTGCAGCACGGCCGATTCGGCCTGCAATTGCTGCTGACGTTGCGACACCTGCGAATCCTGCTGCTGCGCGAGTTCGAGATCGGCGGTGAGACGGTTGGCGCGATCCGCCGATTTCGCTATCACGCGATCGAGCAGCGCTTTCTGCGCCTGCAATTGCGCGCGGCGGATTTCGCCATCGGCAAGCTCGAAGCTCTTGCGTGAGAACTGCGCGTAGATCGTTTCCGCGCGGGCCGCGTCCTGTGTCTTCACGACGCGCCACAAGCGCGCGTCCTGCGACAGCGCGACGTAATACAGCATTTCCTGCGCGAGGAAGTAGAGCCGCGCCCCGTAACTGCCGTTGCGCGTGGCGCGCAACTCGGTGAGGCTTCCCGCCTGCACGAGACTCTGCAACTCGGCGATGTTCCCCTCGACGCGCGGCGCGTTCGAGTTGGCGGTCAAGTCGGAGAGGTCTACGGGCGCGGGTTGCGCGGGCTCGCTTGCAGCGGATTTCGCCGCCGTTGCGGGCGCCGCGAACGTGCTGCCGAAAGGCGCAAGGAAACCACACAGGGACAAGGCGAGGGCGAGCGTCGCGTAACGGAGATGATGACGTAGTTGCTTCATGTTGGCGTCGTGGCCGGGAATGGTTGATCGTTCTGATGCGTATTGCGCGCTTCAGCGCGCGCTGTTCGCGGATGCGCGACCGGACGAGGCCGCGTTGCTGTCGAGTGTCGGTGAGTGCTGAAGCATCGCGTAGAGCGTGGCCGGATTCGTCGATTCCGACGCCTTCGACTGGCTCGCGATTGTTGCGGCCGGCGTCGAGCGCGTGCGCCGCGCGGGTCCGTGCTTGGCGGACCGGCTCGCGATTTTTTCGACCCGCGTCGCCCGCGCCGGTCGCGCCGATTCCTGCTTCACGACGCGCGCGTCCGACGCAGGGATGCGGTAAAAGGCCGGCTTCCCTCGCGGCGTCAGTACGGCTCGCACACGACCGCCGTTCTTTTCCGGTCCTGCCGTCGATGCCGCAGGTGACTTCGGATTGTCAGCAGTCACGATTCCTGGCGCGACGGAGTCATTGGCGGTTGCGGCCGGGAGCGAGGCGGGAGGCTCCGCGACCGAAGGCTGCGCGTCCGTCGCGGGTTGATCGGCTGTCGATACGGCGGTCGCCGCGACCGGCGCCGGAGCCGATGCGGGCTCGGCTTGCTGCGTGCGCGTCTCGCTCTGCGCGGCCGGTGCGGCGTCGCGCTTCGAGTCCGACGGATATCCGAGCACGAGCCATACGATGAACACGCCGCAAGCCGCCGCGATCGCAGTCGCGACCGGCGCGCTCAGGCGATAGGTCCGCGCGGTCTTCGGAGCGTTGACCGCCAGTTGGATGGGATCGGTGCGCGAGTCGCTGGCGTTGCTGGGGGCATTCGAGCCTTGCATGAGGCGCAGCATCGCGCGGGGAATGTCCTCTTTGCCGAAGACGCCCCACAGGCTCGTGGCGCGATAGGGCGAACTGGTGTCGGACAGGCTCAGCGCCGGCACATAAGCCGTGGCGAAGCGCGCGGCGAACAGCGCGACTTCAGATGCCGACTGGACAGGTCGCGCGCACGCGGGCGTCCACTCGCAACCGAATTTCAAGGACGGATCCTTCAGCACGCGCAGCGCCGGCAGACGCAGATTGCCTTCCACTACGATCAAGGGTTCGGACATGAAGATTCCACATGCATGCGCCCGGGCGTGGGCAACGCGACAACTCACCCGGACCATCGTGGTGTATGGAGACAGCACCGCGGGTTCGACGCGAGAATCGCCGAAATTTCGACCCGCGATCATACGAAACGGTCACGTCCCCGACGACCAGAAGATTCCTATTGTCGATTTTTGACAGGAATGCTTATTGACCGAGCCGATCCTCGTGTGCTCAGTCGAGCGGATACACGTATCGAAGAGAGAAAAGCGCGACGCCCGCCATGTGATCCGCTTCGCGCGCCGCGAGTTGCCAGCCGCGCGATTCGTAAAAGCCGATCGCCGCGGCGTTCTGTTCGAGCACGGAAAGATACAGTTCCCGCGCCCCGCGCGCGCGTGCCCAGCGCGCCGCTTCCTCGAGCATCGCGGTGCCGGTGCCGAGGCCGCGATGTCCCGGCAGCGCGTGCAGATTGTCGACGAGCACGCTGCCCGCCGCATCCGGCTCGACGAGACAGATGAAGCCGACCGGCTCGCCCTCGTGCTCCGCGATGAACACGGTCGCCGCGCCGGCCGCGACATCCTTCATGCGCGCGATCCAGTGTTCGGCGCGCTCCGCGCTCAGATCGCGATCGAGATACTCGTCCGGCAGGATGCCCCGATACGCCGACGCCCAACTCGACGCGTGCATCGAGGCGATGAGGGCGGTGTCTTCGGCGGTCGCCGTGCGTAGCCTGATATTCGCGTTCATCTTTTGAGGTGCTGTCAGTTAAAAGTTAGGCATACGTAATCGTATTTTAAGCTTTATTTCGGCGATATTGCACGAAGTTGTGTACAGTCGCGAGCGGCGCGGCGTTAAGATTGTCGACGTTGCACTTACAAAAGATGGCACAAGTCGTCCCGTCGTGGCGGCCGGCCGAGCACGGCGACCGTCTACGGTCTTGCGGCCACGCCGAAACCAAAACTGAGTGCGCCCACAGCTCTTTCGAGAAATTCATGTCCACAGCCCACGTAGCACCCGCCAACGAGTCGAAGTTCAAGACGGTGTTTCGCGTCGTCAGCGGAAACTTCCTTGAAATGTATGACTTCATGGTCTACGGCTATTACGCCTCGGCGATCGCCAAAACCTATTTTCCGAGCGGCAACGAATTCGCCTCGCTGATGCTCGCGCTGTCCGTCTTCGGCGCGGGCTTTCTGATGCGGCCGGTCGGCGCCATCGTGCTCGGCGCCTATATCGATCATCACGGCCGGCGCAAAGGCCTGATCCTCACGCTCGGGCTAATGGCCGTCGGGACCGCGTGCGTCGCGCTCGTGCCGGGCTACGCGACCATCGGTGCGCTCGCGCCGGTCATCGTACTAGGCGGGCGGCTGCTGCAAGGATTCTCGGCCGGCGTGGAGCTGGGCGGCGTCTCCGTGTATCTGTCCGAAATCGCGACCAGGGGCAACAAGGGCTTCTATTGTTCGTGGCAGTCGGGCAGCCAGCAGGTCGCCGTCGTGTTCGCCGCCCTGATCGGCGTCATCATGAACCGGCTCCTTCCGCCCGAGCAGATGACCGCGTGGGGCTGGCGCGTGCCGTTTTTGATCGGCTGCCTGATCGTGCCGTTTCTCTTCATCGTGCGGCGCTCGCTGCGTGAAACAGACGAGTTCCTCGCGCGGAAGCATCGTCCGAGCATGGGCGAGATCGCGCGCTCGATCGGGCAGAACTGGGGCGTCGTGCTGGCCGGCATGGGCATGGTCATCATGACGACGGTGTCGTTCTACATGATCACCGCGTACACGCCGACCTTCGGCAAGGAAGTGCTGAAGCTCTCCGCGATCGATGCGCTCGTCGTGACCGTATGCGTCGGCATCTCGAATCTCGTCTGGCTGCCGCTGATGGGCGCGGTCTCGGATCGCATCGGCCGCCGCCCGGTGCTGCTCGTCTTTACGATTCTCACCATTCTGACGTCGTATCCGGTCGTGCAATGGCTCGTCGCGGAGCCGTCGTTCGTGCGTCTGCTGATGTGCGAACTGTGGCTCTCGTTCCTGTACGGCAGCTACAACGGCGCGATGGTGGTGGCGCTGACCGAAGTAATGCCCGTCGATGTACGCACGACCGGCTTCTCGATGGCCTATAGCCTCGCGACGACCATCGGCGGTTTCACGCCCGCGATTTCGACGTATCTGATCCACGCGACCGGCAACAAGGCCGCGCCCGGACTGTGGATGGGACTTGCCGCGGTGTGCGGCCTGATCGCGACGCTCGTGCTGTATCGGTCGCCCGAGGCGCGCAATCAGTACAAGACGGCGTGATCCGGCTGAACAGTCGAAAAAAATCCCCGCGGATGAAGCAGGGATTTTTTATGCAGGAAGCGCAGCCAGCGCCGCCGCGGTGTCGTCGATGACTTCGCGCCATTGCCCCGGCGCGCGCTGACGCACGAGCCGCGCGCCCGGATACCACGCGCATTCGGCGCTGCCGATGCCCCAGCGCCAGTCGGCGGCGAACGGCAGCATTACCCAGAGCGGCTTGCCGAGCGCGCCCGCGAGGTGCGCGACGGACGTATCGACGGAGACGACGGCGTCGAGCCGATCGACGATCGCGCCCGTATCGGCGAAGTTTTCGAGCCGGTTTTCCAGCAGATGAATCGATGCCGCGTTCGCATGCGCGCCCAGCAAGTCACGCTCGCGGCCCGTGACGAACGGCTGCAGCACGACCCAGTCGATGCCTTCGAGCGCGAACAGCGGCGCGAGCTCGGCGACAGGGATCGAGCGCGTTTCGCCCGGCTGCATCCGTCCGGACCAGGCGATGCCGATCTTGCGCTTGTGCTGGCCACCGATCGAGCCGCGCCACTTGCGCCGGTATTCGGCGGGCACGACGAGATAGGGCGCGCGCGCCGGGATCGCGTCGAGCGCGGTCATGCCGAGCGCGAGCGGCAGGCTTAACAGCGGACAGAACGCGTCGGCGTGCACCGGGACGCCATCTGACTTGCTCTTCAGTTCGACGCGCGCGGCATGCGCGGCAGGCGCGAGCAGCGGCACGAGCGCGGGCTGCACTTCGAGCACCAGCTTGCCGGCGAGCTTCGCCGCGAACGGCACGAAACGCGCGAACTGCAAGGTGTCGCCAAAGCCCTGCTCGGCGCGCACGAGCAGCGTGCGGCCCGGCATCGGTTCGCCGTTCCAGCGTGGCAGGCGCGGCGGCGGCTCGCTGCCGGGCGTCTGCAGACGCCACTCGTAACCGGCGAGACCGCGCGCGTAATCGCCGATGGCGAGCAGGGCCAGCGCCCGGTTCAGATGCGCGGCGGGCATCGAAGGATCGATGCGCAACGCTTCGTCGAATGCGCGCAGCGCCGCCTGATGCGCGCCGAGCGCAAGCCGCGCGTTGCCGAGGCACAGCCAGGCGACGCCGTATTTCGGATCGAGCCCGACCGCGCGCTCGAAGTGCGCGATGGCGTCATCGTGACGGCCCAGCTTCGCGAGCGCGTGACCAAGCCCGAAATAGCCCGGCGCGAAATGCGGATGCAAGGCGACGGCTTTCTGCAGCGCTGGCAGCGCGTCTTCCGGATGGCCGTGCGTTTCGAGGAGATTGCCGAGATTGAAGTGCGCGGCGACGTAGTTCGGCTCGGCGTCGAGCGCGGCGCGAAAGTGCGCGATCGCGCCGAGGGTATCGCCGAGCGCGTTCAACGCCATGCCGAGATTGTTGTGCGCGCCGGCATGACGCGGACGCAGCGCGAGCGCGCGCCTGAACGCCTGCGCGGCGTCTTTGAAGCGCTGCAGCGCGGAAAGCGAGTTGCCGAAGTTGTTCCACGCGGCGGCGTCGTTCGGCTGCAGGCGCAGCGCCTTCTCGAACGCGTCGGCGGCGTCTTCGTGACGGCCGGCCGCCGTGTAGGCGTTGCCGAGGTTGTACTGCGCGAGCGGAAAGCCCGGCGCGAGCGTGAGCGCGTTGCGAAAGCGCTCGATCGCGTCGTCGAGACGGCCGAGCGCCTTCAGCGCGTTGCCGAGATTGAGCTGCAGGCCGGCATCGGTCGGGCGCAGGTCGACCGCGCGGCGCACGAGCTCGGCCGCCTCCGCGTGCTGGCCCTGTTGATGGCGCAGCACGCCGAGATAGTGCAAGGCGTCGACATGATGGGGTTCGGCGGCGAGCGCGGCCTGATAGTCGCGCTCCGCGTCGGTCAGGCGACCGTCGCGATGGGCCGCGAAACCGCGGGCGAATACGGTGTCCATGACGGGGAAACTGCTGTCCCGGAAAAGCAAACCTCGCATTTTCCCACACCGGGGACAGCGCCCCGCCAAAGCGACGTTGACTTGTTGCGGCGATGGCACTTAACATATGAACATCTATTCATATGTTGACGATGTCCGTGGCTTCCGATCCGGTTTCCGATTCTTCCGCCGCCGTCCCGATCACTTCGGATGACCGCGTCGTGCCGCTCGCCGATCTGTTCCGTCTGCTCGGCGACCCGACGCGCCTGCGCATCGTGCTCGCATGCGTCGAACGCAAGCGCGCGGTGGGGGCGATCGCGGAGTTGCTCGGGTTGTCCGCGTCGCTGGTGAGCCATCATCTGCGGCTCTTGCGCGCGGCGCGAATCGTGCGGGCCGAACGCCAGGGCAAGCAGGTTTTCTACGTGGCGGCGGATCGCCATATCAGCACGATGCTCGCCGAGCTGCGAGAGCACATCGCGGAGCCGCAGGCCGATGCCGCGGACATCGAATGACACTCACCGAACAACGAGCACGCCGATGAGCACGCATCAGCACGACAAACACGAGCATCACGACGGGCACGAGCACGAGCACGGGCACGGGCACGGGCACGGGCACGGCGGACATGGACATCACCATCATCACGCGCCGCAGGAAGGGCAGGGCCGCACGTTCGCGCTCGCGGTCGGCCTGAATCTGCTGATCGTGATCGTGCAGGCCATCTACGGCTTTCTCGCGCATTCGACCGCGCTGCTCGCCGACGCCGGCCACAATCTCTCCGATGTGCTCGGCCTGCTGCTCGCGTGGGGCGCCGTGTGGCTCGGCAAGCGCCGGCCGAACGCGCGCTATACGTTCGGTCTCGGCAGCTCGTCGATTCTGGCGTCGCTCGCCAACGCCGCGCTCCTGCTGTTCGCGTGCGGCGCCATCGTCCTCGAAGCGATCGAGCGTCTCTTCGACCCGGCGCCCGTCGCGGGCCTCGACGTGTTCATCGTCGCGACGCTCGGCATGGTCGTGAACGGCTTTTCCGCGTGGCTCTTCATGCACGGCAGCAAGGAAGACCTCAACGTGCGCGGTGCGTTCCTGCACATGGCCGCCGATGCCGCGATCTCCGCCGCCGTCGCGGTGAGCGGCCTCATCATCCTGTTCACGGGCGCGAGCTGGCTCGATCCGCTGATGAGCCTGATCGTCGTGTCGGTGATCGTCTACGGCACCTGGGGACTCGGGCGCGACGCGATGCGCCTCGCGATGGCCGCCGTTCCGCCTTCGGTCGACATGTCGCGCATCGAGCGATATCTGACCGGGCTTCCCGGCGTGCGCGACGTCCACGACCTGCACGTCTGGGCGCTCTCGACGACCGAAAACGCGCTCACCGTGCATCTCGTGATGCCGCAAGGCCATCCCGGCGATGCGTTCGTGCAGGACGTCGTCACGACCTTGCGCAGCGAATATTCGATGCATCACGCGACCGTGCAGGTCGAGTTCGGCGAGGCATGCCAGGCGTGCGTGCTCAGCGAGCGCGGCCACGCCCACTGAGCGAGCGGTTCGCGGGCGTACACTAGAGCGCGTGACGTTTCAGGGAGGACCGACTGCATGTTCGCGCCAAAGCTGAATCCGAACGACAAGCTGGACGTGGCGCCCGTTCTCATCGTCGGCGCCGGTCCGACGGGCCTCGCCGCCGCGATGAGTCTCGCGCGCGCACACATTCCGGTGAGGCTCGTCGACCGCGCGCGCGAGCCGTCGCCGCATTCACGCGCGATCGGCATTCAGGCGCGCACGCTCGAACTCTTCGAACAGCATCGCGTCGTCAAGCCGTTTCTCGAGCTCGGCCATCGCGCGCGCGTCGCGAATCTCTATTCCAACGGCCAGCGCCTCGCGCGCCTCGATTTCGATCCGCTGCAGACGCGTTATCCGTATCTGCTCTTTCTCGAACAGTCGCAGACCGAACGTCTGCTCGCCGAGCATCTGGCGGGCTGTCGCGTCGATATCGAGCGCGGTGTCGAAGTGGTCGATGTGTCGCAAGGCTCGGCCGGTCTGCACGCGACGCTGCGCCATCCGAACGGGCGCGACGAGCTGCTGCGGCCTTCGTATCTGATCGCCGCGGACGGCGCGCACAGTTTCGTGCGGCATCGGCTCGGCATCGGTTTCGACGGCAAGACGTTCGATCAAACGTACCTGCTCGCCGACCTCGATGCGGACTCCGACTGGCCCGACGACGAATTCCACATCTTCGCTTCGGGCGAAGGCTTGGCCGCGCTCTTTCCGATGGGCGGCGACCGCGCGCGCCTGATCGCCGATCTGCCCGCGCCTGCCGCAAGCGCGGTCAACGCGGCCGGCGCGAAAGCCGGCCCGACGCTCGACGAATGCCGCGCGCTCGTCGAGCGGCGCGTGCATCACAAGATCGCGCTGTCGAACATGACGTGGTCGTCGTACTTTCATCTGAATAGCCGCATGGTCGACAAGCTTCGCGTGGAGCGCGTGTTCCTGGCCGGCGATTCGGCGCACGTGCATAGTCCCGCCGGCGCGCAGGGCATGAACACCGGCATTCAGGAAGCGTTCAATCTCGGCTGGAAGATCGCTCGCATGCTCGCGGGCAACGCGCCCGAGCGGCTGCTCGACACTTATCACATGGAGCGGCATCCGATCGAGCGCGACGTGCTGCGCCAATCGAGCATGCTCACGCAGATGGCCGGCGCCGAGCATGGCCCGATGAAGCTGATGCGCGATCACGTGATGCCCGCGCTCGCCGCGATCGGTCCGTTGCGCGACGCGATGCGGCGCACGGTCAGCGAGCTGTCGATCAACTATCGCAAGAGTCCGCTCACGCTGGAGCGTCTGCTCGACGGCGGTCCGCGCGCGGGCGAGCGCGCGCCCGATGCGCGTGTGCATGTCGTCGACGGGCCGCTCGGGCGTTTGCCGGGCGTGGGCTGTCTTTACGATCTGCACGATCCCGGCTGCTTCTCGCTGTTTCTGCTGGTGAATCCGTCGGGCGAGGACGATATCGCGCTCGCGCCCGCGACGATCACCGTCGCCCACGCGATGCGCGATCCCGATCTCGACGGCCTCGCGCAGTCCGTCGAAGCGATCCTGCCGAACGCGGTGCGCGTGTGGCGCATCACCGATACGCAAGGCGACGGCGCGAACTCGCTCACCGACAACTATGGCCGCACGCGCCCCGCGTTCTATCTCGTGCGTCCCGATGGCTATATCGCGGCGCGCGGGCGGGCGCCGTCGGATGTGCACGCGCTCTTGCGTCACTGCGAAACGTGGTTCGGCGCGCAGGAGACGAACATCGAGCGGCAGCCGCAACGCGAGTATCGGGAGGATTGAAAAAGCCCTGCGGTGCAGGGCTTCGAGGAGTTTCAGGCGGTCGCAGCTTTCGGCGTCAGATCTATTCGATGCAGACTGAGCGCCTCGCGCACGATCGGCTCCATCGTCGCGCTCGCTTCCGGATTGTCGAGCGCGGCGAGAATCGCGAGCCGCATGCGCGGCTCCCAGAACCGGCGGATGTGATCCGCGACGCTATCGACGGCTTCGGGGCGGTCCGGCATCGAATCGAAGAATTCGCCGATGCGGTTCGCCATCTCGATCAGGTTATCGACATCCATTGCTTATTTTCCTGAAGAAGTCGTGGCGAGGTTGAGCAGCTCGAGCTGCTGCGTGTTGAAGCGCGAATACTCCTTCTGCCATTGCGACGGCTGCTCGACCGGCATCACCTGCACCGCCGTCACCTTGTACTCCGGACAGTTCGTCGCCCAGTCGGAAGAATCCGTCGTGATGACGTTCGCGCCCGACTCGGGGAAGTGGAACGTCGTATAGACGACGCCCGGCTGCATGCGCTCCGAGATCTTCGCGCGCAACACGGTCTGCCCCGCGCGCGACTCGATGCCGACCCAGTCGTCCATCTTGATGCCGCGATCTTCCGCGTCGACCGGATGGATCTCCAGGCGATCCTCGTCGTGCCATTGCGAGTTTTCGGTACGACGCGTCTGCGCGCCCACGTTGTATTGCGACAGGATGCGCCCCGTCGTGAGCAGCAGCGGATATTTGCGCGTGACCTTTTCCGGCGTCGCGACGAACTTCGTAATGACGAAGCGTCCCTTGCCGCGCACGAATTCGTCGATGTGCATGGTCGGCGTGCCGTCCGGCGCGCGCTCGTTGCACGGCCACTGGATGCTGCCGAGCTCGTCGAGACGTTCGTACGAGACACCGTGGAACGTCGGCGTGAGACGCGCGATCTCGTCCATGATCTCGGACGGGTTCGCGTAGTTCATCTCGTAGCCGAGCGCGCGCGAAAGCTTGATGGTCACTTCCCAGTCGGAGAAGCCCGCGAGCGGCGGCATCACCTTGCGCACGCGCGAGATGCGGCGCTCGGCGTTGGTGAAGGTGCCGTCCTTTTCGAGGAAGGTCGAACCGGGCAAGAGCACGTGCGCGTACTTCGCCGTCTCGTTCAGGAAGATGTCCTGCACGACGATGCATTCCATCGACGACAGCGCATCGGCGACGTGCTGCGTGTTCGGATCCGACTGAACGATGTCCTCGCCCTGGCAGTAAAGGCCCATGAAGGTGCCGTGCATCGCGGCATCGAACATGTTCGGAATGCGCAGGCCCGGTTCCGGCTGCAGCTTCACATCCCACGCTTCTTCGAAGAGCGAGCGCGTCGCAGCATCGCCGATATGCCGATAGCCCGGCAGCTCGTGCGGGAACGAGCCCATGTCGCACGAGCCCTGCACGTTGTTCTGGCCGCGCAGCGGATTCACGCCGACGCCTTCACGGCCGACATTGCCGGTCGCCATCGCGAGATTCGCGATGCCCATGACCGTCGTCGAGCCTTGCGCGTGCTCCGTGACGCCGAGGCCGTAATAGATCGCGCCGTTGCCGCCCGTCGCGTACACGCGCGCGGCTTCGCGCACCAGTTTCGCGGGCACGCCGGTGACGCTTTCCATCGCTTCGGGCGAGTTCTCTTCCGTCGCGACGAAATCGCGCCATTGGCCGAACGCGCGCTCCTCGCAGCGCTCGGCGATGAAATCGTCCTTCAGCAAGCCTTCCGTGACGATCACGTGCGCGAGCGAATTGACCATCGCGACGTTCGTGCCGGGGCGCAATTGCAGGTGATACTGCGCCTTGACGTGCGGCGTATCGACGATATCGATGCGGCGCGGATCGATCACGATCAGCTTCGCGCCTTCACGCACGCGGCGCTTCAGCCGCGAGCCGAAGACGGGATGGCCGTCGGTCGGATTCGCGCCGATCACGATGATCACATCCGACTGTTCCACCGATGCGAACGTCTGCGTGCCCGCCGATTCGCCGAGCGTCGTCTTGAGGCCGTAACCGGTCGGCGAATGGCAGACGCGCGCGCAGGTATCGACGTTGTTGTTGCCGAACGCCGCCCGCACGAGCTTCTGCACGAGATACGTCTCTTCGTTCGTGCAGCGCGACGACGTGATGCCGCCGATCGAATCGCGTCCGTACTTGTCCTGAATGCGGCGGAACTCGCTCGCCGCATAGTTGAGCGCTTCGTCCCACGACACTTCGCGCCACGGATCGGTGATCTTCGCGCGGATCATCGGCTTCTTGATGCGGTCCTTGTGCGTCGCGTAACCCCATGCGAAGCGGCCCTTCACGCACGCGTGGCCTTCGTTCGCCTGGCCGTTCTTGTTCGGCGTCATGCGCACGACGGTGTTGCCCTTCATCTCCGCCTTGAGCGAGCAGCCGACGCCGCAATACGCGCACGTCGTGATGGCGGAATGCTCCGCCTGGCCGAGCATGATGACGCTCTTTTCCTGCAGCGTCGCGGTCGGGCACGCGGCGACGCACGCGCCGCACGACACGCATTCGCTTTCCATGAACGGCACGTTTTCGCTCGCGGCGACGCGCGATTCGAAGCCGCGTCCGGCGATGGTCAACGCGAACGTGCCTTGCGTTTCCTCGCACGCGCGCACGCATCGATTGCAGACGATGCACTTCGACGGATCGTAGGTGAAGTAGGGGTTCGACTCGTCCTTCTTGTCCTTCAGATGGTTTGCGCCTTCGTAGCCATAGCGCACTTCGCGCAAGCCGACGACGCCCGCCATGTCCTGCAACTCGCAATCGCCGTTGGCGGGACAGGTGAGGCAATCGAGCGGGTGATCGGAGATATAGAGCTCCATCACGTTCTTGCGCAGCGATTGCAGCTTGTCGCTTTGCGTGCGTACTTTCATGCCCGCTTCGACGGGCGTCGTGCACGATGCCGGATAGCCGCGCTTGCCTTCGATCTCGACGAGGCACAGGCGGCACGAACCCCACGGTTCGAGCGAATCGGTGGCGCAGAGCTTCGGCACGTTGACGCCGGCTTCGATCGCGGCGCGCATCACGGACGTGCCGGCCGGAACCGTGACGCTTTCGCCGTCGATTTCCAGCGTCACGTCGACATCCGCATGACGCAGCGGCGTGCCGTAGTCGGTTTCGTCGAACGGATCGCGGCGCTGCACCGATGCCGCGCTCTTGCACGCGCAGTTGCCGGAGCCGCAGCCGTTGATGGTGTTGGACATGTTTGTCTCCTTTTCTTTACGCCGCCTTCTGCGCGGGCGTGCGGGGCAAGCCGAAATCTTCGGGGAAGTGATCGAGCGCGGACATCACCGGAAACGGCGTCATGCCGCCCATCGCGCAGAGCGAGCCGGACACCATCGTGTCGCACAGTTCGCGCAAGAGCGTGATCTGCTTCACCGACGTATCGCCCTCGCGAATCTTCGCGATGACTTCCTCGCCGCGCGTCGAGCCGATGCGGCACGGCGTGCACTTGCCGCACGATTCGAGCGCGCAGAAGTGCATCGCGTATTGCGCGAGCTCGGCAAGGTTCGATGTGTCGTCGTGAACGACGAGCCCGCCGTGGCCGACCACCGCGCCGACCTTCGCGTACTCCTCGTAATCGAGCGGAATATCCCACTGGCTTTCCGGCAGATACGTGCCGAGCGGACCGCCGACTTGCACCGCGCGCGCGGGACGTCCGCTCGCGGTGCCGTCGCCGTAGGTATAGATCAGCTCGCGCAGCGTCACGCCGAACGCGAGTTCGACGAGTCCGCCTTGCTTCACGTTGCCGGCGATCTGGAAGGGCAGCGTGCCGCGCGAACGGCCCATGCCGAAGTCGCGATAGAAGGCCGCGCCCTTCGCGAAGATGATCGGCACCGTCGCGAGCGTGATGACGTTGTTGATGACCGTCGGCTTGCCGTACAGACCCGTGAGCGCGGGCACCGGCGGCTTCGCGCGCACGATGCCGCGCTTGCCTTCGAGCGATTCGAGCAGCGCCGTTTCCTCGCCGCACACGTACGCGCCCGCGCCCTTTGCGACATACAGTTCGAACTCGTGCGACGTGCCGAGCACGCTCGCGCCGAGCCAGCCCGCGTCGCGCGCCTTGTCGATCGCACGGCTCAGCGTCGCGATCGAATGCGGATACTCGCTGCGCACATAGATGTAGCCCTTGGTCGCGCCGACCGCCACGCCCGCGATGATCATGCCTTCGATCAGCATGTACGGATCGCTTTCCATGACGAGGCGGTCGGAGAACGTGCCGGAGTCGCCTTCGTCGGCATTGCAGACGATGTATTTCTGGTCCGCCAGCGCGCCGCGCACGGTCTTCCATTTGATGCCCGCCGGGAACGCCGCGCCGCCGCGTCCGCGCAGGCCGGAATCGAGCAGCGCTGCGCAGACGGCGTCGCCGTTCATGTCGAGCACGTTGCGCAGGCCATGGAGTCCGCCGAGCGCGACGTAATCGTCGATCGACAACGGATCGGTAATCCCGATGCGCGCGAACGTCAGACGCTGCTGGTTCTTCAGATACGGAATCTCATCGACGATGCCGACGTTCTTTTCATGCGCGCTGCCTTCGTGGAAGCCCGCATCGAAGAGCGAGGCGACGTCTTCCACGTCGACGTTCGAATAGCCGATGCGCCCGTCCGGCGTCTCGACCTCGACGAGCGGTTCGAGATAGAAGAGGCCGCGCGAGCCGTTGCGCACGAGTTGGACGTCGAGGCCGCGCTTCAGCGCTTCGCTCGCGATGGCTTGGGCGACGGCGTCCGCGCCCAGCGCGAGCGCGGCGGAATCGATCGGTACATAGATGCGGGTCATGCCGTCACCTCCGCGACTTTCGTCTGCGCCGCTGCATACAGGCGGTCGAACTTCGCCGGCGTCACGCGCGCGTGCAGTTCGCCGTTGATCGTCATCGCCGGGGAGCGCGCGCATTGACCGAGGCAGAACACGGATTCGAGCTCGGTCTCTTCGGCATGGCCGCTGTCGAAGCGGCAACCCGTTTGTCCTTCGATGTGATCCTTCAGCGCTTCCGTGCCCATGCTGCGGCACGCTTCCGCGCGGCAAAGCTGCACGATCACGCGCGCGGGCGGGGCGGACCGGAAGTGATGGTAATACGTGACGACGCCATGAACTTCTGCGCGCGACAGCGACAGCGTTTGTGCGAGCGGCGCGATCGCCGTCTCCGGCACATAGCCGACTTCGTCCTGGATGGCGTGAAGAATGGTCATCAACGTCGCGCCTTGTACTGCGTGGCGACGCACGATTTCAGCGGATGCAGCGGCGGAAAACTGCGGATGTGTCATGGGGCTCCTCCAACACTCGGCATATGTTTTGTTGGTACATATTTGGACGGATATAATTACGGGTGCCGAGCCTGTAAAAGAACAATAGGCGTCGTGATATATCTTGGCAATAGGAAGGGGGAGTGCATATGGTGGACGTCGAATGCCGCGCGGAGCTGATCCTGCGCGACGCGGATGGCCGGGAAACCAGTCTCAGCGCGGTTGTGCCGCTTTTGAAGCTCGTCGCGCAGACGGGCAGCATCGCGAACGCCGCGAGCGCTAAGGGTTTGTCCTATCGTCACGCGTGGGGTTTGTTGCGCGAAATCGAAGCGCGGCTGGGCGGTGCGCTCATCACCAAATCGCGCGGTCGCGGCTCGGTGCTGTCCGAACTGGGCGAATCGGTGTTGCGCGCGCAGCGCGTGTGCGGCGAGCGGCTCGAAACGCCGTTGCAGGCGGTGGCGAACGATGTGGCCATCGAGCTGAACCGGCGTCTCGCGGGCGGCGTCAGCCAGGTGCGGATTCACGCGTCGCACGGTTACGCGGTCGCGGCGCTCGTGCGCGCGCTGGGCGATCAACGCGTGCCGGTCGACATCAAATATCGCGAGAGCGCCGAAGCGGTGAGCGCCCTCGCGCGCGGCGAGTGCGAACTGGCGGGCTTTCACTTGCCGATCGGCGAATTCCGTTCCACTTGCGCGGACATTTATCGGCCGTTTCTGGACCGGAACAGGCATCAGCTCATCCGGCTCACACGCCGCACTCAAGGGCTGTTTCTGCCGAAGGGCAATCCGAAGCAGATTTCCGGCTTGCGCGATCTCGCGCGCGGCGACGTGCGCTTCGTCAATCGTCAGCCGGGTTCGGGCACGCGCATGCTGCTCGATCTGTCGTTGCGTAGCGTGGGCGTCGATCCCGATCAAATCAACGGCTACGCGACCACCGAGCTCACGCATTCGGCGATCGCCGCGTTCGTCGCGAGCGGCATGGCCGATCTCGGCTTCGGCGTGCAGCCCGCCGCTCATCATTTCGCGCTCGATTTCATCCCGATCATCGACGAGGATTACTTCTTCGCGTGCGAGCGCGCCCGGCTCGACGAGGCGCAGCTTGCGTCGGTGCTGCGTATTTTGCGCAGCGACGGCTTCACGGAGAGCGTCGCTCATCTGGAGGGCTACGATCCGGCGCACTGCGGCTTGCTCGTCGATGTCGACGAAGGCCTGCACGGCTGAAACGGAAACATGCTGTAAAAGAGCGGGGCGGACGCAAAACTGCCATCGACGGCGAATTGAGCTAACCTAACGCTTTGCTGTCGACTTCACTGCCATGAAACTCTCGTTGCTTGCTTGTTCTTCCGCCGCGCTCGTCGCTGGCGCGATCTATATGGTTCCCGTCGCTTTTGCCCAGAACTCGCCGGGCGTGCCGGGCGGCGTGCTGCAGGACCAATTCCGTTTGAACGAGCATCCGCAGATGCAGTTCGCGGCGTCGGCGCCGTCGGCGAAATATCAGCAGGGCAAATCGGCCATGCGCCGCCGTGGCGATAACGGCGATCCGAACGGCTGCAATCTGAAGTGTCCGCAGGACGGTTCGAACTAAGGCAAAAAAAGACCTCGCACGGAGCGAGGCCAAGGTACTTGGAATGACACCTGGCCCGCCGCAAACCTCCGACGTTCCGAAGTGCAGCTTCAGAATAGGCTGAGGCTCGGACGGCGAGAATCGGAGTTTTCTGAGTAAACCGGCATCCGATCTGTTGGTCATTGACACAAAGCAACAGCATTCGGACCGCTCCGATACGAACGCAGCGCGTGGCCGCCTATTCTCTCGGACGTAGCGATGGTTGTCTCTGTCCTCGCTATGTCTCTCAAGGATGTTTGCCCCGCCCCCGTGCGGGGCTTTTTTTTCGTCTGTCGTTGTGCCTGCCGTGCGGCCAAAGAAAAACCCGCGATGCTTGCGCGATCGCGGGTTTCACGGGGGTGTTTTGGTGGAGGCGGCGGGAATCGAACCCGCGTCCAGAAGCGCTCTACGACCAGTTCTACATACTTAGTTCTGTCATTTGATTTAACCGTAACGACGCGGACGAACACGCTGCGTTACGGCGATTCACTAGATTTTCGACTCGGGCGTCGTGACGCCACCAAAGCTTATCTGACGTATATGACCTCTCGTGGTATTGCTACCCTAACCCGTCAGCGAATTAGTGAGAGGACGGCTAGCCCTTAGGCTGCCAGTGCGAACGTATCGTCGTTTGCAGTTACGTTTTTCCCATTGATTAACGAGGTGACGGGTCCTCGGTATGCCCTGACCGCTTCACAACCCCTGTCGAAACCAGGTCGCCCCCAAGCGGAAGAGAAATTATCCCACGAAAAGCCATATGAGGCGAATCGCGGGACTTTCAAGTCAGGCGATGTCACGCAGCAGATGCTGCAACTCCTCAGGCGAATCGACGACGTGATTGGCGTGCCAGCGGCGCGGCGGAATATCGTCGCCGCAATAGCCGTAGGCTGCCGCCACGGTGATCATGCCAGCCGCGAAACCGGCCTGCACGTCGCGCAAATCGTCGCCGACATAGACGATGCGCTCCGGCGCGACATCCAGCAGCTCGGCCGCGTGCAGGAGCGGTGCCGGATGCGGCTTCGAATGCGGCGTCGTGTCGCCGCAGACGAGGCAGCCCGCGCGCGTGTCGAGTCCCAGCAAGGCCACGAGCGGCGCGGCGAACCGCGTCACCTTGTTCGTGACGATGCCCCAGCGCACGCCGCGCGCATCGAGTTGATCGAGTATCTCGGCGATGCCCGGAAAGAGCGTCGTCTCGATGCACAAATCGGCTTCGTAATTGGCGAGGAATTCCTCGCGCATCGACGCGAAGTCGTGATGCTCCGGCCCGATCTCGAACGCGCCGCCGAGCAGACCGCGCGCGCCCCCCGACGCGAACGGCCGCAACGTTTCGAGCGGGCGCATTTCGAGGCCGCGATCGTGCCGCATCTTGTTCACCGCGGCGACGAGGTCGGGCGCGGTGTCGGCGATCGTGCCGTCGAGGTCGAACAGCACGGCCTGGCACAGCCCGAGGCCATCGCCTTCGGCAAGGCGCTGGGGCAGGGGATTCGTGTCTTCCGGAAGGGGCGTGGTATCGATGGTGCCCGTAGACAAGGGATCGTCGTTGGTCATGGCGTCAGGCTTCGCGGCGGCAAGCCATCATGTAGTTGATGCTCGTGTCGTTCGACAGGCCGAAGTGCCTGGAGATCGGCCGATACGTGATGCCCTTGATATCGACGGGCAAGAGCGAGGCGGCGCGCGCGAACGTGGCGAGCTCCGACGGTTTGATGAAGCGCGCGTAATCGTGCGTGCCGCGCGGCAGCATGCGCGCGATGTATTCCGCGCCGATGACGGCGAACAAATACGCCTTCGCGTTCCGGTTCAACGTGGAGAAGAATACCCAGCCGCCCGGCTTCACGAGCGCGGCGCAAGCGGCAACGGTGCCCGCGGGATTCGGAACGTGCTCGAGCATCTCCATGCAGGTGACGACGTCGTATGAGCCCGGTTCGCGCGCGGCGAGCGCTTCCGCCGAGATTTCTTCGTACGCGACCTCGACGCCGCTTTCGAGACTGTGCAGATCCGCGACGCCGAGCGCGCTCGACGACAAGTCGATGCCTTTGACGTTCGCGCCGCGCGTGGCCATCGACTCGGACAAAATGCCGCCGCCGCAGCCGATGTCGAGAACGCGTTTGCTCATTAGATGCGCGTGCGCGTCGATCCAGTCGAGCCGAACCGGGTTCAGTTCATGCAGCGGCTTGAACTCGGCGTTCGGGTCCCACCAGCGATGCGCGAGCTCGCTGAATTTCTGCAGTTCGTGGGGATCGACGTTGGTCATGTTCGGGAGTGCCTTGTTTGAGTCGTGAATCGATTAGGACCGAGTATATAGGCGACGCAATGGGCGGGCAAAACGCGGCATAGCCGAAGCCTACCTGAATCGGCGGCCCATTAAACGAATGCGCGAAACGCTTCGGGCATAAAAAAACCCCCGCCGAGGCGGGGGTTTGATCTGCGGCAATCCTGCTCGCTATTACTGCTGCGGCTGACGCGTCGTGCCGACAACTTCGACTTCCACGCGACGATCCGGTGCGAGGCAAGCGATGAGTTGCTTGCGATTCTTCTGTTGGCAGCTACCCTTCGTGACCGGGTCGCGCTTGCCCTTGCCTTCCGTGTAGATACGGTTGGCTTCGATGCCCTTGCTGACCAGGTAAGCCTTCACAGCTTGCGCACGGCGCAGCGACAGACGATCGTTGTACTTGTCCGAACCGATGCGGTCGGTGTAACCCGTTGCAACCACGACTTCGAGGTTCAGCGCGCCGATCTTCGATGCCAGGTCGTCAAGCGCCGTCTTGCCAGCCGGCTTCAGAACAGCCTTGTCGAAGTCGAACAGGGCGTCGGCTTGATACGTGATCTTCTGCGTCGTGATAGCAGGCGGCGGCGGAGCGACCGGCGTCGGCGGCGGTGCAACTTGCGCGACCAGCGCGCCGTCGCACTTCGCGTTTGCCGTAGCCGGCGTCCAGAATGCGTCGCGCCAGCACAGTTCGTTCGTGCCGTTCATCCACACATACTCGCCCGTACCGTTCACCCAGTTGTCATTCACGGCTTGTCGCGAGGCCGGCACCGACTGTGCCGAGGCCGATGCAGCCATAACTGCGGTAGCTGCAATGAACGCGAGCTTTGAAAGTTTATTCATATTTCTCCTCTCGAAATTGAGATTACCGCAGGTTTACTGCGAGCCTGTAGACGAAGACAAGTCATACATTGCTCGAAGTATAACATTCCCTACGGAACAAAACGCGCTGTATAGACTTCGAGCAGTGTCTAAGTTTGTGCGTTGGCATTTTGCCATATCGTTCCCTTGCAACGATAAAAATATCCCCGCACGCTGCACGCCCGCAACCTTATGTGGTGCATGCGCAACAAGAAGGGGACAGGAGACGGTCAGGCCCGGAGAAGGCGCAAAATCCGCGCATATTGCGTGCCTGAATGCCATTTCCTGCGTGTTTTTATCGCGGGTACTTTATCGATCAGCAAAAAGACGAGGCGGCATGATAGCCCGCCGAAGTGACGAAAGGACGGAAATCGTTCCCCGGTTTTTGTAAGTAATTGGTACGACGTTGCGCAATGCGAACTCGGCGTGCACATTCTGGCTGGACGCGCGCAACACACTGTATGTATACAGCAGTCGTCAGGGCGCCAATGTCGCGCATGGTAGAATCTCCTGATGCGCTGCGTTCGCACGCATAAATATGACATGCGCAGCATATGCACCGTACGCAGCGCTCAGAGGCGTGCGCCGCATATGGGGGCGCGCAGCGTACGCCGGCTACGCCCCGCGGCAGCCTCATGTCGTGCGGCTGACGGGCGAGATTCGCGAAATCGTCGCGCGCTGCCGTGTCGCCGCTGCATAGTTCAAGACACGGATAATGGATCAATTCGCCAAAGAGACTCTGCCAATCTCCCTCGAGGAGGAAATGCGCCGCTCGTATCTCGATTACGCGATGAGCGTGATCGTCGGGCGGGCGCTTCCCGATGTACGCGATGGCTTGAAGCCGGTGCATCGTCGGGCGCTCTACTCGATGCACGAGCTGAACAACGACTGGAATCGCGCGTACAAGAAGTCGGCGCGTATCGTCGGTGACGTCATCGGTAAGTACCATCCTCACGGCGACGCGTCCGTCTATGAGACGATCGTTCGGATGGCGCAGCCGTTCTCGCTGCGCTACATGCTGGTCGATGGCCAGGGCAACTTCGGTTCGGTCGACGGCGACAACGCCGCGGCGATGCGTTACACCGAAATCCGCATGGCGAAGATCGGCCACGAGCTTCTGGCCGACATCGACAAGGAAACGGTCGACTTCGGGCCGAACTACGACGGCAGCGAAAACGAGCCGCTCGTTCTGCCGGCGCGCATTCCCAATCTGCTGATCAATGGCTCGGCCGGCATCGCGGTCGGCATGGCGACCAACATTCCGCCGCACAACCTGCGCGAAATCGTCGACGCCTGCCTGCATCTGCTGAATACGCCCGAGGCCACCGTCGACGAACTCATCGAGATCGTGCCGGCGCCGGACTTCCCGACCGCCGGCATCATCTACGGCGTGGCGGGCGTGCGCGACGGTTATCGCACGGGGCGCGGGCGCGTCGTGATGCGCGCGGCCACGCACTTCGAAGAGATCGACCGCGGCCAGCGCATGGCCATCATCGTCGACGAAATTCCGTATCAGGTGAACAAGCGCACGCTGCTCGAGCGCATCGCCGAACTCGTCAACGAGAAGAAGCTGGAAGGCATTTCCGATATTCGCGACGAATCCGACAAGTCGGGCATGCGCGTCGTGATCGAGCTGAAGCGCGGGGAAGTGCCGGAAGTCATTCTGAACAACCTGTACAAGCAGACTCAGCTGCAGGACACGTTCGGCATGAACCTGGTCGCGCTCGTCGACGGCCAGCCGAAGCTCCTGAACCTGAAGGAGATGCTCGAGTGCTTCCTGTCGCATCGACGGGAAGTGCTGACGCGGCGCACTGTATACGAACTGCGCAAGGCCCGCGATCGCGGGCACGTGCTCGAAGGTCTCGCTGTCGCGCTCGCTAACATCGACGAATTCATCGCGATCATCAAGGCCGCGCCGACGCCGCCTATCGCGAAGCAGGAACTGATGGCGCGTCCGTGGGATTCGTCGCTCGTGCGCGAAATGCTCACGCGCACCGAGACCGAGGCTTCGGGCGGCCGCGCGGCGTATCGTCCGGAAGGGCTGAATCCGGCATACGGCCTGCAGGAAGACGGTCTGTATAAATTGTCGGACGTTCAGGCGCAGGAAATTCTGCAGATGCGTCTGCAGCGCCTGACGGGTCTGGAGCAGGACAAGATCGTCGGCGAGTATCGCGAAGTGATGGCGCAGATCGCCGAGCTGCTCGACATCCTCGCGCGGCCGGAGCGGATTCGCCAGATCATCGTCGAGGAGCTGGGCCAGATTCGCGCCGAGTTCGGCGACGACCGCCGTTCTCGTATCGAGATGAACGCGACCGAGCTCAACACCGAAGACCTCATCACGCCGACGGACATGGTCGTCACCATGTCGCATTCCGGTTATGTGAAGTCGCAGCCGCTTTCCGAATATCGCGCGCAGAAGCGCGGCGGTCGCGGCAAGCAGGCGACGCAGATGAAGGAAGACGACTGGATCGACACGCTCTTCATCGCGAACACGCACGATCACATGTTGTGCTTCTCGAATCGCGGCCGCGTGTACTGGATCAAGGTCTATGAAGTGCCGCAGGGCTCGCGCAACTCGCGCGGCCGTCCGATCGTCAACATGTTCCCGCTGCAGGATGGCGAGAAGATCAACGTCGTCCTGCCAGTCAAGGAATTCTCGGTCGACAAGTACGTGTTCATGACGACCGCGCTCGGCACGGTCAAGAAGACGCCGCTCGAAGCGTTCAGCCGTCCGATGAAGAAGGGCATCATCGCGGTGGGTCTCGACGAGGGCGATTACCTCATCGGCGCCGCCATCACCGACGGCCAGCACGACGTCATGCTGTTTTCCGACGCGGGCAAGGCCGTGCGCTTCGACGAGAACGACGTGCGCGCGATGGGCCGCGAGGCGCGCGGCGTGCGCGGCATGCAGCTCGAAGACGGGCAGCAGGTCATCGCGATGCTCGTTGCGGGCGGCGAGAATCAGTCGGTGCTGACGGCGACCGAGAACGGGTACGGCAAGCGCACCCCGATCAACGAGTACACGCGTCATGGCCGCGGCACGAAGGGTATGATCGCGATCCAGACGTCGGAGCGTAACGGCCGCGTCGTCGCGGCGACGCTCGTCGAGCCGGAGAGCGAGATCATGCTGATCACGACCGCGGGCGTGCTTATTCGCACGCGAGTTTCGGAAATCCGCGAAATGGGCCGTGCAACTCAAGGTGTTACACTCATCAGCCTTGACGAGGGTACGAAGTTGTCGGGACTGCAGCATATCGCCGAAGCGGAAGCCGAGGCCGAACTCGAGGCAGACGCCGGTTCGGAAGATTCTGCAGCGAAACCGGGTGACGCGGAAAATGGTGAAGGCGAAGAAAACGCCTGATATTTTTTGTGTCTCAACGCTCTCGTTATCGCTTTTGAAAGCTCGGATTGGTTAAGCTGCGCGACGTGACATGAGCGGGTTGCCGGCGTCGAAACGACAGGCAACGCTCGTCGCCAGTGCTGAACTGGATATTTTTTACAGGGAGTAATAATGCAAGGACGTTTCAAGCAGTGGATGTTGCTGGCCGCTTTCGTGCCGACCTTCGCGATGGCTCAGTCGCTTCAGAATCAGGCGCCCGCGCAAACGGCCGCACCGGCAGCCGCAGCAGCACCGGTTGATCCGGCCAAGCAAGCCGCGATCAAGGACCTGCTCGACGCGATCGACGCGCAGAAGCTGGTCGGTGCGATCGGTAACAGCGCGCAGATGCAATCGAAGCAACTCGTGCCGGCGATCCTCTCGGACGCGCTGTCCGAGAACAAGACGATGAACGACAAGCAGAAGCAAGCCGCCGTTCCGACGCTGCAGAAGAACGCAGTGCCGAAGCTGGTCGACTCCGCCGGCCAGGTTTTCGCCACCGACGCCTTCCGCAAGGACGCGATGCAAGCTCAGTACGACGCATACGCCAAGTACTACTCGACGGACGAGATCAAGGATCTGACCAACTTCTACAAGAGCACGACTGGCCGCAAGTTCATCCAGGTTCAGGACCAGGTTGGCCGCGACGTCGTGAATGGCCTGATGCAGAAGTACATGCCGCAAGCCATCAAGGCAACGCGCACGCAAGCCGATCAGGAAGTGGCGAGCGTCAAGCCGAGCGCCAAGTAAGCTCGATGACGTCGGCCTGACGGGAATCCGCCGGCGGGGCTCACCGCCCCGTGCATTGGCGGGTTTTCAGGACAGTGCGATAATGGCTGTTTGCGCGCGAGCGCAAGCAGCCATTTCTTTTTCGGGCGCGAAAACGGTGATTGCGCGGTCTTCGCTGCATTTGCCGCGCAATTCGCGCCTGCCGAATCGGATTTCCGGGATCTCCAGATGCGCGTGTTCAATTTCTCCGCCGGCCCAGCCGCCATGCCAGAAGAAGTCCTGAAGCAGGCAGCCGATGAAATGCTCGACTGGCAAGGCAGCGGCATGAGCGTGATGGAAATGAGTCACCGCGGCGCGGAGTTCATGTCGATCCACGAGGCCGCGCTCACCGATCTGCGTGAACTGTTGGACGTGCCGGCGTCGCATCGCATTCTGTTTCTGCAGGGCGGCGGCATCGGCGAAAACGCCATCGTGCCGATGAATCTGCTCGGCAAGCGGCAAACCGCCGACTTCGTCGTCACCGGTTCATGGTCGACGAAATCGTTCAAGGAAGCGCAGAAGTACGGCACGCCGCATCTCGCGGCGAGCGGCAAGACCGAAGAAGGCTTCACGCGCGTGCCGGCTTTCAGCGAATGGAAGCTGTCGGACGATCCGGCCTACGTGCATCTGTGCAGCAACGAAACCATCGACGGCGTCGAAGCCTTCGAGATTCCCGATCTGGGCGACATCCCGCTCGTCGCCGACGCGTCCTCGCACATCCTCTCGCGCCCGATGGACATCGCGAAGTTCGGCGTGCTCTTCGGCGGCGCGCAGAAGAACATCGGCATGGCGGGCGTGACCGTCGTGATCGTGCGCGAAGACCTGCTCGACCGCGCGCTGTCCATCTGTCCTTCGGCGTTCGAGTGGAAGACCGTCGCCGAGAACAACTCGATGTACAACACGCCGCCCACGTATGCGATCTACATCGCCGGTCTCGTGTTCAAGTGGCTGAAGAAGCAGGGCGGCCTCACGGCGATCGAAGCGCGCAACGTCGAAAAGGCGAAGCTGCTGTACGACACCATCGATTCGAGCGATTTCTACGTCAACAAGGTCGAGCGCCCGAACCGGTCGCGCATGAACGTGCCGTTCTTCCTCGCCGACGAATCGCGCAACACCGATTTCCTGGCCGGCGCGAAGGTGCGCGGGCTGTTGCAACTGAAGGGCCACAAGTCCGTCGGCGGCATGCGGGCATCGATCTACAACGCGGTGCCGATCGAGGGCGTGAAAGCGCTCGTCGATTACATGAAGGAATTCGAGCGCGAAAGCGCTTAAACCTGGCTTCAAACATCAAGCACCGCATGGACGACGATCTCAATACAAGACTCAAACCGCTGCGTGAGCGCATCGATGCGCTCGACGCGCAACTCATCGCGCTGCTGAATCAGCGCGCTTCCGTCGCGCTCGAAGTCGGCGAAGTGAAGAAGCATTTCAATGCGCCCGTGTTTCGTCCGGAGCGCGAGATGCAGGTCATCGCGCGCCTGCAGGAAATGAGCGACGGGCCGCTCGCCGACGAGCACATCGCGTCGATCTGGCGCGAGATCATGGCCGCGAGCCGCGCGCTCGAACAGACGATCAGCGCTGCGTTCCTCGGCCCGGTCGGCACCTATAGCGAACAGGCGATGTTCGAATACTTCGGGCATTCGATTCAGGGCGTGCCGTGCCCGTCGATCGACGAAGTGTTCCGCGCCGTCGAGGCGGGCGCGGCGCAGTACGGCGTCGTGCCGGTCGAGAATTCGGCAGAAGGCGCGGTGTCGCGCACGCTGGATCTGCTGCTGCAGACGTCGCTCTTGATCGGCGGCGAACTCGCGTTGCCGATCCATCACAATCTGCTGACCGCGTCCGGCACGCTCGACGGCGTGAAGCGCGTATGCGCGCATCCGCAGGCGCTCGCGCAGTGCCAGCGCTGGCTGTCCGCGAACGCGCCGCATCTGGAACGGCAAGCGGTGTCGAGCAACGCGGAAGCCGCGCGCATGGCGGTCGAAGATCCGACGGTCGCGGCCATCGCCGGCGATCGCGCCGCGACGCATTACGGCCTCGGCGTCGTGTTCTCGATGATTCAGGACGATCCGCACAATCGCACGCGATTCGTGATCGTCGGCAAGCAGCCGACGGATTCGAGCGGCCACGATCAGACGTCGCTCATCGTCACGGTGAAGAACGAATCCGGCGCGGTCTTCAAGCTGCTCGAGCCGCTCGCGAAACACGGCGTTTCGATGACGCGCTTCGAGTCGCGTCCCGCGCGTTCGGGCGCGTGGGAGTACTACTTTTATATCGATATCGAAGGCCATCGCGACGATGCCGCGGTTGCGGCCGCGCTCGACGAACTCGGGCGCAAGTCCGCGTTCCTGAAGATTCTCGGTTCGTATCCGCGGGCGCGTTGAGCGGCCGCTTCGTTTTCAGCTTCAGGCTGCATCGATGTTCTCTTTCAATAAACTGGTTATCTTCGGCGTCGGCCTGATCGGCGGATCGCTCGCGCGCGCGTTGCGTGAGCGCGCGGGGCTCGAAGGTCGCGTCGTCGGCGTGGGTCGGTCGCGTGCGTCGGTCGAGCGCGCCATCGAACTCGGCGTGATCGACGAAGCCGCCGCGCTCGACGACGACGCCGCGCTCGTCAAGGTGCTCGAAGGCGCCGACGTGGTGCTGCTCGCCGCGCCCGTCGCGCAGACCGAGCCGCTGCTCGCGCGCATCGCGCCGTTTCTCGACGCGCGAACCATCGTCACCGACGCCGGCAGCACGAAAACCGATGTCGTCGCGGCGGCGAAGCGCGCGCTCGGTGCGCGCGTCGCGCAGTTCGTGCCGGGACATCCGATCGCCGGGCGCGAGTCGAGCGGCGTCGATGCGGCATTGCCCGATCTGTACGTCGATCGCAATGTCGTGCTGTGTCCGCTGCCGGAAAATGCGGCGGATGGCGTCGAACGCATCGCGTCGATGTGGCGCGCGAGCGGCGCGTGCGTGCGTCAGATGAGCGAGGCGCAGCACGATCGCGTGTTCGCGTCGGTGAGTCATTTGCCGCACGTGCTCTCGTTCGCGCTCGTCGATCAGATTCTCGACACGCCCGATGCCGATCTGAAATTCTCGTTCGCCGCAGGCGGCTTTCGCGATTTCACGCGCATCGCGGCGTCGAGTCCCGAAATGTGGCGCGATATCTGTCTCGCGAACCGCGCCGCGCTGCTCGCCGAGCTCGACGATTACACCGCGGTGCTCGCGCGTTTTCGCGCGGCGATCGACGCATCGGACGGCGCGGCGCTCGAAGCGGCGTTCGCGCGTTCGCGCGTCGCCCGGAAAGAATGGCAGGAACGCGGCGGCATCAAGCCTTCGAACGACATCGCCGCCAAGTAAGCCGCGAAACAAGGAAACAACATGGAACATCTCGATCTCGGACCTTTTTCCCGCGCGTCCGGCACCGTGCGCCTGCCCGGCTCGAAGAGCATTTCGAACCGCGTGCTGCTGCTCGCGGCGCTTGCGCACGGCGAAACGTCGATCACGAATCTGCTCGATTCCGACGACACGCGCGTGATGCTCGCCGCGCTCCGGAACCTGGGCGTCGCCGTGCGCGAGGACGGCGAGCGCGTGATCGTCGGCGGGACGGGCGGCGCGTTTCCGTCGAAATCGGCGGAGCTGTTTCTCGGCAACGCGGGTACGGCGGTGCGTCCGCTGACCGCGGCGCTGGCCGTGAACGGCGGCGAATATCGTGTGCACGGCGTGCCGCGCATGCACGAGCGGCCGATCGGCGATCTCGTCGACGGGCTGCGCCAGATCGGCGCTGCGATCGATTACGAGCTCAACGATGGCTTCCCGCCGCTCAGGATCCACGCCGCGAAGATCGCCATCGACAAGCCGATCCGCGTGCGCGGCGACGTGTCGAGCCAGTTTCTCACCGCGCTCCTGATGAGCCTGCCGGTCGTGGAAGGCCGTAACGGTCCCGTTACGATCGAGATCGAAGGCGAACTCATTTCGAAGCCGTACATCGAAATCACGATTCGTTTGATGGAGCGCTTCGGCGTGACGGTCGAGCGCGACGGCTGGGCGCGCTTCACCGTTCCCGCCGGCGTGAGCTACAAGTCGCCGGGCGCGATCATGGTGGAAGGCGATGCGTCGTCGGCCTCGTATTTCCTGGCGGCGGGCGCGATCGGGCATGGACCGGTGCGCGTGGAGGGCGTCGGTCGTTCGAGCATTCAGGGCGATGTCGGCTTCGCGGACGCGCTGAACCGCATGGGCGCGAACGTGATGATGGGCGAGGACTGGATCGAAGTGCGCGGCGTCGAATCGGACGATGGCAGGCTCGCGCCCATCGACATGGATTTCAACCTGATTCCCGACGCCGCGATGACGATCGCCGTGGCCGCGCTCTTCGCCAGCGGCACGACGACGCTGCGCAATATCGCGAGCTGGCGCGTGAAGGAAACGGATCGCATCGCCGCGATGGCGAACGAGTTGCGCAAGGTCGGCGCGACCGTGGAAGAGGGTGCGGATTATCTCGTCGTCACGCCGCCGGCGAAACTGACGCCGAACGCCGCGATCGACACCTACGACGATCACCGCATGGCGATGTGCTTTTCGCTCGTGAGCCTCGGCGGCGTGCCGGTCCGCATCAACGATCCCAAATGTGTGGCTAAAACCTTTCCGGACTACTTCGACCGCTTCTCGACGCTCGTGAAAGCGTAACGGGAGCGCTGTACCGTGAAACGCGATGACTTCGACTTCCATGACCGTAATAACGGGCCAGAACGGCCAGACTCAATGAAACCGACCCGTCCTTTCGACCCAACACCAGTGATTACCATCGACGGGCCGACGGCGTCGGGCAAGGGCACGGTCGCGGCGATCGTCGCGGCGACGCTCGGCTTCCACCTGCTCGACAGCGGCGCGCTCTACCGGCTCGCGGCGCTCGCGAGCATCCGCTACGAAGTGGACAAGGACGACGCCCCCGGCCTTGCAAAACTGGTCGAGGCGCTCCATATCACGTTCCGCGAAGGTTGCGCGCAGCTCGATGGCGCCGATGTCTCGGGCGAAATCCGGCAGGAAGAAGTCGGCAACCGCGCCTCCGCCATCGCCGTGCATCCCGAAGTGCGCCAGGCGCTCGTCGCGCGCCAGCGGGCTTTTCGCAAGCGCCCCGGCCTCGTCGCCGACGGCCGCGACATGGGCACGGTCATCTTCCCCGACGCCACGCTGAAGGTGTTCCTGACTGCAAGCGTCGAGGCGCGCGCGGCGCGGCGGTATAAGCAATTGATGCAAAAAGGTTTTTCTGCTAATATGGATGACTTGCTGCGAGATTTGCGCGCACGCGATGCCCGGGACATGAACCGGAGCGCCGCGCCGCTCAAGCCCGCGGCGGATGCGAAGACGCTGGACACCTCCGGTTTGTCGATCGATCAAGCGGTCGAGCAGATCATCGGCTGGTTCAGCGAGATTCGTGTAGTGCAGTAGAAGTAAGGTGCTCTGCCGGGAGGCAGGGCGTGTGTTAAACCATTTAACCCCGTATGGCGTTGCGCATCTGGGTAAAACCCGCCGGTTCATTCTGAATCACCGCGCAAAGGCCGTGCAAATATCGATTTTTATGTCCGACCTGCAAACCTCCACCCCGAATACCGAATCCTTTGCGGCTCTGTTCGAAGAGTCGCTGACCAAGCAGGACATGCGCGCCGGCGAAGTGATCTCCGCCGAAGTCGTGCGTGTCGACCACAACTTCGTGGTCGTCAACGCTGGTCTCAAGTCCGAAGCCTATATTCCGCTCGAAGAATTCCTGAACGACGCGGGTGAAGTGGAAGTGCAGGCGGGCGACTTCGTTTCCGTCGCGATCGACGCGCTGGAAAACGGCTATGGCGACACCATCCTGTCGCGCGACAAGGCGAAGCGCCTCGCTTCGTGGCTGTCGCTGGAAAAGGCGCTGGACAACAACGAACTCGTGACCGGCACGATCACCGGCAAGGTCAAGGGCGGCATGACCGTGATGGTCAACGGCATCCGCGCGTTCCTGCCGGGTTCGCTCGTCGACACGCGTCCGGTCAAGGACACGACGCCGTACGAAGGCAAGACGCTCGAATTCCGCGTCATCAAGCTCGATCGCAAGCGTAACAACGTGGTGCTGTCGCGCCGCGCGGTCATCGAAGCGACGCAGGGCGAAGAGCGCGCGAAGCTGCTCGAGACGCTGAAGGAAGGCGCGATCGTCGAAGGCGTGGTCAAGAACATCACCGACTACGGCGCGTTCGTGGACCTCGGCGGCATCGACGGCCTGCTGCACATCACCGACATCGCATGGCGCCGCGTGCGTCACCCGTCGGAAGTCCTGTCGGTTGGCCAGGAAGTCACCGCCAAGATCCTCAAGTTCGACCAAGAGAAGAACCGCGTTTCGCTCGGCATCAAGCAACTGGGCGACGATCCGTGGGAAGGCATCTCGCGCCGTTACCCGTCGGGCACGCGCCTGTTCGGCAAGGTCACGAACATCACCGACTACGGCGCATTCGTCGAAGTGGAATCGGGCATCGAAGGCCTCGTCCACGTGTCGGAAATGGACTGGACCAACAAGAACGTTGCTCCGTCGAAGGTTGTTCAACTGGGCGACGAAGTCGAAGTCATGGTTCTCGAAATCGACGAAGACCGCCGCCGTATCTCCCTCGGCATGAAGCAGTGCAAGCCGAATCCGTGGGATGACTTCAGCCGCAACTTCAAGAAGGGCGACAAGATCAGCGGCGCCATCAAGTCGATCACCGACTTCGGCGTGTTCATTGGTCTGCCTGGCGGCATCGACGGTCTGGTTCACCTGTCGGATCTGTCGTGGTCGGAAACCGGCGAAGAAGCCGTTCGCAAGTACAAGAAGGGCGACGAAGTCGAAGCCGTGGTTCTGGGCATCGACGTCGACAAGGAACGCATCTCGCTCGGCATCAAGCAGCTCGAAGGCGATCCGTTCAGCAACTTCGTGGCGATCAACGACAAGGGCGCTATCGTCGACGGCGTTGTGAAGTCGGTCGATCCGAAGGGTGCGGTCATCACGCTGTCCGGCGAAGTCGAAGGCTACCTGCGTGCTTCGGAAATCGCGCAAGACCGCGTGGAAGATGCGCGCAACGTGCTGAAGGAAGGCGAGAAGGTCAACGCGATGATCATCAACATCGATCGCAAGTCGCGTGGCATCAACCTGTCGATCAAGGCGAAGGATTCGGCCGAACAGCAGGAAGCCATGCGCAGCCTGCAGGGCGACTCGAACGCCGCCGCGACCGGCACGACCAACCTCGGCGCGCTGCTCAAGGCCAAGCTCGACGGCCAGAACAGCTAAGCCCTTAACGGCACAGCTGCAGAATGACCAAATCGGAATTGGTCGCCCAGTTGGCGTCGCGATTTCCGCAACTTGTCCTCAAGGATGCGGATTTCGCGGTGAAGACGATGCTGGATGCGATGTCGGAGGCTCTGGCCAACGGTCATCGCATCGAGATTCGCGGCTTCGGCAGCTTCGGGCTCAATCGTCGTCCGTCGCGCGTCGGGCGCAATCCCAAGTCGGGTGAAAAGGTGCTGGTGCCGGAGAAATTCGTGCCGCACTTCAAGCCGGGCAAGGAGTTGCGCGAACGCGTCGACGGCCGCGCGGGCGAGCCGCTGAAAGCTTCGAATGACGACGATGCCGACGATCTCTGATCGGCACGCATCCTGACTGATGATCCTTCAGGATTTTCGGTTCGCGGCGTCGGCCTGCGAGGCAATCGACCAGAAAAGCACCCTTCGGGGTGCTTTTTTTATGCGCGGCGTTTCGATAGCAGCGATCCAGCGCGACGGGTGCGTTGTTTGCTAAAAATTCATGCGTCGAGCGGGCGACTGCCGGCGCCCGGGAGCATCAATTACAATACCGGTCACTTTGACCTGGGTGTTCAACCGCGCAGGCCCGGCCGAAACGGAAGGGCCGTCTGGTGCAACCGCTCTTGCGAGACCCTACATGAAATTCATCGTCTGGCTGATCCGCGTTCTGGTATTCGTGCTGTTGCTGGTGCTGGCGCTCGCCAATACCCAGCCCGCGACGCTGAACTTTCTCGCGGGCTACGCGTGGCAGGCGCCGCTTATTCTGATCGGCCTCGCGTTTTTCGTGGTGGGATTGCTCGCGGGGCTCGTGTCGGCTGTGCCGGCCAGGGTGCGTCTGCGCATGGAGAACGGGCGTCTGAAGCGCGAGCTGCGCGTCGCTCGCGAGACGCCGGTGGTGAAGGAAGAACCGCCGATGCCGCCGCTCATCTGACCTTTCGCGCAGACATCTGACACTCAACGACTAATCGCATGGATCTAGACTTCTGGTGGCTGCTTGTCATCCCCGTCGCTTTCGCGCTGGGGTGGATGGCGTCCCGCTATGACTTGAAAGCGCTGTTGTCCGAAAATGCGAATCTGCCGCGCTCGTATTTTCGCGGCCTCAACTTTCTGCTCAACGAGCAACACGACAAGGCGATCGATGCGTTCATCGAAGTCGCCAAGCTCGATCCCGAAACGATCGAACTGCATTTCGCGCTCGGCAATCTGTTTCGCCGTCGCGGAGAGACCGATCGCGCGATTCGCGTGCATCAGAATCTGTTGAGTCGCGCCGATTTGCCGGTCGCGGAACGCGATCACGCGCTCTACGAACTCGGACAGGATTTCCTGAAGGCGGGCCTGCTCGATCGCGCCGAGGAAACGTTCAAGTCGCTCAACGCCGGCGAATATTCGCTCGGCGCGCAGCGCGCGCTGCTGACCATCTACGAGATCGAAAAGGACTGGCCGAAATCGATCGCGACGGCCGAGCAGATCGAAAAGATGGGCGCGCCCTCGCTGCATATGGAAATCGCGCATTTCCACTGCGAGCTGGCGCAGGAAGCGCTTCAGCGCAAGAATCCAGATGGTGCGCGCGCCGAACTGAAGCTCGCGCTGGCATCGAACCCGGACAACGTGCGCGCGACCATCCTGGCAGGCGATGTCGAAGCGGCCGCCGGCAACGTCGATATCGCGATCGCGCACTGGAAGCGCGTCGAGGAGCAGAACGAGGCGTATCTGCCGCTCGTCGCCGAGAAGCTGATGAAGGCGTACGCCGCGCTCGGGCGCAAGGAAGAGGGCGTCGATCTGCTGATCGATTACGCGACGCGCTATCCGTCGAACGATCTGCTCGATGTCGCCTACAAGCACGTTCAAGAGTTGCGCGGTCTCGAAGCCGCGCACGAGCTGGCACGCAAGCAGATGCAAAGCGCGCCGAATCTCGCGGGCATGACGCGTCTGCTCGAGGCGCAGGAAGCGACGGCCGACGAGCCGCGCCGCGGCGAGCTCGAACTGATGCGTAATCTGGTGAAACAGCGCACTAAGAATCTGCCGCGTTATACGTGTCAAACTTGCGGGTTCCGTGCGCGTCTATTCTATTGGCAATGCCCCGGCTGCAGCGGCTGGGAGACGTACGCGCCGCGTCGCGTCGAGCCGATCACGAGCTCGGCCTGAGCCAGCGCGGCGAGCATGACATCGGGCGGCGCGCGAATGCGCCGCTTCTGCCACCGGCATTTCAGGAACAACCGGAAAGCGTATGAAAGTGACCATCGTCGGCACGGGTTACGTCGGTCTCGTAACCGGCGCGTGCCTTGCCGAAATCGGCAATGACGTGTTTTGCGTGGACGTCGATCCGCGCAAGATCGAAATTCTCAACAATGGCGGCGTGCCGATCCACGAGCCGGGCCTTCAGGAAATGCTGAGGCGCACGCGCGCGGCAGGCCGCATCCAGTTTTCCACCGACGTGAAAGCGAGCGTCGAGCACGGCGACATTCAATTCATCGCGGTCGGCACGCCGCCCGACGAAGACGGCTCAGCCGATCTGCAATACGTGCTCGCCGCCGCGCGCAATATCGGCAAGTATTCGAACGGCTTCAAGGTGATCGTCGATAAATCGACGGTGCCGGTCGGCACGGCGCTGCAAGTGAAGCGCGTCGTCGAGGAAGAGTTGCGGGCGCGCGGGCTCGGCGAGTCGGAGAAGCACGGCTTCTCGGTCGTGTCGAATCCGGAGTTCCTGAAGGAAGGCGCGGCTGTGGACGACTTCATGCGCCCGGATCGCATCGTGATCGGCATCGACGACGACCGCGCGGGCAACCTCGCGCGCGAGAAGATGAAGCGCCTCTACACGCCGTTCAACCGCAATCACGAGCGCACGCTGTACATGGACGTGCGTTCGGCCGAGTTCACGAAGTACGCCGCCAACGCGATGCTCGCGACGCGCATCTCGTTCATGAACGATCTGTCGAATCTCGCGGATACCGTCGGCGCCGACATCGAATCGGTGCGGCGGGGCATGGGCTCGGATCCGCGCATCGGCTATCACTTCCTGTATGCGGGCTGCGGCTATGGCGGCTCGTGCTTCCCGAAGGACGTGCAGGCGCTCGCGCAAACCGCGCGCGAAAACGGCCACACGCTGCGCGTGCTCGAGGCGGTCGAAGCGGTCAATAACGATCAGAAGGAAGTGCTCGTCAACAAGATCGTGAAGCGCATGGGCGAGGATCTGCGCGGGCGCACGTTTGCCGTGTGGGGCCTCGCATTCAAGCCCAACACCGACGACATGCGCGAGGCGTCGAGCCGGCGCGTCATCGAGGCGCTGCTGCAGCGCGGCGCCACGGTGCGCGGCTACGATCCCGTCGCGCGCGACGAGGCAGAGCGCGTGTTCGCGCTCGATCTCGCGGATCGCCCCGACGACTTCCAGCGCCTGCATCTCGTGAACACGCAACAGGATGCGCTGACGGACGCGGACGCGCTCGTCATCGTGACCGAATGGAAAGAATTCAAGAGCCCGGATTTCTGGCACTTGAAGAGCGCGTTGAAGACGCCGGTGATCTTCGACGGCCGCAATCTGTATGAACCGGAAGCGATGGCCGAAATGGGCATCGACTACTTTGCAATAGGACGTCCCCATGTCGAACTCGACCGCAACGGCAGCCACAACTAACGCCGATATTCCCGTCGTCCCGCTTGCGCGCGTTTCGGCGGCGCGCGTGCTCGTGGTCGGCGACGTGATGCTCGACCGCTACTGGTTCGGGGACGTCAACCGCATCTCGCCCGAAGCGCCCGTGCCGGTCGTGCACGTGCAGAAGAAGGAAGACCGCCTCGGCGGCGCGGCGAACGTCGCGCGCAACGCGGCGGCGCTCGGCGCGCAGGCCGGCCTGCTTTGCGTAGTGGGACATGACGAGCCGGGCGAGCGCATCGTCGAGCTGCTCGGCGAAAGCAAGGTCGCGGCGCATCTCGAGCGCGATCCCGAACTGCTCACGACCATCAAGCTGCGCGTGCTGTCGCGTCAGCAGCAGTTGCTGCGCGTCGATTTCGAGAACACGCCGAATCATGAAGTGCTGCGCGCGTGTCTCGAACGGTTCACCGAGATCCTGCCGCAGCACGACGTGATCCTCATGTCCGATTACGCGAAGGGCGGCCTCACGCACGTCACGCAGATGATCGCCGACGCGAAACGCGCCGGAAAGCCCGTGCTCGTCGATCCGAAGGGCGACGACTGGGACCGTTATCGCGGCGCGACGCTCATCACGCCGAATCGCGCGGAGCTGCGCGAAGTCATCGGCCAGTGGAAATCGGAAGAAGATCTGCACGAGCGCGTGAGGAAACTGCGTGCGGAGCTCGATCTTTCAGCGCTGCTCCTCACGCGCTCGGAAGAGGGCATGACGCTCTTCACCGAGGACCAGGTGCTGCACACATCGGCTGAAGCGCGCGAAGTGTATGATGTCTCGGGCGCCGGCGACACCGTCATCGCAACGGTCGCGACCATGCTGGGCGCGGGTGTGCCGCTCGTCGACTCGATCGTCTATGCGAACCGCGCGGCGGGCATCGTCGTGGGCAAGCTCGGTACGGCGACCGTCGACTACAACGAACTCTTCGCCTGACCTTATCTGAAATAACGCCATGACCATCATCGTTACCGGTGCAGCCGGCTTCATCGGCAGCAATATCGTCAAGGCGCTCAACGAGCGTGGCGAGAATCGCGTGATCGCGGTCGACAACCTCACGCGCGCCGACAAGTTCAAGAATCTCGTCGATTGCGAAATCGACGATTACCTCGACAAGACCGAGTTCGTCGAGCGCTTCAAGCGCGGCGATTTCGGCCGCGTGCGCGCGGTGTTCCACGAAGGCGCCTGTTCGGACACGATGGAAACCGACGGCCGCTACATGATGGACAACAACTTCCGCTACAGCCGCGACGTGATGGACGCGTGCCTCGCGCAGGGCGCGCAGTTCCTGTATGCATCGTCGGCGGCGACATACGGCGGATCGAGCCGTTTCGTCGAAGAGCGCGAAGTCGAGAAGCCGCTCAACGTGTACGGTTATTCGAAGTTCCTCTTCGATCAGATCGTGCGGCAGGTGCTGCCGAAGACGGAAAGCCAGATCGCCGGCTTTCGCTATTTCAACGTGTACGGCCCGCGCGAAACGCACAAGGGACGCATGGCGTCGGTCGCGTTTCACAACTTCAATCAGTTCCGCTCGGAAGGCAAGGTCAAGCTCTTCGGCGAGTACAACGGCTATGCGGCCGGCGAGCAGACGCGCGACTTCATCTCGGTCGAAGACGTCGTGAAGGTGAATCTGTTCTTCTTCGATCATCCGGAGAAGTCGGGCATTTTCAATCTCGGCACCGGGCGCGCGCAGCCGTTCAACGACATCGCGTCGACGGTCGTGAACTCGCTGCGCGCGCTGAACGGCGAAGCGGCGCTCTCGCTCGCCGAACTCGTGCAGCGCGGTCTGATCGAGTACGTGCCGTTCCCCGACGCGCTGCGCGGCAAGTACCAATGCTTCACGCAGGCGGACCAGTCGAAGCTGCGCGCAGCCGGTTACGACGCCTCGTTCCTTACGGTTCAGGAAGGTGTCGATCGCTACGTGCGTTGGCTATTCGGCCAGCTATAAACGCGCTTCGAGCCTCTCTAAACTGGGTCTCACGGTTGGCGCTGGTGCCGGCCGGTTCTTCACGGAGACTCAGTCATGTTCAAGCAAGCACTCTCGTCGATCGCTGCGTTCGCGCTCATCTTTTCCATCGGTAGCGCGTTCGCGGCCGTCGACGTCAATACCGCCAACTCCGACGCGCTGCGCGGCATCAAGGGCATCGGTCCGGCGAAGGCGAAAGCCATTCTCGATGAACGTCAGGCGCACGGTCCGTTCAAGGACGCGAGCGATCTCGGCACGCGCGTCAAAGGCATGGGCGGCAAGACCGTCCAGCGTCTGGAAGCGGAAGGACTGACAATCGGCGCAACGACGAAGACCGCGGCCGTCGCCGCACCGCCTGGCGGCGCGAACTCGGCTGTCGCGACGCCGGTTTCGGCGTCCGCATCAGCTAAACCGGTCATTGTGAAGAAATAAGCACGGCCCGGAGGCGCGCCCTGGTGCGCGGCGCGCCATCGATCTCCTTCAGCCTTCGGATGTCTTGGGCTCCCCGCGGACGGCCTCCCCGCGGGGCTTTTTGCATGCGCGGACGGCGCGCGCGAGCGGCATCCCATCCGTGCATCAGGGATGCACCGGCATCGGCGGAACCGGTGGGCTACAATCGACGAATCCCTATATCAAAATCCGCGCGGAAAGGCAGTGTCGTCCGCGGGGAATCCGAATCGGCTCCGCATATGGCTTACATGACTATCGAAGACACGATCGGCAACACGCCGCTCGTGCAACTCGTCCGCATCGTCGACGATGAAATTCGCAGCCGCAACAACGTCGTGCTGGGCAAGCTCGAAGGCAACAATCCGGCGGGATCGGTGAAGGACCGGCCGGCGCTGTCGATGATCAGGAAAGCTGAAGAGCGCGGCCGCATCAAGCCGGGCGACACGCTCATCGAAGCGACGAGCGGCAACACCGGCATCGCGCTCGCGATGGCCGCCGCAATGCGCGGCTACAAGATGGTGCTGCTGATGCCGGAAGATCTGTCGATCGAGCGCCGCCAGAGCATGGCCGCGTATGGCGCCGAAATCGTGCTGACGCCGGTGACGGGCGGCATGGAATACGCACGCGATCTCGCCGATCAGATGCAGCGTGACGGCAAAGGCATCATTCTCGATCAGTTCGCGAACCCGGACAATCCGCTCGCGCATTACGAAGGCACGGGCCCGGAGCTGTGGCGTCAGACCGAAGGCCGCCTTACCCACTTCGTCTCGTCGATGGGCACGACCGGCACGATCATGGGCGTGTCGAAGTATCTGAAAGAGCAGAACGAAAAGATCGAGATCATCGGCGCTCAGCCGGAAGAAGGCTCGCGCATTCCGGGCATCCGCAAGTGGCCGGAAGCGTATCTGCCGAAGATTTTCGATCGCAGCCGCGTGGATCGCGTGGAGAACGTAAGTCAGGCGGCCTCCGAAGCGATGGCGCGACGCCTCGCATCGGTCGAAGGCATTTTCGCGGGCATTTCGTCGGGCGGCGCGTGCGAAGTGGCGCTGCGCATCGCGCGCCAGGTGGAGAACGCGACGATCGTGTTCATCGTCTGCGATCGCGGCGACCGTTATCTTTCGACGGGCGTGTTCCCGGCGTGATGCCGCGCATCCTGATCGCGCAATGAGAGAACCCCGGCGAGCCGGGGTTTTTTACGTCTGTAGCGGACAAACGTCACTGCGAATTCGCGCCCGTGTCGCCCGCGACCATGCGCGCCTTGACCGCTTCGCCAAGCTGATACACCGCGAGCGCGTAGAAGAAGCTGCGGTTGTAACGCGTCAGCACGTAGAAGTTCTTCAGCCCGAGCGTGTATTCGGTCGCGCGGCCGGGCGTGGGCAAATCGACGACGGTGAGCGGCGTCGGCGCTTCTGCGTCGATATTCAAGCCCGGCTCGTTGAGCAGCATGCCGGCCTTCGTCAGTTGCGCGAGCGACCATTTCGGTTCCGGCGCGCCATCGGCGGCGGCCTGCGCGATGCCCTGACTGCCGACATCGCCGGCGATGCGCCACACGACCGGCCGGCCCGGTTCCCAGCCGTTCTGCTTCAGATAGTTCGCCACACTGCCGATGGCGTCTGCCGGGCTCGTGCGCAGATCGATGCGGCTGTTGCCGTCGTAATCGACCGCGTATTGCACGATGCTGCTCGGCAGGAACTGCGGAATCCCGATCGCGCCCGTGTATGAACCGAGGACGGTCGTCGGATCGATCTGCGAATCGCGCGTCCACACGAGCAGGTCTTCGAGATTCTTGCGGAACGTCGCCATGCGCTCGACGCGGTTCGGCGTGTTCGGGTAATCGAAGGTGAGCGTGGTCAGCGCGTCGAGCGCGCGGAAGTTGCCCATGTACTTCCCGTAGATCGTCTCCACGCCGATGATTCCGACGATCACCTCCGGCGGCACGCCGAATTGCTCGGACGCGCGCTGCAGCGTCGCCTGATTCGCGCGCCAGAACTTCACGCCCGCGTTGATGCGAACCGGCTCGATGAAACGCCCCTGGTACGCGCGCCAGTTCTTGGCCTGCGGCGTGGGCGACGGCAACACCAGTTTCGCCGCGGTCGCCGAATAGCTCACGCGCGCAAACAGATCGTGCAGCGCGGACGAATCGAAGTCGTAGCGCGCGACCATGTCATTGATGAACGCATCGACATTCGGATTGTTCGCGTAGCGCTGCGGCACGATCTCTTCTTCGAACACCTGCCCTTGCGGCGTCGCGGCCTGCGGCTGCTGCGACTGCGCAAAGGCACTGTTCCCGGAGAGAAAGCCGAGCGCGCAGACGAGGGAAGTAACGAGTGCGCGCTTTGCCGGCCTGGATGAAGCCGTGAAGACGAACGGAGCAAACTGGAAAGTCATAGTGTGCGTGGTTGGGGGCGGTTGGGGCGATGCCGGATGCGCGAGTGGCCAAAAACGCCTGTGAAGTCGAATCGATGCAACGATTCTCAGCGGAACGCAACAGCCTGCAACATGCCGCGCGCAATCGCTCGGCCGGCAAGGCGTCGGGGCAGTATAACCGACGCTTCGCGCCCATATCGGCCATGTGCCCGGGCGAGGGCGGCCGTGCCGGACGGTGTGGTAACTTAACGTCAATTACGCGACAAGTGGTCGCGTATGACGAAAAAATACGAGACGAGAGCCGACGACAAGCGGCATTGCGAGACATCATGGCCACCGGCTTCTACTCCCACCCCGACTGCCTCCAGCACGACAACGGCCAATGGCATCCCGAGTGTCCGGCGCGCCTGCAGGCGATCGAAGACCAGCTGATCGCGAGCCGGATCGATTCGCTCATCGAGCGCGAGGAAGCGCCGCTCGCCGACGAAGCCGACCTCGCGCGCGTGCATACGCAGGCGCACATCGACTACATCAAGAGCCGCACGCCGGAATCGGGCCGAAGCGAACTCGACCCCGATACGTCGATGTGCCCCCAGTCCTATCGCGCGGCGTTGCGCGCGGCGGGCGCGGCGGTCGCGGCCACCGATGCCGTCATCGAAGGCCGTTACGACAACGCGTTTTGCAGCATCCGGCCGCCGGGCCATCACGCCGAGCCCGCGCGCGCGATGGGCTTCTGCCTCTTCAACAACGTCGCGATCGCCGCGCGGCATGCGCTGGAAGTGCACGGCCTGCAGCGGGTCGCGATCGTCGATTTCGACGTGCATCACGGCAACGGCACCGAAGCCGCGTTCAGCGGCGATTCGCGCGTGCTGATGTGCAGTTTCTTCCAGCATCCGTTCTATCCGTTTTCCGGCGCCGACAATCACGCGGCGAACATGGTCAACGTGCCGCTCGCCGCGCGCACTAAGGGCATGCAGGTGCGCGAGGTCGTCGACATGATGTGGCTGCCGCGGCTCGAAGCGTTCAAGCCGCAGATGATCTTCGTCTCGGCCGGCTTCGATGCGCATCGCGAAGACGACATGGCGAACATGGGTCTCGTCGAGGACGATTACGCGTGGATCACCGAGCAGATTCGCGGCGTCGCGAAGCGCCACGCGCAAGGGCGCATCGTGAGTTGTCTCGAAGGCGGCTATAACCTGTCGGCGCTGGGCCGCAGCGTCGTTGCGCATCTGCGGGTGCTGGCGGAAATCTAGCGGGCGCGAGCGCGCGCGTAGTCCGCGCGCACGAGCGTCCAGTCGATCAGCTCGCGGATCACGCGCTCGCGGTCGAGATCGTTGAGCGTTTCGTGGGCGCTGCCTTCGTGGACGATGAGCGTGGTGTCGGTCGATCCCGTGTTGGCTTCGAACTCGCGGCTGCCGGCGGGATCGCAGATCGCGTCCGCGCTGCCGTGAAAGACGAGAAGCGGCAGCTTGATGTCGCCGCGCTTTTCCGCCACGCGCTCCATGCCGGCGAGAATCTGCGCGGCAGTGCGTGCGCAGACGGCTGCGTGATGCACGAGCGGATCGCGCTTGTACGCTTCGACGACGCCCGGCGCGCGCGACAGCAGCGCCGGATCGATGCTGAACGCGGCGACGCGCGGCGCGACCACGCCCACGATGCGGCTCAGTTTGGCCTTCCGGCGCGGCGTGCCCGGTCCGATCTTCAATGCCGGGCTCGACAGGATCAGACCGGCCAGCTTGTTCTCCTGCGCACGCTCGGCGGCGTAGAGCGCCGCGATCGTTCCGCCCATGCTGTGGCCCATCAAAAAGAGCGGCGTGCCGGCGGGCGGCGTGGCCGCGCACGCTTCGAGCAGGACATCGGTGTCGCGCAGATAGTCCGTGAAGACGCGAACCCACGCCCGTTCGCCCGACGACTTCCCGTGTCCGCGCAGATCGATCGCGATCAGCTCGATGCCCGCCGCGTTCAGCGCGGTCGCGAGCGCGTCGTAACGGCCCGCGTGTTCGCCGAGACCGTGGACGAGCGCGATCCGCGCGTTGAGTTCGATGCCCGGCGCGGGGTGCCAGCGATGCAGAAACAGTTCGACGCCGTGTCGCGTCGTGACGGCGCTCGTCGAATAGATAGTGCGTGACATGGCGCGGTAAATATCTCCACGTTATTAGCCGATCTGAAATCATTATTAAACAGAATGTAACGCGTCCTGTAAAATCCCCGCCACGATACAAACAGCTAAGAACGAGCGGCGGCCGGCGGCGCGGGTGGGTTCCACCCGACAAGCCTTCCGCCGTTTGCATTTTCATGATCGAAATACGCAATCTTTCGCAGCGTTTCGCGGGGCCCCGAGGCTGGGTCGAAGCGCTGCACAACGTCAATCTGACGATTCCCGCCGGCGAAGTGTTCGGCATCATCGGGCGCAGCGGCGCGGGCAAGAGCACGCTGGTTCGCACGATCAATCTGCTGACGCGGCCGAGCGAAGGCAATGTGATCGTCGACGGACGCGATCTCACGACGCTCGGCAAGGACGATCTGCGCGCCGCGCGCCGCGACATCGGCATGATCTTTCAGCATTTCAATCTGCTGAGCTCGCGCACGGTGTACGACAACGTCGCGCTGCCGCTCGAACTCGCCGGCAAGAAGCGCGCGGAGATCGAAGCGGCCGTGTTGCCGCTGCTCGATCTCGTCGGCCTCACGACGCACAAGGACAAGTATCCCGCGCAGATCAGCGGCGGACAGAAGCAGCGCGTCGGGATTGCGCGGGCGCTCGCGAGCAAGCCGACAGTGCTGCTCTCCGACGAAGCCACGTCCGCGCTCGATCCCGAAACCACGCGCGCGATTCTCGATCTGCTGCGCAAGATCAATCGCGAGCTCGGGCTCACCATCGTGCTCATCACGCATCAGATGGAAGTGATCAAACAGGTCTGCGATCGCGTCGCGGTGCTCGACGCCGGGCGCGTGGTCGAAGAGGGCAAGGTCGTCGATGTCTTCATGCAGCCGCATCACGAAGTCACGCGCGCACTGATCGGCGACGTGATCGCGCACGAGTTGCCGCCCGCATTGAAGGCACGCGTGATCGAGCGGCTCAAGACCGGCAGCGGTCATTTGCTGCGGCTCGCGTTCACGGGCTCGGGCGTCGATCAGCCGATTCTCTCGGAGACGATCCGCCGCTACGAACTCGATTTCAACATCCTGCACGGCCAGATCGACGAGATTCAGGGGCAGGCGTTCGGCTCGCTCGCGGTGCTCGCGGGCGGTCAGCCGGTGAAGATCGCCGAAGCGATCGAATATTTGCGCTCGCAGGGCGTCGTCGTGGAGGAGTTGTCCCATGTTGAGTGAAATGTTCGACATGTTCGTCCAGTCGTTCTGGGAAACGCTGATCATGGTCGGCATCTCGGGACTCGTCGGCGCGGCGGTCGGTTTGCCGCTCGGCGTGCTGCTCTATCTCACCGATCGCGACGGCGTGCTGCAGAACATCGGCGTGAATCGGGTGCTCGGCGGCATCGTGAATGCGGTGCGCTCGACGCCGTTCATCATCCTTCTCGTCGCGGTGATTCCGTTCACGCGGCTCGTCGTCGGCTCGTCGATCGGCACCGCGGCCGCCGTCGTGCCGCTGACGATCGCCGCTGCGCCGTTCATCGCGCGGCTCGTCGAGACGGCACTGCGCGAAGTGGATCGCGGACTCATCGAGGCCGCGCAGGCAATGGGCGCGACGACATCGCAGATCGTCTTCAAAGTGCTGTTGCCGGAATCGCTGCCGGGCGTCGTCGCTGGATTGACGATCACGTTCGTGTCGCTCGTCGGCTATTCGGCGATGGCGGGCGCGATCGGCGGCGGCGGTCTCGGCGATCTCGGCATCCGCTATGGTTATCAGCGTTTTCTTCCTGAAGTGATGATCACGGTCGTGGTCATTCTCATCGTGTTCGTGCAGCTCGTTCAGTCGTTCGGCGACTGGCTCGTTCGTCGTCTCAGTCACAAATAACCACTCAAGAAACCATGCAACGTCGATTCATTCTGAAGTTCGCCGCCGCGCTGTTGAGCGCAACGCTGTTCAACGGTGCCGCGCACGCCGATGAAGCCATCAAGTTGGGCGTGACCGGCGGCCCGCACGCGCAGATCATGGACGTGGTGAAGCAGGTCGCCGCGAAAAACGGGCTGAAGGTCACGGTCGTCGAGTTCTCGGATTACGTGCAGCCGAACGCCGCGCTCGCCGCCGGCGATCTCGATGCGAACAGCTATCAGCATCTGCCGTATCTCGACGCGCAAGTGAAGGATCGCGGCTACAAGCTCGTCAAGGTCGCCGATACGGTGACGTTCCCGATGGGCATCTACTCGAAGAAGCTGAAGTCGCTGTCGGCGCTTGCCAACGGCGCGCGCATCGCGGTGCCGAACGATCCGACCAACGGCGGCCGCGCATTGCTGCTGCTGCAGAAGCAAGGTCTCATCAAGCTGCGCGCGGATGCGGGTCTGAAAGCGACGCCGCTCGATATCGTCGAGAATCCGAAGAAGCTGAAGATCGTCGAACTCGACGCCGCGCAGATTCCGCGCTCGCTCGACGACGTCGATGCCGCCGCCATCAATACGAACTTCGCGATGGAAGCGGGCCTGAAGCCGAAGTCGGACGCGATCGCAATCGAAGATCCGCGCGGTCCGTATGTGAACATCATCGCGGTTCGCGCGGCCGACAAGGACAAGCCGTGGGTTGCGAAGCTGATCGCGGCGTATCACTCGCCGGAAGTGAAGCAGTTCATCGAAGGCAAGTACGCCGGCGCGGTGATTACGGCCTGGTAATCGTTTTCATGGTCGGATTCGGGTTTTCGTGGATATAAATAGAACGATCGTTCGATAAAATTCGGCTCATACCTATTGCACGATCGCCGACCCCACCCGCTTTTGGAGGGGTGATCTTACGCGTCACTCGTATAATGGCGCTGGGTTGACGTAATCGTAACTTTGGAGCGTGTGCATGAAAATTCTGGTGCCAGTCAAGCGCGTGGTCGACTACAACGTGAAGGTCCGCGTGAAATCGGATAACACGGGTGTCGATATCGCCAACGTGAAGATGTCGATGAACCCGTTCGACGAAATCGCCGTGGAAGAGGCGGTGCGTCTGAAGGAAGCGGGTGTTGCTACGGAAGTGATCGCTGTGTCGTGTGGTGTTACGCAATCTCAGGAGACGTTGCGGACAGCGTTGGCTATCGGTGCGGATCGCGCGATCCTGGTCGAATCCGCCGATGAACTGCAGCCGCTGGCGGTCGCGAAGATCCTGAAGGCGCTAGTCGATCAAGAGAAGCCTGAGCTCGTCATCCTGGGCAAGCAGGCCATCGACGACGACTCGAATCAAACCGGCCAGATGCTCGCTGCACTGGCGGGTTTGCCGCAAGCGACGTTCGCATCGAAGGTCGTCGTTGCCGATGGCAAAGCCACGGTATCGCGCGAAGTCGATGGCGGCGCCGAAACGCTGTCGCTGAAATTGCCCGCAGTCGTCACCACCGATCTGCGTCTGAACGAGCCGCGCTACGTGACGCTGCCGAACATCATGAAGGCGAAGAAGAAGCCGCTGACGACGGTGAAGCCCGCCGATCTCGGCGTCGATGTCGCGCCGCGTCTCAAGACGCTGAAAGTCGTCGAGCCACCGAAGCGCAGCGCGGGCATCACCGTGCCCGACGTGAAGACGCTGGTCGAAAAACTGAAAACCGAAGCGAAGGTGATCTGAACATGACGATTCTCGTAATTGCAGAACACGACAATGCGTCGATCAAGGCCGCGACGCTGAACACGGTTGCAGCGGCATCGAAGATTGGTGGCGATGTGCATGTGCTGATCGCGGGATCGAACGCGCAGGGCGCGGCGGATGCGGCGGCGAAGATCGCGGGCGTTTCGAAAGTGCTGCTCGCCGATGCGCCGCAACTCGCTGAAGGCTTGGCGGAGAACGTCGAAGCTACGGTGTTGAACATCGCGAAGGATTATTCGCACATTCTGGCTCCGGCGACCGCGTACGGTAAGAACGTCGCGCCGCGTATCGCTGCACACTTGGATGTCGCGCAAATCAGCGACATCACCGCCGTCGATAGCGCCGATACTTTCGAACGCCCGATCTACGCAGGCAACGCCATCGCCACGGTTCAATCGAGCGATGCGATCAAGGTCATCACCGTTCGCGCGACGGGCTTCGATCCGGTTGCGGCGGAAGGCGGCAGCGCATCGGTCGAGAAGATCGAAGCCGCAGCCGATGCAGGCATCTCGCAGTTCGTGAGCCGTGAAGTGACGAAGCTCGATCGTCCGGAACTGACGAGCGCGCACATCATCGTGTCGGGTGGCCGTGGTCTGGGCAGCGGCGAGAACTACACGAAGACGCTAGAACCGCTCGCCGACAAACTCGGCGCGGCGCTGGGCGCATCGCGCGCGGCAGTCGATGCCGGCTATGTCCCGAACGATTTTCAGGTGGGTCAAACCGGCAAGATCGTCGCGCCGCAACTGTACGTTGCGGTCGGCATCTCGGGCGCGATTCAGCACTTGGCCGGCATGAAGGACTCGAAAGTCATCGTCGCCATCAACAAAGACCCGGAAGCGCCGATCTTCAGCGTCGCCGATTACGGTCTCGTCGGCGATCTGTTCTCGGTCGTGCCGGAACTGGTGAAAGAGCTCGGCTAACCGCGCCATGTGAGTCGAACACTCACCACAAAAATAAGAAAGGGCGCGACGAACGTTGCGCCCTTTTTTTGTACCCGAAAATTGAAACAGGAGGAGACAGGACGATGAGCTATCGCGCACCCGTCAAGGACATGTTGTTCGTAGTGAAGGAGCTGGCGGATATCGACCGCATCGCCGCGCTGCCCGGTCACGAAGACGCGGGCTTCGATACGGCGCAGGCCGTCGTCGAAGAAGCCGCGCGCTTTTGCAGCGAAGTAATCGCGCCGCTGAACGTCGAAGGCGATCGCAATCCGAGCGCCTGGGCGAACGGCGAAGTCACGACGACGCCCGGCTTCAAGAACGCGTTCCGCCAGTTCGCGGAAGGCGGCTGGCAAGGCGTCGTGCATCCGGCGGACTTCGGCGGACAGGGCTTGCCGAAGCTCATCGCGACGCCGTGCATCGAAGCGCTCAACTCGGCGAATCTCTCTTTCGCGCTGTGCCCGCTGCTCACCGACGGCGCAATCGAGGCGCTCCTCACCGCCGGCAGCGACGAGCAGAAGGCGCGCTATCTGCCGAAGTTCATTGGCGGCGAATGGACCGGCACGATGAACCTCACCGAGCCGCAGGCGGGTTCCGATCTCGCGCTCGTGCGCACGCGGGCCGAGCCGCAGGGCGATGGCACGTACAAGGTCTTCGGCACGAAAATCTTCATCACGTACGGCGAACACGACATGGCGAAGAACATCGTCCATCTCGTGCTCGCGCGCACGCCCGATGCGCCCGAGGGCGTGAAAGGCATCTCGCTCTTTCTCGTGCCGAAGTTCCTCGTCAATGACGACGGCTCGCTCGGCGAGCGCAACGACGTGCATTGCGTGTCGATCGAGCACAAGCTCGGCATCAAGGCGAGCCCGACGGCCGTGCTGCAATACGGCGATCACGGCGGGGCGACCGGGTATCTGATCGGCGAGGCGAATCGCGGCCTCGAATACATGTTCATCATGATGAACGCGGCGCGTTTTGCGGTCGGCATGCAGGGTGTCGCGATCGCCGAGCGCGCGTATCAGCAGGCGGTCGCGTACGCGAAGGAGCGCGTGCAGAGCCGTCCCGTCGATGGCAGCGCGAAGGAGCCGGTGACGATCATCCATCATCCCGACGTGCGCCGCATGCTCTCGACGATGCGCGCCTACACCGAAGGCGCCCGCGCGCTCGCCTACGTCGCAGCGTCGCACAGCGATCTCGCGCACGGCCATCCGGACGATGACGCGAGGAAGAGTCATCAGGCGATCTACGAATATCTCGTGCCGATCGTGAAGGGCTTTTCCACGGAAATGTCGGTCGATGTCGCGAGTATCGGCGTGCAGGTGCATGGCGGCATGGGCTACATCGAGGAGACGGGCGCGGCGCAGCATTATCGCGATGCGCGCATTCTGCCGATCTACGAAGGCACGACGGCGATTCAGGCGAACGACCTCGTCGGTCGCAAGACCGTGCGCGATGGTGGCCGTGCGGCGCAAGCGCTGCTCGCGCAGATCGATCAGACGATCGCCGCGCTCGCCGAAGTGGATGGCAAGCCGTTCAAGTCGATGCATCGACATTTGAGCGCGGGAAGTCTGTCGCTGGCGCGCGCGATCGAGTTCATCGTCGCGAAGTTCAAGAGCGATCCGAACGCGGTGTTCGCGGGCAGCGTGCCGTATCTGCGGCTTGCGGGCATCGTGTTGTCCGGATGGCAGATGGCGCGCGCGATGCTCGTCTCGCAGGTGAAGCGCGCGGAAGACGAGCGCTTTCATTCCGCGAAGATCGCGACAGCCGAGTTTTTCGCGGAGCACATTCTGTCGCTGGCTCCTGGGATCGAGGCGTCCATCATCAGCGCGAACGGCGGGGAAGGCGTGCTCGCACTCAGCGAAGATCAGTTCTAGAAACGACAAAGCGCCTTCATCGAAGGCGCCTTTGCTTTGCTTTGATGCGACAACGCGAATTACGCGTTCGCGTATCCCGGACGCGTCTTCACGCCGACGTCGCCGAAATAGCGATGCACCGAAAGGTCGTCCGCGCGGATCGCGGGCTGCTTGCCGGACATGAGATCGGCGAGCAATTGGCCGGAGCCGCACGACATCGTCCAGCCGAGCGTGCCGTGGCCCGTGTTCAGGAACAGGTTCGGCACCGGCGTGCGGCCGACGATCGGCGTGCCGTCAGGCGTCATCGGGCGCAGGCCGGTCCAGAACGTGGCGTTCGTGGTGTCGCCGCCGCCCGGGAAGAGGTCGTTCACGCACATTTCGAGCGTTTCGCGACGCGCCGCTTTCAGCTTCTTGTCGTATCCGACAATTTCCGCCATGCCGCCCACGCGGATGCGGTCGTCGAAACGCGTGATCGCGATCTTGTACGTTTCGTCGAGCACGGTCGACACAGGCGCGCGGTTCGCATCGACGATCGGCGCGGTAATCGAATAGCCCTTCAGCGGATAGACCGGAATCTTGACGAGATCGCCGAGCAGTTTCGGCGAATACGAGCCGAGCGCGACGACGTACGAATCCGCCGTCACCAGTTCCTTGCCGCACTGCACGCCGGCGATGCGGCCATTCGCGACGGCGAGTGCGTCGATCGACGTGTTGTAGCGGAACTTGACGCCGAGCGCTTCGGCCATTGCGGCGAGCCGCGTGGTGAACATCTGGCAGTCGCCGGTTTCATCGTTCGGCAGACGCAGACCGCCCGTCAGCTTGTGCGACACGGCGGCGAGCGCGGGTTCGGCCTTCTTGAGTTCGTCGGCAGTGAGCAGCTCGAACGGCACGTTCGCGTCTTTCAGCACGGCGATGTCCTTGCCCGCGCCATCGAATTGCTGCTGCGTACGGAACAGTTGCAGCGTGCCCCCCGTGCGGCCTTCATAGGAAATGCCCGTGTCCGCGCGCAGCGCCTGCAGGCAGTCGCGGCTGTATTCGGCGAGGCGGACCATGCGGCCCTTGTTCACCGTGTAGCGATCTTGCGTGCAGTTACGCAGCATTTGCCACATCCATTGCAACTGATTCATCGTGCCGTCGAGGCGGATCGCGAGCGGCGCGTGCTTTTCGAACATCCACTTCACGGCCTTCAGCGGCACGCCCGGCGCGGCCCACGGCGATGCATAACCGGGAGAGATCTGTCCGGCGTTCGCGAAACTCGTTTCGAGCGCGGGCCCGGCTTCGCGATCGATGACCGTGACTTCGTGGCCGGCGCGAGCAAGGTAATACGCGCTCGTCACGCCGACGACGCCGCTTCCGAGAATAACGATTCGCATGTGATCTCCAATTCGATTTCGCTGGACAGCCGGCCAAACCTGCGACACCCTGTCCGTCTAGTGTTATCGCCTATAGTATTGAGATCAAAGCAGTTTTAGTTATTGTATTTGGTCGATTTTCAGGAAAAAGAAATGCGAACGCAGCGAAATCCGGTCCGCACGCTCGACAAGCTCGATCACAAGATCTTGAACATCCTTCAGGAGGACGGCCGCATCGCGATGAAGGATCTGGCGGAGCGCGTCGGATTGTCCGTGACGCCGTGTATCGAGCGCGTGAAACGCATGGAGCGCGACGGTGTCATCGTCGGCTATTACGCGCGCGTGAATCCGACTGAACTCGGCGCGGCGCTGCTCGTGTTCGTCGAGATCACGCTGGATCACAAAAGCGGCAACATGTTCGAGCAGTTCCGGCGCGAAGTGCAGAAGATTCCCGAAGTGCTCGAGTGTCATCTCGTGTCGGGCGATTTCGACTATCTGATCAAGGCGCGGATCGGCGAAATGGCGGACTATCGCAAGCTGCTCGGCGACATCCTGTTGCAACTGCCGGGCGCGGTTCAGTCGAAGAGCTATGTGGTGATGGAGGAGATCAAGGAGACGCTGAAGATTCTCGTCGAGACGTGATTTTTCGCTTGCGACGAAACGTCGATACTGTATATTTGTACAGTATCAATCGTTGGATTTTGTCGCAAATGTCATCGCCGGATCGTGAATATCCCGTCGCGCCGCCCGCTCCGTTGAAGGGGCGCGGCGCGGTCACGAACATCCAGGGCCGCTACGAGAAGGACGAGCGCGAGCGCGTCGACGACGGCTGGCTGCACGCCGCGGATGCCGAGGACGAGAGCGCACCGCCGCTGCGCACGCAGGTGTTCGAAGAGCGCGCCAAAACCATCCTCACGCGCAACAGTTCGCCGGATATTCCGTTCTCGGTATCGCTCAATCCCTATCGCGGATGCGAGCACGGCTGCATCTACTGTTTCGCTCGTCCGACGCACAGCTATCTCGGACTGTCGCCCGGCCTCGATTTCGAAAGCCGCATTTACGCGAAGATCAACGCGCCCGAATTGCTCGAACGCGAACTGGCGAAGCCGAACTACGAGCCCGAGCCAATCGCGCTCGGCGTCAACACGGACGCGTATCAGCCGGTCGAACGGGATCTGCAACTCACGCGGCGCGTCATTCAGATGCTGCACGACTGCGGCCATCCGTTCGCGGCGATCACGAAGAGCTCGCTGATCGAGCGCGACATAGACCTGCTCGCGCCGATGGCCGAACGCGGCCAGATGATGGCGGCGATCACAGTCACCACGCTCGATGCCGATATCGCGCGCACGCTCGAACCGCGCGCGGCCACACCTTCGCGGCGTCTGCGCACGATTCGCACGCTCGCGGAGGCGGGCATTCCAGTGGGCGTGAGCATCGCGCCGGTCATTCCGTTCGTGACGGAGCCGGACCTGGAGCGTGTGCTGGAAGCGTGCGCAGAGGCGGGCGCGACGACCGCGAGCTATATCGTGCTGCGTCTGCCATGGGAAGTCGCGCCGCTCTTCAAGGATTGGCTCGCCGCGCATTTTCCCGACCGCGCGGATCGCGTGATGAGCCGCGTGCGCGATATGCGCGGCGGCAAGGATTACGACTCGGATTTCTCGAAGCGCATGAAAGGCGAGGGCCTTTGGGCCGACATGCTGAAACAGCGCTTTCAGAAGGCGACGAAACGTCTTGGGCTTAATGCAAGACAGCGCGGGATTCTCGATATGTCCGAGTTTCAGCGACCGGCGAAACGGCCGCCGCCGCCGGCGAGCCCGCAGCTCGATTTGTTCTGACGTCCTATTGCGACAAAGTCTTCGCGGCTTCGACCTGGCCTTCGAAATAAGTCTGGAACGTGAGCGCGAGACCGGTCATCAGCAGAAATGCGCCGATCAGCAGCGAAAAGATCACGACGAAGATCACGGTCCAACCGGAGCGGCTTTCGCGTCCCGTGTGCGCGTTGAATTGCGCGTCCCACTTGGCGTCCGGGCGCAGGCCGTAGACGAGCGCGGAGAGGAAAGCCGCAAGCAGCGAGATTGACCCGGGAAACGCCAGCGCCCAGCCGAGAATCGACGTGCGCTCCGTTTCGGCGAGCAGCAGATAGCCGAACGCGCCCATGACGATACCGACGATATGCGCCCAGCCGTACTTGTCGCGCATTCCATAGAGGTAAAAGCGATGCAGTCCGATATAGCCGAACAGGAACGCCAGCGCGGCGGTCAGCGTTTTCGAGCGGAAGTATGGCGGAACCTGCTTGCCGGCCGGCTTGGAGCCGGATTGCGTGGCGACGGACGAGGAAGTCATCAGCGAAAGCGGTGGTGGATTGAGGCGGACGCCGGTCTGACATTTTACGCCTACCGCCGAGCACGCCGCCCATGGCACGTTGCCGCATCGGCGTGATTTCCGGTATCCGGCAACGCGCCGAATTCTTGTCGAACTTGCCGTCACATGCAAAAAATGCGTTAAGTGTTTGTTAGGGCGTCGGAATCCGGCTATAATCGCCTGTTCTCGTTGTTCCGAACCCCGGTTTTCAAGGATTTCAGCATGGTCATCATCCGCTTGGCTCGTGGCGGCTCGAAGAAGCGCCCGTTCTACAACATCGTCGCAACCGACTCGCGTAGCCGCCGTGACGGCCGCTTCATCGAGCGCGTGGGTTTCTACAACCCGGTCGCGACCAAGGGCGAATCGCTGCGCATCGCGCAAGATCGCCTGACGTACTGGCAAGGCGTTGGCGCGCAACTGTCGCCGACCGTCGAGCGTCTCGTCAAGCAAGCTCAGCAAGCCCAGCCGGCTGCTTGAGTTCGCTGAGCCGACGCTGTAGTAAACGCTCGAAACCTGCCCAAAGGTTCGCCGATGTCCGCGCGCGATTCTGAATCCGGCCGCGCATCGGAAAACATCGGCCGAACGAAGCCGGGGCAAGATGAAAGTTCCGCCACGTTTGGCGCGTTCGTCCGCAAGCCGGGCGCGCGCCGCGTGGCGGGCGACGTTTCGGGTAGCAACAAAGGCAGCGATAAAGGCAGCATTCAGCCGGAAGCCGCAATCGAGCGGGTCGAGGCTTTGCCCGAAGACGCCGTCGAAGTCGGTTTTATCGCCGATGCGTACGGTCTGAAGGGTTGGGTCAAGATCGTTCCGCACGCGAACGGCAAGCAGGGCGGCGACGCGCTGCTGAGCGCCAAACGCTGGTGGCTCGTCAAAGGCCGCGATCGCAAGTCCGCGCGCTGCCTGCAGTCGAAAGTGCACGCCGATACCATCGTCGCGCGTCTGGCCGGCTGCGATGACCGCGATGCGGCGCTCGCGCTGAAGGGCCATACGGTGAATATCGCGCGTGGCGATTTCCCGAAGCTCGACAGCGACGACGAATTCTACTGGGTCGATCTGATCGGCCTCGATGTCGAAAATGAAGCTGGCGTTGCGCTTGGTCGCGTCGCCGATCTTATCGACAACGGCGCGCATTCCATTCTGCGGATCGAGTATCCGAATACGAACAAGGACGGCGCGCCCGTCACCGGCGAGCGGCTCATTCCGTTCGTCGGCGTATATGTGAAGACGGTGGACCGGGCGGCGAAGCGTATCGTCGTCGACTGGGACGCCGATTATTGAACATCGGCACGTTACGGAGAGAGCGATGCAGTTCGATGTCGTAACGCTCTTTCCCGAAATGTTTCGCGCGCTGACCGACTGGGGCATCACCAGCCGGGCGGTGAAGCAGGAGCGGTTCGGTCTGCGTACGTGGAATCCGCGCGATTTCACCACGGACAACTACCGCACCGTCGACGATCGCCCTTACGGCGGCGGCCCCGGCATGGTCATGCTGGCGCGCCCGCTGGAAGACGCGATCCACGCGGCGAAGGCTGCGCAGCGTGAGCAGGGCATCACGTCGACGCGCGTCGTGATGATGTCGCCGCAAGGTGCGAAGCTGGATCACGATCGCGTGATGCGATTCGCGCAGGAACCCGGTCTCGTATTGCTGTGCGGCCGTTACGAAGCGATCGATCAGCGCCTGATCGACCGTGAAGTGGACGAAGAAGTGAGCCTCGGCGACTTCGTGCTGTCCGGCGGAGAACTCCCCGCCATGGCGCTGATGGACGCCGTAGTGCGTCAGTTGCCGGGTGTGCTGAACGACGCGCAATCGGCGGTGCAGGACAGTTTCGTCGATGTGCTGCTCGATTGCCCGCACTACACGCGTCCGGAAGAGTACGACGGCGTGCGCGTTCCCGATGTGCTGCTCGGCGGCCATCACAAGGAAATCGACGCCTGGCGCAGGCGCGAAGCATTGCGCAACACATTCAACAAGCGGCCCGATCTGATCGAGCGGGCGCGCCGCAGCAAGATGTTGAGCCGTGCCGATGAGGCGTGGCTCGCAGAACTCGCGAAGGAAGCGTCGAAGCCCGCATAGGTTTCGAGCGGACGAGCGGGAAAATGGGGGCGTCGAGTGGTATCGGCGCCTGAAGCAAACCCATCCTCTACCGGGGCCTGACTCAATACAAGGCACACAACTCCGGCAAGATGGCACAAGGAGTCAGTAATGAATCTGATTGAGCAACTCGAGAAGGAAGAGATCGCACGCGTTCTGGGCGAGAAGAGCATCCCCGACTTCGCGCCGGGCGATACCGTCGTCGTCAACGTGAACGTGGTCGAAGGCACGCGCAAGCGTGTTCAGGCTTACGAAGGCGTCGTCATCGCGAAGCGTAACCGTGGCCTGAACTCGAACTTCATCGTCCGCAAGATCTCGTCGGGCGAAGGCGTCGAGCGTACGTTCCAGACCTACTCGCCGCTGCTCGCGAGCATCGTCGTGAAGCGTCGTGGCGATGTCCGCCGTGCGAAGCTCTACTACCTGCGCGAGCGTTCGGGCAAGTCGGCTCGAATCAAGGAAAAGCTGGTGTTCAAGGACAAGTCTGCTGCTTCCGCAGAGTAAGTCCCTCGCCAGAAGCAGTACGGAAAAAGCACCCCTCGGGTGCTTTTTTCTTTGGTGTGTTCAAATTGAGGCTTCCACAGAACCGTTCTCGACCCGTGTCCACCGGAAAGACTTCGACTCCCCGCATCCTCGAACCCGAAACGATGCCCGTCCTCTCGACGGGCGAGACACTCCCGCCCGTTCCGCCCGAGCGCCTCACGCCTGAAGGCTTGCGCGCGCGTTTCGCGATGGATCTCGACTGGGCGCAGGAAGAGCGCGAGCAGCGCATCAAGGCGATCGGCGGCGATCCGCGCGTGGCGTCCGTGCTGGTGCCGCTCGTCGTGCGCGAGGGCGGCTTGACCGTGCTGCTGACGCAGCGGGCCGATCATCTGTCGGATCACGCGGGGCAGATCAGTTTTCCGGGCGGCCGACGCGAGCCCGAAGACGCCGATGCCGCCGCCACCGCGCTTCGCGAGGCCTACGAAGAGGTGGGGTTGGGCGCGGAGCATTGCGAGGTCATCGGCGCGATGCCCGAGTATCTGACGGGCACGGGTTTCAAGGTGACGCCGGTCGTCGCGCTCGTGAATCCGCCATTCACATTGAAGGCCGATACACGCGAAGTCGCCGATATCTTCGAAGTGCCGCTCGCGTGGCTCATGAATCCCGCGAATCATGAAGTGCGGGTCTTTCGCTGGGAAGGCGGCGAGCGTCGTTTTTTTGCCATGCCATACAGCCCCGGCGACGGGAAGGCTCCTTATTTCATCTGGGGCGCAACGGCTGGCATGTTGCGCAATTTTTATCGCTTCCTCGTGGCTCGCGCGTGACGGCGCGAAAAGTCCGCGCCCTTGTTGCGCGTTGCGCAAATACTTAGCGCATTAAAGGCGTCGGGCGCTGTGCTATCGTTACGCGAAACTCGAACTATCCGACCGTTTCGGCGCTTCGCATGACTTTTTTCTCCGTATTGCTGGCTCTCGTCATTGAGCAGATGCGCGCGTTATCGCCGCACAATCCGATTTCGGCGTTGCTTCAATATCATGCGGAATCCACCGCGCACGGTTTCGATGCCGGCAAGGAGAAGCATGGCATCGTCGCGTGGCTCGTGGTCGTGCTGCCGTGGACGCTCTTCGTCGGGCTCGTCTATTACGTGCTCTATCGGATCAACTTCGTTCTGGCATTCTTCTGGAACGTAGTGATCGTCTATTTCACGCTCGGTTTCCGGCAGTTCAGCCACTATTTCACCGATATCCACCTCGCGCTCAACAACGACGACGTTCCGCGCGCGCGCGAAGTGCTGGCCGAGTGGACCGGCATCGATACGGTCGACATGCCTGTAAGCGAAATCGTCCGGCATACGCTGGTTCATGCGGTCGTGGCATCGCACCGGCACGTGTTCGGCGTGTTCTTCTGGTTTCTGATTCCGATCGGCCCGGCGGGCGCGGTGCTCTATCGCATCGCCGAATACCTCGCGCGCGCGTGGTCGAAGCCGAATCCCGAGCGCACCGCGGAGTTCTCGTCGTTCGCGCAACGCGCGTTCTTCATCATCGATTGGGTGCCCGCGCGTCTGACGTCGCTCGGTTTCGCGATCGTCGGCAATTTCGAGGACGCCATTTACGCGTGGCGCAATCACGCGCGCCAATGGCCGGACGCAAACGAAGGCGTGTTGCTGGCAGCGGGCAGCGGTGCGCTGGGCGCGCGTCTCGCGGGGCCGCTCGCCGAGCCGCTTTCGGTCGAAGCGCTTGCCGTCGGCGATGCCAGTCCGTTGCCCGTCGGCGACGATTGCACGCCGCGCACGCTGCAATCGGCTGTCGGCCTCGTATGGCGGGCAGTCATTTTGTGGATGTTGCTGCTGCTGATGCTGACGATCGCCGTGTGGCTGGCGTAATCAATCGTCGAGCGGATCGCGCGCCGTCTGGCAATTCCAGCAGACGGTGAACTGCGGCTCCAGCCACTCGCCGCAATGCTTGCACTTCCAGGGCCGGGCGTTCGCGTCCGGCCCTTTTCTCGCGCGCTCCAGAAGGCGCAAGGCCAGCGCTTCGTCGCGATCGTCGACGATCCAGATTTCCGGCGCGCACTGATCGGCCGGAATCTCCCCCATCGCGCCATTCAAATAACGGTTGTGCAACTCGCACGGCACGCCCGCGGCCGACAGCACGTTCACCCAATGCTGCGCCGTGATGAGATCGGGAGCGCGCGTGAGCCGCTTCATCGAACGATCTGGCTGGCTTCGTGCACGAGTTGCGCGTAGAGCGCGTGACGTTCGGGGCGAATCTTTCCCGCTTCGACGGCTTCGAGCACCGCGCATCCCGGCTCGTGCAGATGATGGCAGTTGTAGAAGCGGCAATGTCCGAGATAAGGCCGGAAATCGGCGAAGGCGCGCTCGAGCTGGCCTTCCGACAGATGATGCAGGCCGAATTCCTGAAAGCCCGGCGAATCGATCAGCGAGCCGCCGCCTGGCAGATCGTAGAGACGCGTGAATGTGGTCGTATGACGGCCGCTGTTGAGCGCGGACGAAATCTCGCGTGTGGCGGCGTCGGCATCGGGGACGAGCAGGTTCACGAGCGTCGATTTGCCCATGCCGGATTGACCGAGCAGGATCGTCGAGCGGTCTTTGAGGCGTGCGTCGAGTTGCGGATGAACGTCGCCGGGCGCCATCTTCGCCGAGAGCTCGATCACCGTGTAGCCGAGTTCGCGATACGGCGCGAGACGTTCGCGCGCGAGCGGCAACGCGCTTTCGACATCGATCTTGTTCAATACGATCAGCGATTCCAGACCGTGCGCCTCGGCCGCGATCAGCGCGCGTCCGAGCAGGTCTTCGCTGAAATGCGGCTCGGTGGCGAGCACGATCAGAAGTTGATCGAGATTCGCCGCGAAGAGCTTCGACTTGAACTGATCGGAACGATAGAGCAGATTGCGCCGTTCGGCGATCTCGACGATCACGCCCTGATCCGCCGACGACTGCTCGTAGAACACGCGATCGCCTACGGCCACTTCGCTTTTCTTGCCGCGCGGGAAGCACTGGAGCATCGCGCCGCCGTCTTCGGGCGTGACGAGATAGTGCCGCCCGTGCGCGGCGATCACCGTGCCTTCGAGCCGTGCCGCCGCACCTGACCGCTTGAACCCGCGCGTCATGCGGCGTGCTGCATCAGGCGGTCGATGCGCTGCGAGGCGGGCGGATGCGAGTAGTAGAACGCGGTGTAGATCGGATCGGGCGTGAGCGTCGACGCGTTGTCTTCATACAGCTTCACGAGCGCGTTCACGAGATCCTTCGGATCGGTCTGGCTGGCGGCGAAAGCATCGGCTTCGAACTCGTTCTTGCGCGATGTCAGGCTGCCGAGCGGCGTGATGAAGAACATGAACACGGGCAGCACGAGCATGAAGAGCACGAGCGCGAGCCCGTTATTGCTGCCGACGAGCGACGGCCGCACGCCGAGACCTTCATAGAACCACGTCGTCTGAATGAGCCAGCCGAGCAGCGCGAGCATCGCGAGGCTGATGCCGAACATGACGACCATCAGCTTCAGAACGTGACGGCGCTTGAAATGGCCGAGTTCGTGCGCGAGCACCGCTTCGATTTCGTTGCCGGAAAGCCGCGCGAGCAGCGTGTCGAAGAACACGATGCGCTTTGCCGCGCCAAAGCCGGTGAAATACGCGTTGCCGTGCGCCGAGCGGCGGCTGCCGTCCATCACGAACAGGCCTTTCGCGGCGAAGCCCGTGCGCGACATCAGATTCGTGATGCGTGCGACGAGTGCTTCATCCTTCAGCGGTTCGAACTTGTTGAAGAGCGGCGCGATGAAGGTCGGATAGATGATCATCGCGAGCAGCTGGAAAGCCACCCAGACCATCCACGTCCACAGCCACCAGAAGGTGCCGGCGCGATCCATGAGCCAGAGCGTGAGCAGCAAGAGCGGCGCGCCGATCACGATGGCGAGCACCGTGCCCTTGACGAGATCGACGAAGAAGAGCTTCTTCGACATGCGATTGAAGCCGAACTTTTCCTCGATCACGAAATGGCGGATGTAGTCGAACGGCAGATCGATGACGCTCGTGATCGCCACCACCGACGCCACCAGCGCGATCTGTCCGAGATAGCCGCGGCCGAGCCAGTCCGAAATGGCGAGATCGAGCGCCTGGACGCCGCCGAGCAGCGTCAGCGCGACGAGCACGACCGCGCTCGTGACGACTTCGATCATGGTGAGGCGCGTGCGCTCGACGGTGTAATCCGCGGCGCGCTGATGCGCCGTGAGCGGGATCGTGCCGCTGAATTGCGCGGGCACGCCGTTGCGATGCGCGGCGACGTAGCGGATCTGGCGCGATGCGAGCCACAGCTTGGTCGAAACCATCGCGACGAGGGCGACGACGAAGATCGTCGAGAAGGCGAGAGTGAGGTTGGTCATCCGGGAATTCCGATTGAACTATGCGAGAATTATAGGTTCTAGGCCGTGCCGGCGCGCTCAGAAACTGTGCGGCATGGCTTTCCCATCTTTCAGGCCGCTTTTCATGACCGACATCTCCACCACGCCCGAATCAGAAGAAAACGCGCTCGCGCGCAGCGACATGAACCTCGTGTGGCTCGACATGGAGATGACCGGCCTCGATCCGGACAACGATCGCATCATCGAGATCGCGGTGGTCGTCACGAATTCGACGCTCGACAAGATGGTCGAAGGCCCGGTCCTCGCGATTCATCAGACGGAAGAAGCGCTCGGCCGCATGGACGAGTGGAATCGCAACACGCACGGCCGCTCGGGGCTGACGGAGCGCGTGAAGGCATCGACGATCGATGAAGCCGAAGCCACGCGCCAGATCCGCGATTTTCTCGGGGCTTACGTGCCGCCCGGCAAATCGCCGATGTGCGGCAACTCGATCTGCCAGGACCGCCGCTTCATGGCGCGCTGGATGCCCGAACTGGAGACGTTCTTCCACTATCGCAATCTCGACGTCAGCACGTTGAAGGAACTGTGCCGCCGCTGGCAGCCGGCGATTTACAAGGGCTTTCAGAAGCGTGCGATGCACACGGCGCTCGCCGATATCCACGAGTCGATCGACGAGCTCAAGTACTACCGCCAGCATTTCCTGATTCCGTCGGCGAGCGCAGCCGCGTCCTAATTCTTCGGCGGGCGGATCGCGCTCTTCGGACGAAACGCGGCGACCACTTCCGGCCGCGTTTCGATATACGGCCCGCCGATCAGATCGATGCAATACGGCACGGCCGCGAAAATGCCCGGCACTCTCGTTCTGCCGTCTGCGTCTTTCAGACCTTCGAGCGTTTCGCGGATCGACTTCGGCTGGCCCGGCAGATTGATGATGAGCGCAGCGTGGTCTTCCGTTTCGCGAATCACCGCGACTTGCCGCGAGAGAATGGCCGTCGGCACGAAATTCAGGCTGATCTGGCGCATCTGCTCGCCGAAGCCGGGCATCGGCTTGGTGGCGACGGCGAGCGTCGCCTCGGGCGTCACGTCGCGGCGGGACGGGCCGGTGCCGCCTGTCGTCAGCACCAGATCGCAGCGGTGCGTATCGACGAGCTCGACGAGCGTCGCGGAAATGGTCGCGGCGTCGTCGTGAATCAGCCGCGTCTCGGCCCGAAACGGCGTCGAGAGCGCCGCGCCGAGCCACTCGACGAGCGACGGCAAGCCCTTGTCCTCGTAGACGCCGGAAGACGCGCGATCGCTGATCGACACCAGTCCGACTATCAGTTCGTCATGCGTCGTCATCGCGATCGTCCTCGTCGTCTTCGACATCGTCGTCTTGCGCGCCCGACGCGTTCTTGATCCACTGGAAGAGTTCGCGGTAATAGCGCGGCGGCTTTTGCTGCTCGCGCTCCTTGCGCGCGTTGCGGATCAGCGTGCGGCCTTCCTGCGGATCGACGCCCGGATGCGTGCGGATGAATTCGGTGAGCGCGGCGTCATCGGCGAGCAATTGTTCGCGCGTGCGCTCGATCCAGTGCATGCGCGCGGTTTCGGCCTTGTTCACGCCGCGATGGGTGTCGAGCGCGGTGCGCAGCGCGGCGACTTCGTCTTCGGTCAGCGAGCGCATGACCTTGCCGACGTACTGCAACTGACGGCGCTTGCCTTCGTGATCGGTGATGCGGCGTGCCTCGCGCACGGCGTCGCCGAGATCCTCGGGCATCGGCATGCGTTTGAGCGCATCCTTGGGCAGCGCGATGAGCGCTTCCCCCAGCTCCTGCAGCGCGTGCATTTCGCGCTTGAGCTGGGATTTGCTCGGACGGTCGTAGCCGTTTTCGTCGGCCTCGCGATCGTCGTCGCGGCCGGAATCGATCGGTTGAATGCGGGTTTTACGGTTCATCCCGACATTGTAGCTTGCGCCCGCATCGCTTTTGCCGGGTCGCGGCCGGCGCTGCGACAAACCTTGGCGGGTGAATGCACGCCGTCCTTGCTATGATCGCGTGATACGCCGGTCCCGCTTTGCGATGCTCGACGACGAGCGCATCTGGCCGGGAATCCCGAAGCAATCACGACATGCGCGGGCGCGACACGCCCGACTTCCAAAGGCAACCAAAAATGGCAGCAGACATGGACGTCAAGCAACGCTACTTCCCGCATACGCAGGATGAGCTGAAGGAGATCGCCTCCGACATCCTGCGCTACGCGAAGGAACTCGGCGCGAGCGATGCGGCCACCGAGATCTCCGAGGGCGACGGCCTGTCGGTGAGCGTGCGGCGCGGCGAAGTGGAGACCATCGAGCACAATCGCGACAAGATGGTCGGCGTGACCGTGTTCATCGGCAAGAAGCGCGGCAACGCGAGCACTGCGGACTTCACGCGCGACGCATTGCGCGACACGGTCGCGGCCGCGTACAACATCGCGCGCTTCACGGCGGAGGACAGCGCGGCCGGCCTCGCGGAAGCCGAGTTGCTGGAAAAGTCGCCGCAGGACCTCGATCTTTATCACCCGTGGGACATCGACGCCGAAGAGGCCGCCGAGATCGCGCGCCGCGCGGAGGCCGCAGCGTTCGCCGTCGACAAGCGCGTGACCAATTCGGAAGGCGCGAGCGTTTCCGCGCAGCATTCGCAGTTCGTGCTCGCGACGTCGCGCGGCTTCATGGCGGGCTATCCGTACTCGCGTCACTACATTGCGTGCGCGCCGATCGCCGCGGCCGGCCGCGACATGCAGCGCGACGACTGGTACACGTCCAAACGCGATGCATCCGCGCTTGCGGCGCCAGAAGCCGTCGGCCGCTACGCCGCCGAGCGGGCGCTCGCGCGGCTCAACGCGAAGAGCCTCGACACGCGCAAGTGCCGCGTGCTGTTCGAAGCGCCGCTCGCGGCGGGCATTCTCGGCGCGTTCGTGCAGTCGGTGAGCGGCGGCGCGTTGTATCGCAAGACTACGTTCCTCGTCGATAGCCTCGGCAAGCCGGTGTTCGCGCCGCATATCCAGATCGTCGAGGATCCGCATGTGAAGGGCGGCATGGGCAGCGCCCCGTTCGACGAAGAAGGCGTGCGTACGCAACGCCGTAACGTCGTCGAGGATGGCGTCGTGCAGGGCTATTTCCTCTCGACGTATTCGGCGCGCAAGCTCGGCATGCAGACGACCGGCAACGCGGGCGGCTCGCACAATCTGACGATGACGAGCGCGCACACGAAGCCCGAGGACGACTTCGAAGCGATGCTGAAGAAGCTCGATACCGGCCTCCTGCTTACCGAACTGATGGGGCAGGGCGTGAACTACGTGACGGGCGACTACTCGCGCGGCGCGTCGGGTTTCTGGGTCGAGAACGGCAAGATCGTGCATGCCGTCGAGGAAATCACCGTGGCGAGCACGCTGCAGGAGATGTTCCGCCATATCGAGGCAATCGGCGCGGATACCGTCGTGCGCGGCACGAAGGAAATCGGCTCGGTGCTGATCGAGCGGATGACGGTCGCGGGCCAGTAAGCCGCGCCGGTCGAGAACAGAAAGGCTCCGGAGCGCATCCGGAGCCTTTTTTCATTCCGGCTTCATTCCGACGAGGCGATGCGCTCGTAAGTCACGAAGGCGAACGCGAAATCGTTCGGCGCCGCTGCGCGATGCGTCTCGCGCGACACTTCGCGCCACAACTCGGGATCGGGCGCCGGAAAGCGCGTGTCGCCATCGAAATCGGCGTCGATCTCGGTGACGATCATCTTGTCCGCACGCGCAATGGCATCCTGATACAACTGCGCGCCGCCGATCAGAAACGCTTCCTTCGCCGGTTCGAGCGCGAGCGCCGCTTCGAGGCTCGTCACGACATCGCAGCCTTCGTAGCGCCGGGTGCCGTCGCGCGACACGACGATATTGCGCCGCCCCGGCAGCGCCCTGCCGATGGATTCATGCGTCTTGCGGCCCATGATGATGGGCGCGCCCATCGTCGTGCGCTTGAAGAAGGCGAGATCCTCGGGCAGGCGCCAGGGCAGTTGGTTTTCGCGTCCGATCACGCCATTGCGCGCGCGGGCGACGATCAGAGTCAGCGTCGTCATGGAATAGAAGTCCGGCAAGCTGGCGCGCGCGGGCAGCGCGGCCGGGTGACGATTCTAACCGACGCTTGCGGCGCGGCCAGCGCTCGGCGCGCCGCGCGGGCCTACGCCTCCGGCGCTTCGTCGCCGAGCGGCAGCGTCGTGTGCCATGGGGGCGGCGCGATCTCGTCCCATAGCGTCACGCTGACGCCCGAGCCAGTCGGACGATCGTCGGGCAGGCCCGACGCGGCGGATTCGTCCGCGTTCTCGCCATTTTGATGCGCGTCGGTTGTTTCTCCGCGCCTTAAAGAACTATCGCGTGCCATCGTGACGACATAACCAAGTAATAAATTCCCGCCACGGAAATATCCGGAAATAAAGTAATCGCTTTCTCGGTAAAACGATTAAGCGGGAGTCGAACGCAGGGATAAAGATGAACGCTCGTTCGGCAGCGAGTATTTCTTACCTTCGAGCGCGGTTCTATTGGAGCGAATTGCGTGCCATGTCCGGCAGAGCGTTGCTGCGCAATGAATCGCGAAAATCCGACGAAAGTCCGCAGCAAAAATTCGGCTGTAAACGTTTCACTGCTGAAACATGAAGGCAGAAAAACGTGAACTTCCGGCGAAATCGGTATAAGATTTTGTCTTATTAAATTGTGCGCAATCTCGTTGATAATCGTGTGAGAAATTCTTGCCAAGGCCGTCCTGTCAAGGTTTTGTGGCTAATCCGGCGACTCTCGCGATATTTGTTTCCGGGGTTTCTGGGTTATAGTAGTCTCTCAAAAACGGCGCAGAATCAGACATAAAGGGTTTCGTGGAAGGGTGCGTGGTGTTTCGCGCCGTGTCCCGGGGGCGACGGTTCGAATGGCAAATCCTCTCCAGACGTTTGCGAGCAACGTGCGAGGGCAACGAAGTTTGCGATGTAGCGCGAGCCTTGAACTACGTGACCTTTTCAACGAATGTTGAACAAAGGATCTGAATAATGGACGTCGCTCGGCGGCAACTCATCTATGTGACTCGCGATCCAAGCGAGACGCTGTGCGCGCGATTCGAGGAGCGCGGTTGGCATATCGAAATCGTCGCGAACGCGCGCGACACGCGCAAGGCTTTGCGCAGCGATCTGGCGACCGGCGGGCTGCTCGATCTGTCGAGTCATTTCGAATCTCATGAACTGGCGGCGTTCGAATCGTCGCTGACGATGACCAACGTGGGCTGGGTCGCGGCCACGGTTGCCGGGCAACTGGAAGACGCTGCCGTGCGGCGTCTCATTCGCGACTATTGCTTCGATTACGTGACGCTGCCGACGTCCAACGACCGCATCGTCGATTCCGTCGGTCATGCGTACGGCATGGTTTCGCTGCATGACGCCGCGTCGAACGATGCGCGCAGCGAGGGCCGCGCCGAGGGCGAAATGGTCGGTTCGTGCGACGCGATGCTCGCGCTCTTCCGCTCGATCCGCAAAGTCGCGATGACCGATGCGCCCGTGTTCATCTCCGGCGAATCCGGCACCGGCAAGGAACTCACGGCTGTTGCCATTCACGAGCGCTCGGCGCGCCGCGATCAGCCGTTCGTGGCGATCAACTGTGGCGCGATTCCCGCGCATCTGCTGCAATCGGAGCTCTTCGGCTACGAACGCGGCGCTTTCACGGGCGCGAATCAACGCAAGATCGGCCGTGTCGAAGCGGCCAATGGCGGCACGCTGTTCCTCGATGAAATCGGCGACCTGCCGCTCGAAAGCCAGGCGAGCCTGTTGCGCTTCCTGCAGGAGCGCAAGGTGGAGCGCCTCGGCGGACACGGCTCGACGCCCGTCGACGTGCGCATCATTTCCGCGACGCACGTCGACATGCAGACCGCGATGATCGAAGGGCGCTTTCGCGCGGACCTGTATCACCGGCTGTGCGTGCTGCAGATCGACGAGCCGCCGCTGCGCGCGCGCGGCAAGGACATCGAGCTGCTCGCGAAGCACATGCTCGACCGCTTCAAAAAGGACGCGAGCCGTCGTCTGCGCGGATTCTCGCCGGATGCGATCGCCGCGATCCACAACTACGGCTGGCCGGGCAACGTGCGCGAGCTCATCAACCGCGTGCGGCGCGCCATCGTGATGTCGGAAGGGCGCCAGATCACAGCGCGCGATCTCGAACTCGGCGAATACGTCGAAGTCGCGCCGGTCTCGCTCGCACAGGCGCGCGAGGCCGCCGAACGACAGGCGATCGAACTCGCGCTGCTGCGCCATCGCGGGCGTCTTGGCGACGCCGCGCACGAATTGGGCATCTCGCGCGTGACGCTGTATCGGCTGTTGAGCGCGCATGGCATGCGTCACATCGAGGTCGATGCGCCCTCGGAGCACGCCACGCGCGGCTGACAGCCAGGTCGCGGACGAACACCGGACGGGCGCCACAAGGCGCCCGTTTTTTCGTGCCGCTGCACTAAGCGCCCGCATCCATCGCTTGGTAAAATCGATCGTTTACGCCTTCCGCTCGCGAGGGCGCGCAGCGTACCCAGGGAACATCGAATGAAACAGTATCTCGAGCTCGTCCAGACGATTCTCGATACCGGCACTTGGCAGGAAAACCGCACGGGCATCCGCACGATCAGCATGCCCGGCGCGATGCTGCGTTTCGACCTGCAGCAAGGCTTCCCGGCCGTGACCACGAAAAAGCTCGCGTTCAAGTCGGCGATCGGCGAACTCGTGGGCTTTCTGCGCGCGTCGAAGAGCGCGGCGGACTTTCGCGCGCTCGGCTGCAAGGTGTGGGACGCCAACGCCAACGAGAATCCGGAGTGGCTCGAGAATCCGTATCGCCAGGGTCCGGACGATCTCGGCGACGTCTACGGCGTGCAGTGGCGCAAGTGGCCCGCGTACAAGCTCGTCGACGCCTGCGCGGGCGACCAGATCGCCGACGCCACGAATCGCGGCTATCAGCTCGTGACGAGTTTCGTCGAAAACGGGCGCGAGCAGGTGCTGCTGTACAAGGCGATCGATCAGTTGCGTCAATGTCTCGACACGATCATCGAGCGCCCGACCGACCGGCGCATTCTGTTTCACGCGTGGAATCCGGCGAAGCTCGACGAGATCGCGCTGCCCGCGTGCCATCTGCTGTATCAGTTCATCCCGAACGCGGTGACGCGCGAGATTTCGCTGTGTCTGTACATCCGCAGCAACGACGTCGGCCTCGGCACGCCGTTCAATCTGACTGAAGGCGCGGCGCTCCTGCATCTCGTCGGACGGCTGACGGGCTACAAGCCGCGCTGGTTCACGTACTTCATCGGCGACGCGCACATCTACGAAAACCAGCTCGACATGCTGCACGAGCAACTGAAGCGCGAGCCGCTGCCTTCGCCGCAACTGATCATCTCCGATCGCGTGCCGGATTACGCGGTGACGAAGCGCTATGAACCGGAATGGCTGGAGAAGATCGAGCCGAAGGATTTCGCGCTCGAAGGCTACAAGCATCACGACGCGCTCACGGCGCCGATGGCCGTATAAGCCGGGTTTCGTCGGTTTGCACAAGAAAACGCGCGGTCGAGGCCGCGCGTTTTGTTTTTGAGGTCTTAACCGCGATGGTGCTCGTTGCCGCCGCCACGTTGCTGTTGCGGTTGTTGCGGTTGATGAGGCTCCCGATTCTGCATCTGCGGCGGCGGAGCCTGACGAACTTCCTGATGCATCGGCTGACGCGTTGGCTCCTGGTGAGGCTGCAGCCGCTGCGCTTCCGGCTGCGGATGAGGCGGCGGCATCTCATGGCGCGGCTGTTCGACCCGCGCCTGGCGATACGCCTCCGGCGACGCGTGATTGGGCTGCGGCTGCGTCGAATGCATCGGCATGCGTTGATCGACGTGCGGCGCATCGTTTGCGCGTTGACGCTGCCACATCGGTTGATACGCCTGCTGCGGCGCGCGCGGCTCGCGCGAAACGGCATGTCCGCGCGATGAATCCCCATGCGCGAAGCGCGGATCGTTCGCGCCGAATTGCGCAGGCTGCGGCGGATGCGCAACGCCGTAGCCATGCGGCTGCGCAGGCTGAGCGGGAACCGGCGCCGGCAACGCGCCGCCCGCGATGACCGACCGCGCCGGTCCATGCGTCGCGACGAGATGCACCTGTTCGTTGCGCGCGCCGTACCCGCCGCGCGGATCGCGATTCTGCTGCACGTACCGGTCATGAAAAGCCGGCGGCGCGACGGGCGCGCGTGTCGCGACCACCGGTCGTCCGAATCCGGCCTGCGGCGGCTGATAACTCGCGCGTCGCCCACCGGGCGCGAAGCTGTCGCGCGTCGGCGCAATGCCCGGCGCGCCCGCGAAGAAGCGCGGATGGCGCCAGCGCGACGGATCGACCGCGTACGGCTGACGTCCGACCGGCTGGCCAAGCACGAACAGGTTCGTCGGCACGGCCGTCAGCCCGCGCGGCGCGTGATAGTTGACGTACGTATTGCGCACATAGACATTGCGGTTCACGCGTTCGAAATAACGCGGACTCCAGCCATCCCGATGCGGACGCCACGCTTCGCCCGGTCCGAGCGGAAACCACGCGACGCCCGCCGCCGCGATGCCGCCGACCGTCAGCGCGACGTTCCAGTCGGGGCCGCCATCGCCATCGCCATCGCCGACGAAACCGACGAGCGCAGGCGAGTACGCGGGCGGCGCGCTGACGTCCATCGGGCCGGGCACCCACGCCCATCGCGATCCGATATACGCCCAGCGGCCATAGTGATACGGCGCGAAGCCCCACGGCGCGTCGTCGATCCATGTCCATCCCCACGGATCCTGCCAGGCCCAATGTCCCTGACGATACGGCGCCCAGTCGGCGGACACGGCGGTCGGCGTCCAGACCGGCCCGTACGACGGATCGTTGCGCCACGTTCCGTTGGCGTCGAGATCCTGATAACCGGGCACGTCGCGCGATACATATCGCGCCGAAATCGAGCGATCTTCGGATGGGTCGCGCCCGGCGGCCCATTGATCGAACGCGTCGGGCGCGGGCGCCGCATTCGCCGATGCCTGCTGCAGATTCGTGCCCTCGAACGTCATCTGCTGCCCGCCCGCGAGTTGCACGGAGCCACCGTCGCCGTACGCGGTCACGCCGCCGCTTCGCACCGTCACGGTCGTCGCGCGGCCATCGGGCGCGACGTCGACGCGCATCTCGCCGGGCGTCGTGATCGCGAGCGCGGTGTTCGGCGTGTCGATCTCGTAGGTCGTGCCGGGCGGGAGTTCGTGCACGCGCGTCGACAGCGTGCCCTGGGCGATCTTGAGTTGCACGGTGTCGTCGTCGAGCGCGAGGACGGACAGCGCCGTCGATGACCCGAGCCGCACCGCCGTCGAACCGATATGCAGTTCGGAGCGCGCGTTCTCGTCGTTCCAGAGTTGATCGCCCGTCGTCAGCGGACGATTGATCTGCGCGTAGGACCAGTCGGATGCGCCCGCTGGCTCGGTCGTCACCGTGCCCGCCATGTAGTTGAGCCGCGCGATGCGTCCGGGCGGATCGCCTTGTCCGGTTTGCGCAAACGCGTTAAGCCCCGATGCCGACAAAAGCACGCACAAAGCGGCGATCCTGATCTTCATTACGTTCTCCGGCGGCCGCGCGTGCGTTCCGTTCGGCGCACTGAGTTCGCGAGACCTGTCGGATCAATGTATCGCCGGCTCCTGTATCCGTACGATGCCGTTTGTAACGGCTCGCAGGCGCGCGTAACAAAGCTTTATCGCGCGGACAGGAAGCCTTCGAAATGCCGATGCCCCGCGGGCGTCACGCGCAGGACGCGGCGTTTCGCCGTGCGCTCGATCCAGCCGTGCGACTCGCACGCGTCGAGAAACGCCGCGCCGAGCGCGCCGCCCAGATGCGGCCGGCGCTCGCTCCAGTCGATGCAGGTGCACGCGAACCGTCGCCGCCGCGCGCGCTGCGCCTTCAGATCGATGCCGAGTTCGGCGAACGCCTGCGCGCCTTCGGGCGTGGCGTCGAGCGCGGCGGGGCCGTGCGCGGCGTCGTGACGATCGGCGGCGGCGAGCCAGTTGCGCGCGATCATCCGCTCGAAGAGCTGCACGGCGAGTTCGCCCGCCAGATGGTCGTAGCAGGTGCGCGCGAAACGCATTTCGACAGGCACGGCGGAAGGCGGCCGTTCCGGCGCGCGCTGCGGCGCGCTCGCCCGCGCGAGATTGGCGAGCGCTTCGATGGCCGCGGCGATATCCGCCGTCGCGATCCGGTAGTACCGATGCCGTCCGCTCACTTCGAGCGCGAGCAGTCCGCCTTCGGTCAGCCGCGCGAGATGCCCGCTTGCCGCCGATGGCGACAGCCCCGCGATCATCGTCAGTTCGCCGGCGGGGCGCGCGGTGCCGTCCATCAGCGACCAGAGCATGGCGGCGCGGCCCGGATCCGCGATCAGCGCGCCGATGCGCGACAGGCCGGGAAAATGGCGCGCGCGGGAATCGGCGTCGTCGAAAGCGGGGTTCATGGCGATTTCCGTATCGGGCGAAGTAGTCGATGCGTCCACTGTAGCGCGATCGCGCAACCGACGTTTCACCGTGCGCCGAAATGTCGATGCGCGAGGCGCGGCGCTAGAATGACCGCTGGCATTTCGAGGCAGCAGGGGAGAGTTCCATGGCCAGATTCATTCTCGCGAGCGCTATAGGCGTTCTCGTGCTCTGCGCGGGCTGCGCGGGCGCGCCGTCGTCGGCGGCGGGCAGCGGCGGCAGCATCACGATGTACGGCACGATCGATCAGGGCATCACCGTCCACGATTGAATATTGCCGACCCTATAATCGGCATTCATTTTCCGCATCAGCCGGGCTTCCCATGAATACGCCGACCTCATCCCCCATTCCAGCCGTCCCGAAAAGCCGTGCGGAAACCACTTTCCGCTTTCTCGCCGAGCCGACTTCGGTGAATTTCGGCGGCAAGGTGCACGGCGGCGCGCTGATGAAATGGATCGACGAAACCGCCTACGCCTGCGCCGCGATGTGGTCCGGGCGCTATGCGGTCACGGTGAGCGTCGGCAACATCCGTTTTCGGCGGCCGATTCTCGTCGGCAATCTGGTCGAGTTGCGCGCGCGCGTCGTGACGACGGGGCGCACCAGCATGCACATCCACATTTCCGTGCATGCGGGCGACCCGAAAGTCGGCGAGCTTCAGCAGACGACCGATTGCCTGATGGTTTTCGTCGCCGTCGATGAAAAAGGCCAGCCGACGCCCGTGCCTGCGTTCGTGCCGGAAACGGAAGAGGAAAAGCGCCTCGCGAAATACGCGATGGACGTGAAGGACGCGCTCGATGCAATCGTCGAGCTGAAGCCGGAAGAGGTGGCAGCGGGGAAGGTGTAACCCGCCGCTCTTCGGGCAAGAACGCGCTTACCTTTTTCCCACCATTTCCTCCGGCTTGACCCATTCATCGAACTGCTGCTCGGTCACGTGACCGAGCGCGAGCGCGGCGGCCTTCAGCGTCGTGCCTTCCTTGTGCGCCTTTTTCGCGATCTGCGCGGCCTTGTCATAGCCGATATGCGGATTCAACGCCGTCACGAGCATCAGCGATTCGTTCAGCAGACTGTCGATGCGCTTCTCGTTCGGCTCGATGCCCACCGCGCAGTTATCGTTGAAGCTCTGCGCGCCGTCCGCGAGCAGGCGGACCGATTGCAGCACGTTGTGCGCGATCATCGGCCGGAACACGTTCAGCTCGAAGTTGCCGCTCGCGCCGCCGAAGTTCACCGCGACATCGTTGCCGAAGACCTGGCAGCAGAGCATCGTGACGGCTTCGGATTGCGTCGGGTTCACCTTGCCCGGCATGATCGAGCTGCCCGGCTCGTTCTCGGGGATCGACAGCTCGCCCAACCCGCAGCGCGGTCCGCTCGCCAGCCAGCGGATGTCGTTGGCGATCTTCATCAGGCTCGCCGCGACCGTCTTCAGCGCGCCGTGCGCGGCGACGAGCGCATCGGCGGCGGCCATCACCTCGAACTTGTTCGGCGCAGTCTCGAACGGCAGGCCGGTGAGCTTGCCGATCGCCTGCGCGACCTTCACCGCGAATTCCGGATGCGCGTTCAGCCCCGTGCCGACCGCCGTGCCGCCCTGCGCGAGCTGATACAGATGCGGCAAAGTCGCCTCGACGTGCTTCATGCTCTGATCGAGCTGCGCGACGTATCCCGAAAACTCCTGCCCGAGCGTGAGCGGCGTCGCGTCCTGCAAGTGCGTACGGCCGATCTTCACGATCTTGTCGAACGCCTTCGCCTTCTTGTCGAGCGTATCGCGCAACGTTTTCAGCGACGGCAGCAGATGCTTCTTGATCGCCACGGCCGCGGCGACGTGCATCGCGGTCGGAAACACGTCGTTCGACGACTGGCCGCGATTCACATCGTCGTTCGGATGCACGAGGCGCTCCTCGCCGCGCGGACCGCCCATGATTTCGCTGGCGCGATTGGCGATCACCTCGTTCAGATTCATGTTGGTCTGCGTGCCCGAGCCGGTTTGCCAGACGGCGAGCGGAAATTCGTCGGGATGCTTGCCGTCGATGATTTCCTCGGCCGCCTGAACGATCGCCTTCGCCTTCTTCGAGTCGAGCACCTTCAGGCCTTCGTTCACTTCCGCGGCGGCGTGCTTGATGATCGCGAGCGCGGTGATCAGCTCGGGCGACTGCTTTTCCGTCGAAATCTTGAAGTTTTGCAGCGAGCGCTGCGTCTGCGCGCCCCAGAGCTTGTCGTTCGGCACGGCGATCTCGCCGAACGTGTCCTTCTCCATCCGTACGTCGTCCTTCGCATCGTGTGACATGGCGTGAGTTTCCTTACGAAGTTGGATCAAAGCTGCTTGTCGACGGGCAGCATCATAAAGAGGCCCGTCATCGCATTGCGATAAAGACCTGCCTCGGGATCGAAATTGTAGGTGACGAGACTGCCGTTTTCCTCGGTGATCCAGACGAGGCCCGACTGCGGCGCGCCCGTGCGCCGAAGCTCCTCCGTCACCGCCGCGCTCGCCAGTTGCACCTGCCAGCTCACCTTCGGCGAAATGCCGTTCTCGAAGAGTTTCGCGGCTTCCTCGGCGATCGGCTTGCTGTGGATCACGAGCGCGAGCTCGGTATTGAGCTTCGCCGAACGCGGATCGAGATTCATCGAGCCGATCACGAGGATACTCCGATCGATCACATAGGCCTTCGCGTGCAGGCTCGCGCGCGACTGCGAGCCGAAGAGACCCGCGCGCGGACTGCTTTCGCCTTCGACCTGAATCGGCTTGAACTCGTACAGTTCGACGCCGTTTTGCAGCATCGGAATGCGATACGGCGCGTAGCCCGCCTGCACGGCGACGGCATCGGTCGCGGCGAGCGAATTCGTCAGCACCGCGACGCGCACGCGGCGCTTCGTCAGACCGGCGAGCGCCTTCACGCCCGCGTCGTGCGGCACGAAGTAGGGCGACAGGATCAGGAATTCGCTCTGCGCGTCCTTCAGCAGAGCGACGAGGCGCTCCATCGGCGGGCTTTTGTAGTCGTCGCTCGGATGCTCGATCTTCGATGGCGAATCGACCCGGAACTCCGTCGGCGCCCACACGAGGCCCATTTCCTCGCGCGCGATCTGCTGCGCGAGCGGCGTCGCATTGAGCGGCTTCGCGTTCAGCGGATCGGCCTGCTCGCGCCAGTGCTTGCGCAAGTCGTCGCGGGTCTTGTCGAGTTCGCGGGCGTCGAACTTCTGCTTGTTGAGCGCGCGCAGCGGGTACGCGAGCGAACTGTTCCAGTAATCGTCGAAGCTCGCGGATATTTCTTGCGTGACCGGACCGGCGGCGAAGACGTCGAGATCGCGAAACTGCAAGGTCGGGCTCGCGCTGAAGTACTCGTCGCCGAGATTGCGGCCGCCGACGATCGCGATCTGGTTGTCCGCGATCATCGCCTTGTTGTGCATGCGGCGCGTGAAGTGACTGAGATTTGTGAAGAAATTCTGCGTGCGCTCGGAGAAGCTGCGTTGCGCGCTGCCGTACGGGTTGAACACGCGAATCTCGATCTTGTCGTGCGAATTGAGCGCCGCCATGATCTGGTCGATGTCCTTGAAGTTCAGATCGTCGACGAGCATGCGCACGCGCACGCCGCGATCCGCCGCATACAGCGCCGCGCCGAGCAGCAGCTTGCCGGTGTTGTCCTCGTTGGCGATGTAGTACTGCATGTCGAGCGTCTTCGTCGCCGCGCGCGCGAGTGCGATGCGCGCCTGCAGCGCGTCGGTGCCGGTCGGCAGCAGGCGCACCGCCGACTCGTCCGGATGCCGTTTCTCGAGCGGCGCGAGGGCGGTCGCGAGGGGCGTCGTTTCCGTCGATGCCAGCGCGTGGCTCTCCGGCCGGTCGAACGCCGTCGCGGGCGGGCGCGTCTCGCAAGCGGCGACGAGCGTCGTCATCGTCACGATGACGGCGATGTTGCGCACGGCGGCGCCGAATGTTCGTGCGCGCGCGTCGCGGCGCGCGATTTGCCGCAATCCCCGGTTTTCCGACACTTCGATTCCCCGTTCTGGTCGCCGCTCGTGAAGCGCTCGGCGACGTTTTCGCGTTTTCGGTCTTCAGCACGAAAGTAGCAAGGAGCGTACTCGCGCCGGATCTCGAAATTATTCTATGGGAAATCGGGAAAGCGCCGAACGTTGCACTGGGCGGTGGCGTACGGACGAAAAAAAGCCCGCTGGCTAGAGCGGGCCTACAACCCCTGTCACAGATGTCTCAAGGAGGAGACGGGTTCATCGTAGCAATGCGCGCCGCGCGGCCCAACCAAGCATTCGTGCTATGCAAATCGGCGCGCGGATCGTGTGCTTATCAGACGTGACCGTGCGGCGCGGCGCTCGCGGCGCCGGCGTCGTCCGGCCGTGGCGTGATGCCGGTTTCGATGAAGCGCCGGCTGATGCGACGGAAGCGCAGCGTCATCAGCACGGCGACGCTCGCGAGCCCGGCCGCGAGGCCCCACCACAGGCCCTTCGCGCCGAGTTCGAAGTGGAACGCGAGCACATAGCCGGTCGGAAAGCCGACGCCCCAGTAGCCGAACGCGGCGGCGAGCATCGGAATGCGCGTGTCCTTCAGGCCGCGCAGGCAGCCGGAGCCGACCGTCTGCATGCCGTCGACGATCTGGAACACCGCCGCGACGCCGAGCAGCGACGCCGCGAGCGCGACGGTATGCGCGTTGGCGGGATCGTCGAGATGCAGATACAGCCCGACGATCGCGCGCGGCACGGCGATCAGCACGAGCCCGGAGCACATCATGAAGCCGACGCCGAGCGCGAGCGCGACGAAGCCCGCGTGACGCGCGGCGACAGGCACGCCCGCGCCGACCCAGTAGCCGACGCGCACGTTCGCCGCCTGGCCGATCGCCAGCGGCACCATGAACGCGACCGACGCGACGTTGAGTGCGATCTGATGCGCGGCGAGCGGCGCTTCGCCGAGCAGGCCGACCATCATGCCGGTGGCGAGAAAGAGCGTCGATTCGACCCCGTAGGTGATCGCGACGGGCCAGCCGATGCTGAACAGTTCGCCCATCAGCGGCAGGCGCGGGCGCGCGCGCGCGACGAAATGCCGGTAGCGCGGCCGCAGATGCAGCACCGCGACGAGCGCGATCGCGATGCCCCATACGGTGATCGTCGTCGCCGCCGCCGAGCCGAGGAAGCCTTCGCGCGGCAGGCCGTACGCGCCGTGGATCAGGCCGTAGTTGAGAAAGCCGTTGACGAACACGCCGCCGATGGAGATCCACAAGAGCCTGCGCGCCGCGCCGATGGCGGGCAGAAACGCGCGCATCATCCCGACGCCGATCAGACTGCCGGGCGTCCCCCAGCGCAGCACCGCGCAGTATTCGCCGACGTTCTTCGCGAGCGTCGCGGGTTCGTGGAACGCGAGCAGGATCGGTTCGGCGTAGCTCAGCAGCACGAACGCGGGCACGGCGAGCAGCAAGGAGAGCACGAACCCGGTCCAGTAGATGCTTGGCACGCGATGATCGGCATTCGCGCCGCGCGCATGCGCCACCGACACGGAAACGGACGTCAGCACGCCCTGCAGGAGCGTCACGACGACGAAAAAGAGATTCGCGCCGAGGCCGCCCGCGGCGAGGGCATCGGGGCCGAGCGAGCCGAGCAGGATGGTGTCGGTGACGCCCATCGCCATCTGCGAGAGCTGCGCGATGGCAAGCGGCGCGGCGAGACGCGCCGTGTCGACGGCGTGACGCGAGAGGCTCGGCGGTCCTTGATGCGCGCGCGCGGCGCGCGTGACTGGCGGTTGCATGTTGATCGGATCGAAACGAAAAGGCCGCAATGAGTGCGGCCGGACTGGAACGCGAGGGGGCAAGGATCGAAGCGCAAACGCGCTGACGGGAACCGACGCTGAAACCAGAACGAAAGAACAGACCGTCAGCTTATTGCGTCGCGTGCGGCATGTCGATGACGCGTTTGCTTATGCCCGGATTTTCGCAATTGCGCGGCGTGTGCGCGCAAATCGCCGCGCGCTTAATCGGGCGCGCGCACGTAAATCGTCTGGCCGTCGAGCTTCACTCGCTGACCCGCGCGGATCTTGCAGGTCTTGCGCAGTTCCACCTGGCCGTCGACGGTGACATCGCCCATGGCGACGCGCGCCTTCGCCGAGCCGCCGCTGTCCGCGAGGCCCATCAGCTTGAGCAGATTGTGGAGTTCGATGAAGTCGCCCGTCAGGGTGAATTGGAGTGGCGGCATGAGGCGGGCATGGCGGGAATGCGGGAAGGGCTCAATGATAAACCACGCCGGGCATGCGCCGTGCTCGACACCGCGGGACTATGCCTCGGCTCCTTATACGTTCGGTTCATTGCCATGTGCAGCGGCGAACCCATCCTGCACACTATCGAGGTCGACGCCGTAAAAACCAGCGCTTTGCTGCTGTTCTCGTCCGCGCTTGCGCCACCGGGTCTTGGACAACGTTAAATCATTGATCGACGCCATCTTGGGGAGCTACGGTTTCTATACCTCTATAGGCGCGCTGACTCAGTTTCTGAAATTCACCCGGTTGGCAGGTCTTGTTAAAAACGGTCCTTCCATTTTTCTTTACGTACAGTCCGCTTGGAAAGCCTTGATACAAGACATAGTCAAAACCACTTTGTCTGAATTTTACATGAGTATATTGCGCGTTCCCTCCAGAAGTATCGCTGATCGCAATACGATGTCTGGGCGAAAGCGGCACATCCGGATACTGCAGATCAAGCTGGTTCACAGTACCGTAACGATATTGGACGTAACCATTATCGGGGGAGATGTTTCCTGACGCACAGATCGATACGATTTTTCTGTCCATTTGACAACTGAAATAAATTTCCTCAAAAGCGTGACAGAGCGTCTGCTCCGTTCGCGCCTCGGCAGATGCAACAACTGGCATCGCTAAAATCGCGAAAACGCAGCAAGAATTCAATGATCGCAGCATTTAGTTGAAATCCCCTCGAATCCAAATCTGTTCAAAGTTCGCCACACGCGCAGCATAGCTGTTGGTATTGCGATTCACAATAGCGGTAATCTCATTTACCTGCATTGCGGTCGTTCCTCGATCGGCAATCGCTGGCAACCCATTTGCCACCCAAAAATACGCGGCGGACCTCGCAGCGTATTTCGGTTGGCACAATAGATCGGGGCTGTCCTCATAATCAACGCGGTCTTCCGGCCATTCGTCCTGATGCGCCTGATTCCAGCGTGTAAAAGATCGGTAATTGGCGCGGCCTGTCAGTTGTTTCATTCCGCGTCCTCGGTATTTCCAACCGTCTCCGCTCTCGAAGTCGCCATTCCCGAGTTCCGCGCGTCCGCCATATGCGCCGTTTGCAATTGCTTCAAAATCAACTTGATTCATCGGCAAGCCGTCCGCTTTGATCGGTCTGTTAGTCTGGTACCCGTGCGTCGTCGCCTGTTGAGGGTTTCTGCGGAAATACGAGAAGCTTGCAACTAGTGCGCTTGCTTTCCAGACGAAACCTTCTTCGACTGTCATCGATTTCCCTGTTTCCTGCATCACCTGAGCGAAGAAATGAGCTCTTCTGGATGGGGTGTCCAAGGCATACACCTCGAGGTGCGCGTTCAACTCGTCGATCAACTCTTGAAGGACATTTGCTTGGGCGAGAGGAAATACGCGTTGCATCATTTCCAGTGTGAATTGGAATTTGGTCCGAAAATTCCCCACCAATCCCACAGGATGCAGATGAAACACATCCGCCTGAGGAAATCCCGGAACCTTCGCCTTCACCTCATCCCACCACACGAGCTTCTCGATACGCTTCTGCTCTTCTTTGTACTGGGGGTTCGGCGTGGCGTTCTCGATTTCCGTGTAGAGCTGTCGCCACTTCTGCGGATTTGTCCACTCGCTTTCATGCTTCACAATCAATCGGGATGCCGCTTGCATCAGCCATGGATAGTGGCCTGACTCACCTGCATAGGCTAAGCACAAGTCGTCTGCAGCACGGCTGCCATCGCCTTGCGGAAACAGCTTTCGGTACACCGCCTGCATCATTGGACTCAACTTGCTCAAGGCCTTCGCATCTGCAGCACCGGTATGACTGGCAAAGTTCACCCACGCCTTGGTCCTCGAGAACATGGTGTGAGCCGGATCTTGTGCCCCGTCGATACAAGCGAAGTCCACCCATTTCTGGGCGAACTCTCGCGTCACAGTTCCGCCCGCGAACTGCTCTTCACGCACCCATCCCTCGATCGCTTGTCCTCGCTGATCCGCGCTGCCAACGCGCCACCAGTTCATCTTTCGTCCGTTGCGATCCGCCGTCGCTTCAGCGTGTCGCTTGTTCGTATCCCGCGCCAGTTCGGCCAGTGACCACCGCTGCACCACGCCCGTCACCGGCGGTTCACTACCCGCCTGCTCCGCGTTGCGATAGAGCTTAGTCCCCTCCGCGATACGCAATAGCGTCGGCTCGGAAGAAAGCCCCAGCCGCTTCCACTCGTCGGGATGCGCGCTGTGCGACGCGACCCACGTCCTGCTTTGCTCAATGAACGATTTGACGCTGTCGTCACAGAACACCTCGATGTGCGCCATTTTCGTGGCGGACGGCGGATTCGCATTCAATGAATCAAAGCGGCCAAGATGGCCTATCAATTCGCCCGCTTTCACGGCGATGCCCTGCGCATTCGCGTCGTCTGCTCCACCGGCCAACAACGTAACCATGACGCGATCGAAGGCATCGTCAGGCAGGATTTCCTGCACCACCGGACCACCGTTCTCGCTACCCAGAAATATCCAACCGCCCACTACTGTGGTGGGCGGAGCATCGCCCACCTGGGCCGCGTACGGTTGCGCACCATGCGCGTCCGTGATCTTGCCCCAGCCATGTTGCCGCTCGCCAATACTCACAGACGCACCTTGGGGCAGAATGCCAAGCGCCGGACTTGCTCCACGGCCCGTCTTCGGAGCGCTGCGGATTCTCAAACCTTGCTGACTAGCATCTGGCGCCTGACCGGTTCGGCTCGGAGCTGCCTTGTCCCGCGCATAGGACGTGACTTTGTACTGAGCAAGCGCAGATAGATACGCCGGTTTGGCCTTGCCCGTATCGCGCTCATACTCCTCGTACGCTTGCAGATGCATGTACAGGCTATAGAAAGTCAGCTTCGTGCCTTTCGGGAACTCCATCGAATGGCGAACCAAAGCGAATCCGGTGCTATAGGGCGCTTGCACGTTTCCGAGTTGGCTCACCGGATAAGTCCGGTCCACCCGGTATGCAATGACGTGGCCATCTGCAATGCATCGCACGCCTTGCTTCAAATCCAGCTTGCTGCCCGCGCCGCTGTCGGTGATGTGGATACCGCCGTGCCAAAAGCCTTTCTTACTCACCAAGAAGGTTCCGCCGGGTTCCTTCTCCGAGAGCAGTTGGTAAATCTCGTGTTCGTCGGTGAACCTGACTGCCGCATCCGTATCCCTCTGCCCCTTCTTCAGGAACGGGAAGGCAAACGACAACTTCTTGACCTTTGTGTCGGGCGGCGTCGCTTGCGGTGCGTTACGAGGGACTGCAGGCGCACTGCGTTGGCCACCTGAAGCGGGCTGGGGTGCAGACGCAGGTTGCGGCGCCGAAGCGGGTCTTGCAGCAGTTGCTGATGTTGCCATCTCGATTCTTATTCAGAAAATCCAAAGGAAATCGGGTTCGCACTGACGTTCAGACCGGGACAGGAACGCGAAGCCTTTCTATCGGCCTGACCGACAGTCAGGTTGCGCCTGCCTCGATTTAAGTGGCAGGACTAATGATTATCATCGTACCGTGCGATAGTTCAATATCGGTGCCATGAACTGTCACCGATTGTCACATCGTTGCCCTGTTGATTGTCTTGTTAGCGTCGGGGCCGTTACCTGCTGTTATGCGGCCCACCGTCTGTTTTTCGCCCGTGGTCGCAACTTGCGCGTCGAGCTTCAACGGATGAAACCCGCTCTGCGGCTGCTGGGAAGAGCGAGATACCGACGATGTGGCCGGGCATGCGCCGTGCTCAGGGATCGCGAGGACCGGTAATCCCCACTCAAGCGCGCTCGTTGGCAAATGTAGCCAGATGAAACCGTCGGTAACAGTGACTGATTTTCGCGAACTTGCCCGATTGACCGCCGGTCCGACCATTTGATCGATGCAGCTTCGGTCATTCTTTCCAATCGACAAAAGTCGCGCGGATCGCTCGTTTCATCGTCGTAAGAGCGCCGCCGACGCCAACTAAAGAGAGGACTAGCTCATGACTCGCGCACGAATCCTTTTGATCGGCTCCGCCATCGCCACGTTCGCCGCTTCGGGCGCTTATGCGCAAACCGCGACCCAGTCCGCACCGGTGCAGACGCAAACGGAAGCGCAAGTGCAGCCGATGCAAGCCCAACAGCCGATGACGCCGCCGCCGCAGAACCTCGTCGCGCCCGCGCCGACCGATCCGCTCGTCGAGCGCCGCAATGCCAATGCGAAGGCGAACGCCGAATACAGCGCGTCGAAGAAGGCGTCGAAGGCCGAATTGAAGGCGCAAACCGAGCAGGCCAAGGCGCAGTACAAGGAAGAGGTGAAGAACGCGAAGATCAATCGCAAGGCGGACAAGGACGCCGCCAAGGCCGAATTGAACGCGACCGAGCCGAACGCACCGAAGGACACCGGCTTGCAGCATTAAGCGGGCGAACCGGGAATCGCCGCGAGCTCGCGTTTGGCGCGGCTCGCGGCATCGAACAAGGGAGAAGACCATGAATCGAAAAACTCATGCACTGCTGGCCGCGCTGATCGCGGGGACGTTCGCGAGCGCGAGCGCGGCATCGTTCGCACAGACGACGTCGGATACGCCGACTGCCGCCGATCAAAAGGCCGCGAAGGAACAGAGCAAGGCCGACAAGAAGGCGGCCGTCGCGCAAGCCAAGGCCGACAAGAAAAAGACCGAGGCGCAATCGGACGCCAATGAAGCCGCCGCCGAAGCGAAGCTCAAGAACGCGAAGAAGGCCGACTGACGCAAATCTTTTGCAGCGATGCGAGCCCGGTTCCGTGCGAGCCGGGCTCGTTGCATTTGGGGCCAAAACCCTTGTCGAGCCAAAGGCTTGCGCGTGCGGGTTGTATGGATATACAGTGTGCGTCACTCATTTCCCGCCGCCTTTCTCCCGTGCTCACGCTCCCCGACACCGCCGACGAATCCACCACGAAACAGGTCGCCGACTATCTCGCGAAGCTCAACGAGGCGCAGCGTCAGGCCGTCGAATTCGGCGTCGACGAACCGGGGCGCGCGGGCGGGCCGCTGCTCGTCATCGCGGGCGCGGGATCGGGCAAGACCAACACGCTCGCGCATCGCGTCGCGCATCTGCTGGTAAAGGGCGCGGATTCGCATCGCATCCTGCTGCTCACGTTTTCGCGCCGCGCGGCGCTCGAAATGACGCGGCGGGTGTCGCGCATCGCAATGAACGCGCTCGGCACGAGAAGCGCAATCGCGCAGGGTTTGTCGTGGTCGGGCACGTTCCATAGCGTCGGCGCGCGGCTGTTGCGCGATTACGCCGATCTCGTCGGGCTCGCGCCGTCGTTCACCATCAACGATCGCGAGGATTCCGCCGATCTCATGAACCTCGTGCGGCACGAGCTCGGTTTGTCGTCGAAGGAAAAGCGCTTTCCCGCCAAATCGACGTGCTTCGCGATCTACTCGCGCGTCGTCAACACCGGCGCGTCCCTGGCGACCGTGCTCGATCAGTCGTATCCGTGGTGCCGCGAGTGGGAAGCGGACCTGAAGCGCCTCTTCGCCGCGTACGTCAGCGCGAAACAGGCGCAAAGCGTGCTCGATTACGACGATCTGCTGCTCTACTGGTCGCATCTCGCGGCGGAGCCGTCGATTGCCGCCGATCTCGCGAGCCGCTTCGATCACGTTCTCGTCGACGAATATCAGGACACGAACCGTCTGCAGGCATCCATTCTTCTCGCGATGAAACCGGACGGGCGCGGCCTTACCGTCGTCGGCGACGATGCGCAATCCATCTACTCGTTTCGCGGCGCGACGGTGCGCAACATCCTCGATTTTCCCGGCCACTTCGATCCGCCCGCCGCGACCGTCACGCTCGACCGCAACTATCGTTCGACCTTGCCGATTCTCGAAGCGTCGAACGCGGTGATCGGCCTCGCGACCGAGCGCTACACGAAGAATCTGTGGACCGACAAGGCATCGGCGCAAAAGCCGCGCGTCGTTGCCGTCGCCGATGAAGCCGATCAGGCGCGCTATGTCGTCGAAAAAGTGCTCGAAGCGCGCGAAGGCGGCATGAAGCTCAAGGCGCAGGCGGTGCTGTTTCGTGCCGCGCATCACAGCGCGGCGCTCGAAATCGAATTGACGCGCCGGAACATTCCGTTCGTGAAGTTCGGCGGACTGAAGTTTCTCGATTCCGTTCATGTCAAGGACGTGCTCGCGGTGTTGCGCTGGGCCGAGAATCCGCGCGATCGCGTCGCGGGCTTTCGCGTCGCGCAGTTGTTGCCGGGCGTCGGACCGGCGATCGCCGGGCGCCTGCTCGACAGCGTGAGCGCGCCGGACGCGGTGGCGTCGAATGCGATCGCCGCGTTTCAGGCGCCCGCGCGCGCGTCGGAGGACTGGCCGCGTTTCGTCGGCCTGATGGCGAAGCTCTGCGGCCGCGACTCCGGCTGGCCCGCCGAGTTCGAAATGATCCGGCGTTGGTACGAGCCGCATCTGGAACGCAATCACGAGGACGCGGCGATCCGCATCGGCGACGTGTTGCAGATGGAAAGCATCGCGGCGACGTATCCCACGCGCGAGCGCTTTCTCACCGAACTGACGCTCGATCCGCCCGACGCGACCAGCGACGAATCCGGCGTGCCGCTGCTCGACGAAGACTATCTGATTCTCTCGACGATCCATTCGGCGAAGGGCCAGGAATGGCGCAACGTGTTCGTGCTGAACGGCGTCGACGGCTGCATTCCGTCCGATCTCGGCACGGGCAGCGACGAAGAACTCGACGAGGAACGGCGGCTGTTATACGTCGCGATGACGCGCGCGAAGGAAGACCTGCACATCATCACGCCGCAGCGCTTCTACGTGTACAACCAGACGCATCTCGGCGACCGTCACGTATGGGCGCAGCGCACGCGTTTCATTCCGCCGCATCTGATGCAGAACTTCGAAGCGGCCGCGTGGCCGCCCGTCATCGCGCCCGCTGCGCCGACGGCGGCGGGGCTGGCTGCGGCCGCGAAAGCGAAGATCGATATCGCGGCGCGCCTAAAGGGAATGTGGGACTGACCTGAATCTCAGCGCTGCGCGCGCGATGCACGCGGCGCGCGCGGCGACGGCGAGAAGATGCTGCGCAGCCATGCTGCGAAGCGTGTGTAGCCGTCGTAAGGCTCTTCGACGAAAAGCTCGGGCCGCAGCGAGCGCAGATATTCCAGCACTTGCTGCGCTTCCTGCTTCTGGATCGAGCCATAGAAGATGCCGAGCCGCAGCAGGCAGCGCAGTTCGCCGAGCTTCTCGCGCGCGGTCGAACCGATGCTCGTCTCCACCGAAATTTTGGTTTCATACACGCGCTGACGTAGCGAATCGGCGAGACGCCATGCGGGCGTCTGCATCTTTTCCTCGACTTCGCGAATATCCGCCGCCGCCGATTTGATCTGCGAGGCGAGCATGTCGACTTGCGATACGTCGCCGTCCGCTTCGGTGACGATCGCCGTCGCCCACGCGCGCGACGCCTTGACGAGATCCTCGGCGGTCCAGTCCGCGCGGATCGCGAACGCGAAGCCGTGCTCGGCTGCCTGCCGGATCAGGATCTCGACGACGTCCGGAAACTCCTTGTCGAGCGCGCGCTTCGCCCACGCGTACTGGCCGTGCGTGAGCATGCGCTGCACCGCCTGCTCGGTGAGCGGCGTGTTGTTGTCCAGGAGCTTCGCGCGCAGGAAGTCCTCGAACGAAGGCGTGACGAATTGCGGATCCAGCTTCAGCGACAGACGCGTGAACGCTTCGAAATCGCGCTGCAGCGAAGCGATGGTCTCGTCGCGTAACGATAAGGTGATTTGACGCATGTTGGTTCCCGGTTCCGCCTTCGATCTCCGAAGGCGGGAAAAGCTGTCGGCGCCGCGTCTCAGGCGGAGTCCATTCGTTTCTGTTATCGGCGCGCGCTTCAGGAACTTGAGGATTCTTCGATGCTCTTTGAAAGCCGTTTAACGGCTGATGGAGAGAAAACGTTTAGCGCAGCACGGCGAACTGCCACGCGAAAAACACCGCGAGCGACACGGCAATCGTCAAAAGCGGCCGTTTCGTGAACGCGCAAACGATGATCGCGACGATCGCAGCCACGAGCTGCGGATTGCGCCAGGTGATTTCGGCGCCGTTGCCGTGCGGCGAGACGGTCATCGGCACGATGATCGCGGTGAGCACCGTCACCGGCACGAACGAAAGCGCGGTGCGGACGATCGGCGGAAAGGGCAGGCGTTCGCCCAGCACGAACACGGCGGCGCGGATCGCGAACGTAACGGCCGCCATGCCGAAGATCAGCGTGACGTAGTTCATTGCGTGCGCTCCTTCGCGTTCTTCAGACGATGTTTCGCGTGGCCCTTCGCTTGCGGACGGTTTTCCATCAGCGTGAGCAGCATGCCGACGGCCACGCCGACGAACACCGCCGCGAGCAGGCCGAGCTTGTACGGCCAGCCTTGCCACGCGAAGGACAGCACGCCCGATGCGAGCGCCGCCGCGACGAAGCGCACGGCGACGAGCTGCGGCACGACGATCGCGATGAACGTCGCGACCATCGCGAAGTCGAGCCCGAGCGATTTCAGTCCGGGAAACGCGGCGCCGAACAAGAGGCCGAGGAGCGTCCACAACTGCCAGTTCAGATACATCGCGACGCCGGAGCCGAAGAAGTAGTGCGGCCCGATCTCGCCCGGCGCGCGCTTCCGATAGTGCGCGTAGGCGACGGCGAAAACTTCGTCGGTGAGCATGCCCGCGAGCGCCCAGCGCCAGCGGCGCGGCAGATGCGCGACATACGGCGCGAGCGTCGCGGAATAGAGCACATGACGCAGATTGACGACGAGCGTCGTCGCCAGAATGACGGCGAAGCTCGCGTGCGACGCGATCAGGCCGACCGCGATGAACTGCGCCGAGCCCGCGAACACGACGAGCGACATCAACTGGCCGTGCCAGAGCGTGAGCGGACTTGCGGTGACGAGCGTGCCGAAGATCACGCCGAAGGGCGCGGCGCCGATCATCATCGGGATGGTGTCGCGTGCGCCGGCGGCGAATTCGCGCAAAGGTGTTGCTTTCAAGATTTCCTCCTATGGAAGCGAGGATACGCAAAACGTCGATGAGAATGCTTGTACGTTCTTGCGCTTTCCCGAGGCCGGACCGCCTAACGCCAGCGGCCGGGCGGCACGCCGAACGTGCGCTTGAAATGGCGCGTGAAGTGACTCTGATCCGTGAAACCGCTCGCCGCCGCGACATCCGTCACGGATGCGCCCGCGCGCAACGCCGGCAGCGCGCGCACGATCCGCAGCTGATTGCGCCACGCATGCGGCGCAAGACCGGTTTCGCGCGTGAAGAGGCGCGCCGCGTGGAAGGTCGAGAGACCGACCGTCTGCGCGAGTTCGGCGAGCGTGACGGGTTCGAGGAGATCCTCGGCGAGGCGGGATTTCATCGTCGTGACGCGGTGCGCGTCGGCGGCGAGCGGCGCGATGCGCGGACGTTCGAGCGCGTGGCGTCCGAGCAGCGTCGTCACTGCATCGACGAGCGCCAGTTCCGCGGCGAGCGGGTCGGCGCCGTTTTCCAGCAGGCGATGCGCGATCTCCAAACGCCGCGCGAGATCGGGATCGCGGATGATTTCATCCGGAAACCACGGCGACGATTCCGGCCGCCCCGACAGGTCGCGCGCGAGCGTTTCGACGAACGGCACCGGCAGATAGAACACGCGATAGCGCCAGCCCGCATCGACGGCCCGCGCGCCGGTATGCACTTCGCCGGGATTGATCACCGGCACCGAACCGGCTTCGGCGACGTGATGCGCGCCGCGATAGTCGAAGCACTCCGCGCCGGCCTCGATCACGGGCACCGTATAGGCGTCATGCCAGTGCGGCGAGAATTCGTGATCGTAGTATTCGGCCGTGACCATGTCCGCGTCCGGCACGAGCGGCGAGCGCCAGTAGCGTGCGGCATTGCGGAAACGGTCGGCGTGCATGATCGAGCAATTCTGAGATAAGCGGAATCGCCCAGTTTACAACTTTGCTTCGCGCCCGGCCGGACAGTTGCGTGTCACTTCACCGGTATGGTCGTGCCCTCGGGCATCGGAACCGCCGTCACGCTGTTTTTCGGGCTGCCGGTCGCGATGCGGTCGCTGTAAGTCAGATAGACGAGCGTATTGCGTTTCGTATCGACGACGCGCACCACATGCAGCGTCTTGAAGATGAAGGACATGCCGGCCGAGAACACGTCGGTTTTCTGCTTGAGCGGTTCGGCGATCTTGATCGGCCCGACCTGGCGGCACGCGATCGACGCTTCCGTCGGATCTTCGGCGATGCCCAGCGTGCCTTTCACGCCGCCCGTGCGCGCGCGGGACACATAGCAGGTGACGCCCTGGACGAGCGGATCGTCGTACGCATCGACGGTCACGCGGTCCGATCCGGTGAAGCGGAAGTTGGTGTTGACGCTCGCGATTTCCTCCGCGTGCGCGAGTCCGGCGCCGGAGAAAAGTGCGAGCGATGCGGCGAGCGCGAGGACGGAGCGGTTCATCGTCATCCTTCGGAAAAGAGAAAGGGCGTCGTATTGTATCGACGCCCTTGGCTCTTCGATGCATCTCGTGCCCGCATGCGGTCAATGAAAGATCAGATACAGAATCACCAGCACGATGACCGGCACGCCGAGCAGCCATCCGAGTAGATAAGGCATGTTGTCCTCCTTCGCATGTTGTTTTCGACGGTTTCAGTATCGCGAGGATGCGCCGCCCGCGTTAGCCGTGCGTGTCCGAAATGCGTGTAGGCGACGTCCTATCATCACTTTCTTGCGGCTTACAGATTCGTAATGTGATTGGATCAGGCCGCGCGGTTTTTCTTCGCGGGAACATCGCGATACAGCGTGCGCACGTAATCGAGATGCGCGCCCGCGCACTCCCGCGCCCGCGCCGGATCGCGCGCTACGATCGCATCGAAGATCGCGCGATGCTGCGTCATCAGGTTCGCTTCGACTTCGTCGTCGTAATCGACGAGACGGTGCGACGTGAGCATCGATTCGCGCACCAGTTCATTGAGTCCGTGCATGACGTGCGTGAGCGCGACGTTGTGCGTCGCGTCCGCGATGGCGAGATGGAACGCCGCGTCTCTCTCCGCGATGCGCGTGCTTTTTTCGGCGACGGCGTTTTGCAGCGCGTCGAAGGCAGCGGCGATGCGCGCCAGATCGTCGTCGGTGGCGCGCTCGGCGGCGTAGGCGGTCGAGAGCGTTTCGAGGCCGTGGCGAAGTTCGAGAACGTCGGCGCTCGCGTTCGGCTGTTGCTCGAGCAGGGCGGCGAGCGGATGCGACACGAGCGGCGCGGTCACATCCGATACGACAAAACCGCCGCGCCCGGCCGCGCGGATGAATCCGTCCGACTCCAGACGGATCAACGCCTCCCGCAGCGACGGACGCGACACGTTCAACTGCTCCGCCAGATCGCGCTCGGCGGGCAGGCGCTGGCCCGGCAGCAGCGTGCCGTTCGAAATCAATTCCCGGATCTGTCCCGACACGACATCGGAGAGACGCACGCGGGCGTAGGAATGCGCATGGACGGGCTGGAAAGTCATCGTTCGACGTGAATGCGAGGTGAAAGCCGGGGAATGCCCGAGTTTGACACGAAAGAGGCATCTCATTAAAGTCTTGGTCAGACCAAGCTTACCAAATCGCCGAACCCGTCATGAAAGTCGCCTTGTTCGTCCCCTGTTTCATCGACGCTTTTTATCCGCAAGTCGGCATCGCCACGCTCGAACTGCTCGAACGGCTGGGCGTGGACGTCGACTATCCGCAGGATCAGACCTGTTGCGGCCAGCCGATGGCCAATAGCGGCGCACACAAGGAGGCTGCCGGCGCCGAGCGCGTGTTCGCGCGCAATTTCGCCGACTACGACTATGTCGTCGGGCCATCGGCGAGTTGCACGCATCACGTACGCGAGCATTTCACCGCGATCGAGCAGACGAGCGCCGTGCAGAAGGTGCGGCGCAATACGTTCGAGCTCGTCGAATTCCTGCACGACGTGCTGAAGGTGCGCGAGTTTCCGTGGGCCGAATTTCCGCACAAGGTCGGGCTGCACAACAGTTGCAGCGCGGTGCGGCATCTGCGCGAAACGTCGAATTCGGAAGTGGCCGGAACGCCGTATTCGAAGCCGCGCACGCTGCTCGAACGCGTGAGGGGTATCGAGTTCGTCGCGCCCGCGCGTCCCGACGAATGCTGCGGATTCGGCGGCACGTTCTCGGTGACGGAAGAGGCCGTCTCCGTGCGGATGGGTCAGGACAAGGTGCGCGATCACGTCGGCGCGGGCGCGGAGTACATCGTGTCGGGCGACATGTCGTGTCTCATGCATCAGCAAGGCTGCGCCGAGCGCATGAAAGCCGATGCGAAGTTCATCCACATCGCGCAGGTTCTGAACGGGGCGCGCGCATGAGCAAAAGCGTTCGTATCGATCACGCGAAGGCGGCGGGCGCGTTCCTGCAGAAGCCAGATCACGTCGCGTTCCACGACAAGCGTCTGTGGGACTTGCGCAGCAAGCGCGACGCGCAGGCGCACGGCATCCCCGAATGGGAGACGATGCGCAATCTCGCATCGGCGATCAAGGAACACACGCTGTCCAATCTCGCCGATTACATCGCGCAGTTCGTCGATCAGGCCGAGAAAAACGGCGTCGTCGTGCATTTCGCGGCGAACGCCGAGGAGCACAACGCGCTCGTCTTCAAGCTGATGAGCGAGCGCGGCATGACGTCGCTCGTGAAGAGCAAGTCGATGCTCACCGACGAGTGCTACATGCGCGACTATCTCGAACCGCGCGGCATCACGGTGATGGAAACCGATCTCGGCGAGCGCATCCAGCAACTCGATCATCAGGATCCGAGCCATATGGTCGTGCCGGCCGTGCACAAGCTGCGCGCGGACGTGGCCGAACTGTTCGGCAAGACGATCGGCACCGATCCGCGGAACAGCGACATCCACTATCTCGCGGAAAGCCAGCGCATGAACACGCGGCCGTATTTCGTGCGCGAGAAGACGGCGGGCATGACGGGCTGCAACTTCGCGGTCGCGGAGACGGGCACGGTCGTCGTGTGCACGAACGAGGGCAACGCGGATCTTTCGGCGAACGTGCCGCCGCTGCATATCGCGTCGATCGGCATCGAAAAGATCATTCCGACGATCAGCGATCTCGGCGTGTTCGTTCGAATGTTGTCGAGAAGCGCGCTCGGCTCGCCGATCACGCAGTACACGTCGCATTTTCGCGCGCCGCGTCCGGGCACGGAGATGCACTTCATCCTCGTCGATAACGGCCGCTCAGAACGCCTCGCGATGGACGATTTCTGGTACTCGCTCAAGTGCATCCGCTGCGGCGCGTGCATGAATACGTGTCCGGTGTATCGCAGAAGCGGCGGGCTTTCGTATGGCGGGACGTACTCCGGTCCGATCGGCGCGATCATCAATCCGACGCACGATTTGAAGCGCTATAGCGCGCTGCCGTTCGCGTCGACGATGAACGGCAGTTGCACGAATGTCTGTCCCGTGAAGGTGAACATTCACGAGCAGATCTACAAGTGGCGCGAGGTCATCGCCGAGAAGCACGAAGTGCCGTTCGTGAAGCAGGAAGTGCTGAAGATGGCGGGGCGCCTGCTCGCGAGCCCGACGCTTTATCGTGCAACGGTCGCATCGCTCGGCGGCGCGTTGAAGCGCCTGCCCAACTTCGTGCTCTACAACCCGCTCAATATCTGGGGACGCGGCCGCGATCTGCCCGAAGCGCCCGCCGAGACTTTTCACGAGTGGTACAGGAAAAACCGGAAGCTCGATAAATGACGACTCGCGAAGCTTTTCTCTCGAAGATCCGCGCGGCGCAGCCCCCATCGCGTCCGCGCCCGGACGTGCCCGTGTTCCCGTCGCCGGAAGGCGAACTGAAGGCGCGCTTTACGACCGCGCTCACCGCGATGGGCGGCACATGCGTCGAAGCGGCCCGTCTCGAAGACGTGAACGCGCTGATCGCGGCACGCTTTGCCGATGCGAAGGTGATTGCATCGGCGGTTCCGGGCGTCGACGGCACGCGGCCGCTTTCATCCGATACCGTGCCGGCATCGCTTCAGGATGTCGATGTGGGCATCGTGCGAGGGCGCTTCGGCGTCGCTGAAACGGGCTCGGTGTGGTTCAGCGAAGAAGAGTACGTCGTGAACGCGATCGGCTATCTGTCGCAGCATCTCGTCGTGCTGCTCGACCCGGCGCAACTCGTCGAGGGCTTGCAGCAGGTGTATCGACGCGACGATTTCAAAGCGGCGCGATATGCGGTACTCGTGACGGGGCCGTCGGCGACGGCGGATATCGAAGGCGTGCTGATTCGCGGCGCGCAGGGCGTGCGCTCGCTGACCGTCGTGTGGCTTGCGTGAAGCGATGAAGTCAGCGCACAAAGCAAAAAGCCCAGTCATGCGACTGGGCTTTTTGACAGAAGCTTTTGGCTCCCCGACCTGGGCTCGAACCAGGGACCTACGGATTAACAGTCCGGCGCTCTACCGACTGAGCTATCGGGGAACAACTGAAACATCTACAACTGAAATAAAAACTCAGCCAACTGACCGAGCTCTTTTGAAACCGACTTGCTGGAGTTTTTGGCTCCCCGACCTGGGCTCGAACCAGGGACCTACGGATTAACAGTCCGGCGCTCTACCGACTGAGCTATCGGGGAACAACTGAAACATCTACAACTGAAATAAAAACTCAGCCAACTGACCGAGCTCTTTTGAAACCGACTTGCTGGAGTTTTTGGCTCCCCGACCTGGGCTCGAACCAGGGACCTACGGATTAACAGTCCGGCGCTCTACCGACTGAGCTATCGGGGAACATCTACAGCAGAGAAGCGGAATTATAGGGGGCTGCTTTTGGCGTGTCAACGCTCAATCTTCATTTGATACGCATTTTTTGCAATCAAATGAAGCGCGTGCGTCGGCGAGCGCAACAATCAACGCTCGAGCAGACTCAGCTTTTCCTTGACGTCCTTGAACTCGTCCGCTTCCGGAAGCGAGCCTTTCGTCTTCGTGATGCTCGGCCAGTTACGCGCGAGTTCAGCGTTCAGTTCGGTGAAGTGCTGTTGGTCGCCAGGCACATCTTCTTCGGCGTAGATAGCGTTCACCGGGCACTCGGCGACGCACACGGCGCAGTCGATGCACTCGTCGGGATCGATCGCGAGAAAGTTGGGACCTTCGCGGAAGCAATCCACCGGGCACACGTCCACGCAATCGGTGTACTTGCACTTGATGCAGCTTTCGGTCACAACGTGAGTCATTCAGGCTCCTGCATGCGGAATTCGTGGGGGCGGCGCCCTGGCGGCTGCATGGGCCGGAAGGTGCGCTTGCCGAAACGCATATTGTAGCGTAACGGTAAAAGTGGGCGCGCGGCGCGCGAAGCGCTCTTTATATCGATTCGTGATGTATGTATGCGCGGCGTCGCAAAAGGGCAGGGCACGGATCATGTCTGCGCGGACATTCGGGTAACATGACCCTAAAGGCCTCGGGCTGCGCGCTGTCAAGCAGGCAAAGCGCGCGGTCCATTCGCGTGGATGTTCCCGTCAGAACCATGATCATCAATTCGCTGCTCGATACCGACCTCTACAAGTTCACGATGATGCAGGTCGTGCTGCATCACTTCCCCGCGGCGCATGTCGAATATCGCTTCCGCTGCCGCACGCCGAATGTCGATCTCGTGCCGTATATCGATGAAATTCGCGACGAAGTGCGCCAGCTTTGCAATCTGCGCTTCAAGGAAGAGGAACTGGATTATCTGCGGCGCATGCGCTTCATCAAGAGCGACTTCATCGATTTCCTCGCGCTCTTCCATCTGAATGAAAAGTCGATCCGCATTTCGCCGTCGCCTAAGAAGAACGGCGAGATCGACATCGAGATCGAAGGGCCGTGGCTGCACACGATTCTCTTCGAGATTCCGGTGCTCGCGATCGTCAACGAAGTCTATTTCCGCAACACGCAGCGCAAGCCCGAGTATGAAACCGGCCGCGAGCGCCTGCGCGACAAGATCAAGCTGCTCGCCACGCCACCCGAATATTCGGACTGCAAGATCGCCGATTACGGCACGCGCCGCCGTTTTTCGGGGCAGTGGCACGAGGAAGTCGTGCTCACGCTGAAGGACAAGCTCGGTGCGCAGTTCGCCGGCACGAGCAACTGCTTCTATGCGATGAAGCACGGCTTGCGGCCGCTCGGCACGATGGCGCATGAGTACTTGCAGGCGTGTCAGGCGCTCGGCCCGCGTCTGCGCGACTCGCAGATCTTCGGCTTCGAGATGTGGGCGAAGGAATATCGCGGCGACCTCGGCATCGCGCTGTCGGACGTCTACGGCATGAAGGCGTTTCTGCGCGACTTCGACATGTACTTCTGCAAGCTGTTCGACGGCGCGCGCCACGATTCGGGCGATCCCTTCGATTGGGGCGAGCGCCTCATCCGGCATTACGAAGAAAACCGCTGCGACCCGCGCACCAAAGTGCTCGTGTTCTCCGACGCGCTCGATATCCCGAAGGTGCTGCAGCTGTACGAGCGTTTTCGCGGACGTTGCCAGCTCGCGTTCGGCGTCGGCACGAATCTCACCAACGATCTCGGCTATCAGCCGCTGCAGATCGTCATCAAGATGGTTCGATGCAACGGTCAGCCGGTCGCGAAACTCTCCGATTCGCCCGGCAAAAACATGTGCGACGACAAGGCGTATCTCGCTTATCTGCGTCAGGTCTTCGGCATCGAGCAGCCGGTCGGCGACGACTGAGCGACGCGCATTCGTCCATTCGGCCTATGCCGTTCGGCCGAGGTTCGTGCGTGTATGCCGCTCGCTATAATTCGGACGCGTCGTAAATCATCGCGGCGCGCACGAATCTCAAGCACGCCAACACGAGGACGGCACCATGGATACATCGGACGCGCGCCGCAATATTCTCGCGCGCATTCGCAGCGCGCAGGGCCGTCGCGGCACGGCTACGGATGCCGAGCGCGCTGGCGCAGACGAGTATGTCGAGCGACATCCGGCGGGTCCGCGTCCTCCGTTGCCTCAGACGCGTGACGAGCTCATCGCGCGCTTTACGCTCGAAGCGGAGCGTCTTTCCACGACCGTCGCCGAAGTCGAATCGCTCGACGATGCGCCCGCCGAAGCCGTGCGCTATCTCCAGTCGCTGAACCTTCCCGTCGATGTCGTCGCGTGGCCCGCGCTTGCTCATCTGCGCTGGTCCGAAGCGGGCATTCGGGCGGCGTTTCGCAAGCCTGCCGATGAAGATCTCGTCGGCATCACCGGCTGCTTCTGCGCGACTGCTGAAACCGGTTCGCTCGTGCTGCTCTCGGGCGCGCAGACGCCCGCATCCGGCGCGCTCTTGCCGCAGACGCATATCGCGATCGTGCCGGCGTCGCGCATCGTCGCCGCGCATGAAGATGCATTCGCGTTGATGCGCGCCGAGCGCGGCGAGTTGCCGCGCGCGGTGAACGTCGTGTCGGGTCCGTCGCGCACCGGCGATATCGAACAGACCATCGTGCTCGGCGCGCATGGGCCGTATCGCGTGCATGTGATCGTCGTGCGCGGAGCGTGAGTCAGATGCGGCGTCTGGTTTTGTACGTGCCTTGCGCGATGCTGGCGCTGATCGCTGCGCCGGCCGCTGCTGCGACGCTCGACGGCGCGACGCTCCCGGCCACATGGGGCATACCGTTCGTCGGCATCCTGCTTTCCATCGCGGTGTTTCCGCTCGTCGCGCCGAAGGTTTGGCATCACCATTTCGGCAAGATCGCGGCGGGGTGGGCGATCGCGTTCCTCGCGCCGTTCGGGCTTGCGTTCGGTGTCGGCACGGCGGGCAGCGTGCTCGTCCACGCGATGCTCGAAGAGTACGTGCCGTTCATCATTCTGCTCGCAGCGCTGTATACGGTCGCGGGCGGCATTTGCGTGCGCGGCAACCTGCACGGCTCGGCTCATCTCAATACCGGACTGCTCGCGCTCGGCACCGCGCTCGCGAGCGTCATGGGCACGACGGGCGCGGCCATGCTGCTGATCCGTCCGCTTTTGCGCGCGAACGACAATCGCAAGCACGTCGTGCATGTCGTCGTGTTCTTCATCTTTCTCGTCGCGAACGCAGGCGGCTCGCTCACGCCGCTCGGCGATCCGCCGCTTTTTCTCGGCTTTCTCAACGGCGTCGGCTTCTTCTGGACTACCGTGCATCTCGCGCTGCCGATGCTCTTCGTCTGCGCCGTGCTCCTCGCGGTGTTCTTCGTGCTGGACAGTTTCTACTGGCGCAGGCACGACGCGCGGCCCGCGTTTCTCGACCCGACGCCGGATACGCCTCCGCTCGGCATCGACGGCAAGATCAATTTCGCGCTGCTCGCGGCGATCGTCGTGCTCGTGCTGATGAGCGGCATCTGGAAACCCGGCATCACGTTCGACATCTTCGGCACGCATGTCCAGTTGCAGAATCTCGTGCGCGACGTGCTGCTCGTCGCCGTGCTGCTCGCATCGCTCGCGCTCACGCCGAAAAGCGCGCGCGCGGGGAACGCGTTCGACTGGGCGCCCATCGAGGAAGTCGCGAAGCTCTTCGCGGCGATCTTCATCACCATCGCGCCGGTCATCACGATCCTGCGCGCGGGTGAATCGGGCGCGTTCGCGGGCATCGTGCACGCGGTGTCGGATGCGCAGGGCAAGCCCGTCGACATCGCGTATTTCTGGGCGACCGGTCTTCTGTCGTCGTTTCTCGACAACGCACCGACCTACCTCGTCTTCTTCAATCTCGCGGGCGGCGACGCACGCACGCTCATGACCAGCGACGCCACGACGCTCGCCGCCATCTCCGCGGGCGCGGTCTTCATGGGCGCGAACACGTATATCGGCAATGCGCCGAATTTCATGGTGAAGGCGATCGCCGAATCGCGCGGCGTACGCATGCCGAGTTTCTTCGGTTTCATGGCGTGGTCGGGCGCGATTCTCTTGCCGCTTTTCGCCGTTCTAGGCTGGCTATTTTTCTAGGAGCAACCGATGAAGAAGAAAGTGCTGGTAGCGCGTCCCACTTTTCCCGACGTGATCGAGCGACTGAAGCAGCATTTCGATGTCGATGTGAATCTCGGCGACGTGCTCCCGCAGGAAGAGTTCGCGCGGCGTCTCGCAGACAAGGACGGCGCGTTCACGGCGGGCGAGATGGTCGGCGAGAAAGAGCTTTCGGGCGCGCCGAATCTGAAGGTCGTTGCGAACATGGCGGTCGGCTACAACAACTTCGACATGCGGGCGTTCGACGCGCACAAGGTGCTCGGCACCAACACGCCCAACGTGCTGAACGAAACCACGGCCGATTTCGGCTGGGCGCTGATGATGGCGGCGGCGCGTCGCGTCACCGAATCCGAGCACTTTCTGCGCGCGGGCAAGTGGCAGAAGTGGTCGTTCGACTCGTTCCTCGGCACCGATGTCTACGGCTCGACGCTCGGCGTGATCGGCATGGGGCGCATCGGGCAGGCGCTGGCGCGGCGCGCGGCCGGCTTCAACATGCGCGTGATGTATCACAACCGTTCGCGCGTCGCGCCGGAAATCGAGCGCGAGCTGAATGCCGAGTACGCGTCGAAGGAAGATCTGCTCAAGCGCGCGGATCATGTCGTGCTCGTCGTGCCTTACTCGAAGGAAAGCCATCATACGATCGGCGCGGCCGAACTCGCGCTGATGAAGCCGACGGCGACGCTGACGAATATCGCGCGCGGCGGCATCGTCGACGATGCGGCGTTGATCGCGGCGTTGCGCGACAAGCGCATCGCGGCGGCGGGCATCGACGTGTTCGAGGGCGAGCCGAATTTCAACCCGGATTTCCTGCTGCTCGACAACGTCGTGCTGACGCCGCATATCGCGAGCGCGACCGAAGGCACGCGCCGCGCGATGGCCAATCTCGCGGCCGACAATCTCATCGCCGCGCTGGGCGAAGGGCCGCGCGCAGGCGATCCGCCGAACCCGATCAATTCGGACGTACTGAAGAAATGATGGAACTGCTGGTTGGCGCGATCGCCGTGCTGGCGATCGCGCTGGTGGTCTCGCTCGTCGCGCTCGTCATGACGATGCGGCGCAATTCGAACGCGGTCATCTTCGACGAGTTCGAAGCGCTCACCGATCGCGTCAACGACATGGGCGAGGCACACGCGCGCGCGCAGGAACGGCTCGAACGCGGCTTGCGTGGCGATATCGCGGAGAGCGCGCGCGTCTCGCGCATGGAATCGCAAAGCGGCTTCGCGCAATTCCATCAGACGCTTTCGACGCAACTGGCGAGCACGTCGAACGTGCAGAACGCGCAATTCGACGCGCTTGCGCAGCAGCTCGCACAGCAAAGCCAGCAGGCGCGCGAGGATCAGGGCAACGCGTTGAAGCGCTTCGCCGATTCCATGTCGCTGCATCTCGCGCAGCTTTCCGAAGCGAACGAGCGGCGGCTCGGCGAAGTGCGCGCGACGCTCGAAGCGCGCCTGAAGGACATCGAGGCGAACAACGCGACGAAGCTCGACGAGATGCGCCGCACCGTCGACGAAAAGTTGCACGCGACGCTGGAGCAACGGCTCGGCGAGTCGTTCAAGCTCGTCTCCGACAGGCTGGAGCAGGTGCATCGGGGACTCGGCGAGATGCAGACGCTCGCGGCGGGTGTCGGCGATCTGAAGAAGGTACTGACCAACGTCAAGACGCGCGGCATCTGGGGCGAAGTGCAGCTCGAAGCGCTGCTGGAACAGTTGCTCACGCCCGATCAGTACGCGAAGAACGTCGCGACGGTTCCGAAGAGCAACGAACGCGTCGAGTTCGCGATCAGGCTGCCTGGCCGGCACGACGCGCCGGGTGCGCCGGGCGACGTGGCTACGCCCGTGTGGCTGCCCATCGACGCGAAATTTCCGCGCGAGGACTACGAGCGTCTGATCGATGCGCAGGAACGCGCGGACCCGGCCGGTGTCGAGGACGCGTCGCGCGCGCTGGAAGGGCGCTTGCGCGCGGAGGCGAAATCGATCGCGCAGAAGTACGTTGCGCCGCCGCACACGACGGACTTCGCATTGCTCTTCCTGCCGACCGAAGGTCTCTACGCGGAAGTCTTGCGCCGTCCTGGCCTGAGCGATTCGTTGCAGCGCGAGTTTCGCGTGACCGTCGCGGGACCCACGACGCTGACCGCGCTCCTCAACAGCCTGCAGATGGGCTTCCGCACGCTGGCCATCGAGAAGCGTTCCAGCGAAGTGTGGCAGGTGCTCGGCGCGGTGAAGACCGAGTTCGGCAAGTTCGGCGAAGTGCTGGCGCGAACAAAGTCGCAGCTCGAAACGGTGACGCGCTCGATCGAAGCGGCGCAGACGCGCACGCGGCAGATGGGCAAGCGCCTTCGGGATGTCGAGGCGTTGCCCGGCGAACAGGCGGCGGGATTGTTGGGCGAGGCGTTCGGCGATCCGTCATCGCCCGAAGGCGACGACGAGCCGTGATGCAGGACGCGATTCAGGACGCGAGGCGTTCGAGCGGCTCGCCCGTCACGCGCACGATGCGCCAGTCGGGCAGCACGGTCGCGCCCATCTTTTCGTAGAAATCGATGGCGTTCTGATTCCAGTCCAGCACCGACCATTCGAAGCGGCCGCACTGGCGCTCGACCGCGAGCGCGGCGAGCTTTTTCAGCATCAGCGTCCCGAGGCCGCTGCCGCGCATCGAAGGACGCACGTAGAGGTCTTCGAGATACAGGCCGCGCTTGCCGAGGAAGGTCGAGAAGTTCTGGAAGAAGAGCGCATAGCTGACGATTTCGCCTTCGACTTCCGCGACGAGCGCTTCAGCGGCCGGTCGTGCGCCGAAGAGCGCGTCATGCACGCCTTGCTCCGTCGCGATGAACAGATGCGTGAGCTTCTCGAACTCGGCCAGCTCGTACATCAGGCCGAAGATCGCGGCGACGTCGGCGGGCGAGGCCGCGCGGATGATCGGGGCGCTCACGCTTCCTCCGGCGCGTCGGAGAGCACGATCTCGATGCCGCCGAAACGCGAGGCCACCCAGTTGTACGCGTGGCACGCGATCCACAGCAGGATGAAACCGAGAATCGCGTTCAGGAGCAGCGCGCTCGTGACGGTGCTCACTTCCACCGAGCCGTATCGCACGAACGCGACCACGACGCCGAGCAGCACAATGGGCACGCTGAAAGTCAGGTACACGAGAATCAGCGCCTTGGCGGTCTGTCCCGGTGCGATGAATGAAATCTGCTTTTTCATGGAAGGAAAGCCCCGTCTATCGATGTAGGAATGTTTGTACCGGCTGGCGGCGGCGCCGGATCAGATCAGGCCGTCGAACGGCACGATTTCGACTTCGTCGCCCGCTTCGACGTCGCCGCGCGCGTGCTCGAGCACGATGAAGCAGTTCGCTTCGCTCATCGAACTCAGCACGCCGGAACCCTGCGGACCGGTAGTGACGACGCGAAAGCGCCCGTCGTCGTCGCGCGTCGCGATTCCGCGCTGGAACTCGGTGCGGCCCGCGCGCTTTTTCATCGGCTCGGCGGCGCGCGCGCGGATGACGGTGAGCGGCTGGCGCATCGCGCCCGACATCGCCAGAAGCGCCTCGCGCACGATGAAGTAGAACGTCGCCATTACGGCGACCGGGTTCCCCGGCAACCCGAAGAAGAGCGCCGACTCGCCCGCGCCCGGGCGCTCGCCCGACCACAGCCGGCCGAATGCCAGCGGGCGGCCGGGGCGCATCGCGATCTTCCAGAAGGCGACGTCGCCGAGCGAATTCATCAGCGCGCGCGTGAAGTCCGCATCGCCGACCGACACGCCGCCCGAACTGATGACGACATCGGCGCTTTCGGTCGCATGACGCAGCGCCTTTTCGAGCGAGGCGCGATCGTCGCGCACGATACCCAGATCGACGGTTTCGACGCCGAGCCGCTTGAGCATTGCGAAGAGCGTGTAGCGATTACTGTCGTAAAGGCTGCCAGCGCTCAGCGTTTCGCCGACCGAACGCAATTCGTCGCCCGTCGAAAAGAAGGCGACGGTGAGCCGCCTGCGAACCGACACTTCGCCGATACCGAGCGACGCGAGCAAACCGAGATCCGACGCCCGCACGACGCGACCCGCGAGCAGCGCCGGCTTGCCTTTCGCGAGATCCTCGCCGGAGAGGCGGCGATTCTGGCCGGCATGGATCGTCGCCGGCGAAAAGCGGATCGCGTCGCCTTCGCGCGTGACGAACTCCTGCGGCACGACCGTGTCGCAGCCGGGCGGGATGAGCGCGCCCGTCATGATCCGCACGCATTGATCCGCGCCCGGCGCGCCTTCGAACGGCCGCCCGGCGAGCGCCGTGCCCGCGACGGACAAGCCGACCGTATCGCCACCGCGCGAGAGCACATCGCCGGCGAACGCGTAGCCGTCCATCGCGGAATTGTCGTAAGCGGGGACGTCGATGGGCGAGATCACATCCTCGGCGAGCACGCGGCCGAGCGCGTCGAACAGGCTCACGCGCTCGATCTGCGCGTCCCGCATGCGCGGCATGGCCCACTGGCGCACGATTTCCTGCGCGGCTTCAACGGGCAGCGCATTCGGATCGTAGTGGGCGACGCAGGCGGAAAAATCCTTGGACGTGGTCATGAATCGGCGTGGATCGCGGCCGGAATCCGGCGAAGCAGCACGTGGCCGCGCGGTGGTTGAGCGCCCGCAATGGCGATGTGAGCGGGCAGCCGGTTGAACGAGTCAGCGGCGTTCCAGATCGGCGAGCTGCTGTAAATCGTTGATATTGTAAAACGCGCGTTCGTCGTGAAATTGGACTTCCACCGCCTTGTGGCGCGCGTACCACGCGCGCACCTTGCGCTCGCCCGCGTCCAGCCAGGCGTCCAGGTCGTCGGCGAGCGATGTACGCAGCAACGCGAAAACGGGGTGGGCCATGACTTCGCCCGACGCGTCGATTGTTGCTGCGTATGCAACGTCGCCGCCGTGCGCGTCGAGTGCTTGCATCAACGCGGCGCCGATGTGTTCGTCGACGAAAGGGGCGTCGCAAGGCGCGGTCAGAACGAATTCGGTGCTCGCAACGCGCAACGCAGCGGCGATGCCGGCGAGCGGCCCGGGGAAATCCGCGCGCGCGTCCGCGACAACGCGCGCGCCGAATGCCGTGCCGAGGCGCGCGTAGTCTTCGATGGAACGATTTGCGCTGATCAGAAGCGCGCCCGCCTGAGGCGCGATGCGCCGCATCACGTGCAACGCGAGCGGCTCACCGCGAAACGGCTGCATGCCCTTGTCGATGCCGCCCATGCGCGAGCCGCGTCCGCCCGCGAGCACGAGCGCCGTGACGCTGGACGATGAATGAGCGCTCAGCACGAACGATCCGCCGCGCTCAGCCGCCGATGTACGACATCTCGACGCGACGTGCATCGTCGCGAGATGGCGCCGACGCGCTGCCGCGCAATTGCGAATACCGGTCGCCGCGCGCCTCCCAGATTCGCGCGATGGCTGTGGCGACTTCGTCGTCGCCCGCGCCGCTGCGGATCAGTCCGCGCAGGTCGTGGCCGGAAACCGCGAAGAGACACAGATACAGCTTGCCTTCCGTCGAGAGCCGGGCACGCGTGCACGAGTCGCAAAACGCGCGTGTGACGCTCGAAATCACGCCGATTTCACCGCTGCCGTCGCGATAGCCCCAGCGCTGCGCCGTTTCCGCGGCCGTGTGGGCTTCGAGCGGTTCCAGCGGAAAGTGCGCGTCGATGCGTTCGACCACTTGCACCGAAGGCAGCACTTCGCTCATGTTCCAGCCGTTCGACGCGCCGACATCCATATATTCGATGAAACGCAGAACCGCGCCGCTGCCTTTGAAATGGCGCGCCATCGGGACGATTTCCTGATCGTTCGTGCCGCGCTTCACGACCATGTTCACCTTGATCGGAGCGAGCCCGGCGGCTTGCGCCGTCTCGATGCCGTTCAGCACGTCGGCGACCGCGAAATCGGCATCGTTCATGCGGCGAAAGAGGGCGTCGTCGAGCGCATCGAGGCTCACGGTGACGCGCGACAAACCCGCGTCCTTCAGCGACTTCGCCTTGCGCGCGAGGAGCGAGCCGTTCGTCGTGAGCGTCAGATCGAGCGGGCGGCCTTCGGGCGTGCGCAACAGCGCGAGCCGCTCGATCAGGAATTCGATGTTCTTGCGCAGAAGCGGCTCGCCGCCCGTAAGGCGAATCTTTTCCACGCCGTGGGCGACGAATACGCGCGCGAGGCGCTCGATTTCCTCGAACGAGAGCAGGGCGGCGTGCGGGAGAAACTGGTAATCCTTATCGAACACTTCGCGTGGCATGCAGTACACGCAGCGAAAGTTGCAGCGATCTGTCACGGAAATGCGCAAATCCCGCAATGGGCGCGCGAGCGTGTCCGTGAGCAGCCCGGACGGCGATGTCGCGGCGCCGGAGAAATCCGGGATCGCGCTGACATCGGCGAGAGGAATGATGCGTCGGGGCATGATGACTCGGGGCTCGGCTCGGCCGCTTCGGCCTTGTTCGAATAATGGTTGGATCGTTCCATTCTAACGGAAGCGGGACATCGGGACGCACTGCCACGGAGTCGCGGTTTTCCCTCGGTTCAGCCGTTTTACGACGCAAAAAAACGCCATCGATCGGGGATCGATGGCGTTTCTGGCTTTTGCCCGTTCACCGGAGTGAACGGGACGCGCGCGCTTAGTGGGCCTGCTTGCTGGTTTCCACTTGCTGCATGGGCGCGGTGTCGGCCGGCGGAAGTGCCTTGCGTTCGCGCGGCACGCGCACCGCAGCCGGCTCGCGTGCGGCGGCGGCATTGGCTTCGCGCAGCTTGCCTTCGTCGGTGTTCACCCAGACGAGGCCCGCACGCTCCAGCATCGGCTGAAGGGTTTCGACGGCGATCGGCGTCGACGTTGCAGGCGCGGCGGGCGCAGCGACCTTCACCGGCTCGTCGACGACTGCGACAGGCTCCGGCGCGAAGACCGGCGCTTGCGTCTGCGCTTGCGCGATCTCGACCGGCTTCACTGGCTCGACGGCCGTCGCTTCGGGCGTCGATGCGACAGCGGCGGTCTTCACCGGCTCGGCGACTTCGGCAGGCTCGGCCGCGACCGGCTCGACGGGCGTCGGCGCCGTTTCCACGGGCTTCGGCTCTTCGGATGCGACCGGCGCGGACGCGGGTGCGAACGGATCGGCCAATTTCGTCTCGGCGACCTTCGGCTCCGGACCGAACGGATTCTCGACCTCCGGTGCCGGAGCGGGCTTGGCGAAGAGATCGAAGTTCGTCGGTTCGGGCGTTTGCGCCTTCAGTTCAAAAGGCTCGGCCTCAACAGTCTTGGCGACCGGCGCTTCCTCCGCAGCGGCGGGCGCTTGCTCTTGCGGCTTCGCTTCGAGCGGCTGAGCGGCCGGTTGCTGCACCGACGCTTCCACCGGTTGCGGCGCGGCCGGGCGGGGTTCGCGACGTGCAGCCGCTTCCTGCGCGGCTTCCGCATCAAACACGCCGGCTTGCGCCGAAGTGCTCTCTGCTGCGCCTTCTGCTTCGGCGACGTCCGCCGCGTGATTCACCGTCATGCCGTCTTCTTCGCGCTCGCGACGACCGCCACGACGCCCACGGCGACGGCGACGACGCTCTTCGCCGTCACGTGCGGCCGCCGCGTCGGATGCCGCATCGATGCCGGTCACTTGCGCGTCCGCATTGGCTTGCGCCGCTTCGACGATTTCCGACGGCACCGTTTCGCCTTGCGTCAGCGCCTCGACGGCGGCTTCCGGTTGCGGCTTGCGACGCTCGCCGCGTTCCGCGCGCTCGGTTCGTTCAGCGCGGTCGCCACGCTCGGCGCGTTCGCCACGATCCGGACGCTCGCGGCGTTCCGGACGTTCGGTTGCTTCCGGACGCGCTGCGCGTTCCGCGTTGCGGTCGCGCGCTTCACGCGGTTCGCGTGCCTCGCGTGCCTCGCGCGGCTCGCGTGCTTCGCGTGCCTCGCGCGGTTCACGAGCCTCACGCGGCTCGCGGACTTCGCGCAGTTCACGACCTTCGCGTCCGCCACGCGCCTCGCGATCCTCACGACGGCCGCCCTGGCGCGCCGCGCCGTTGGCGCCCGCCGCCGTGCCTGCCGCAGCGCCTTCGCGCGCGGCGCCACCGCTACGTCGATTGCGGTTGCGATCGCCGCCGCCGGTGCGTTCACCGCGTTCGCGCGGCGCGCGCGTGGCCGGTTGCGCTTCGACCGGAGCCGGCGCGGGTTGCGGCGCAGGCTGAATGCCGAACAGATTCTTGATCCACGCGATGAATCCGCCGCTCGCCGGAACGGGCGTCGGCGCGGGCGCGGCCTCGACGGGCGCGGGCTTCACCGGCGCGCTCGGCGCGGGCTTCTCGGGCGTGATGCCCTTCACGGCGGCCTCCTGCTTCGGCTTCACCTCTTCGGTGCGCTTGCTGTAGCCGGTCTCCGATTCGAGCTCGCTCGCCGCTTCGACGGCCATCTTCCACGACGCGCGCGGATCGTCGAGACGCGCATCGTCGTGACGCAGACGCTCCAGCTTGTAGTGCGGCGTTTCGAGATGCTTGTTCGGAATCAGGACGACATTGACCTTGAAGCGCGACTCGATCTTGTTGATTTCGGAGCGCTTTTCGTTGAGCAGGAAGGCGGTCACCTCGACCGGCACCTGGCAATGGATCGCCGCGGTGTTTTCCTTCATCGCTTCTTCCTGAATGATCCGCAGCACTTGCAGCGCGGACGATTCGGTATCGCGGATGTGACCCGTGCCGTTGCAGCGCGGGCACGTCACGTGGCTGCCTTCCGACAGCGCGGGACGCAGGCGCTGACGCGACAGTTCCATCAGGCCGAAGCGCGAGATCTTGCCCATTTGTACGCGGGCGCGGTCGTGCTTCAACGCATCTTTCAGGCGCTGCTCGACTTCGCGCTGGCTCTTGGCCGATTCCATGTCGATGAAATCGATCACGATCAGCCCGCCCAGATCGCGCAGACGAAGCTGACGCGCGACTTCGTCGGCGGCTTCGAGATTGGTGCGCGTCGCGGTTTCCTCGATGTCCGCGCCCTTGGTCGCGCGCGCCGAGTTCACGTCGATGGCGACGAGCGCCTCGGTGTGATCGATCACGATCGCGCCGCCCGACGGCAGCGGCACCGTGCGCGAGTACGCGGTTTCGATCTGATGCTCGATCTGGAAGCGCGAGAAGAGCGGCACGTCGTCGTGATAGCGCTTCACCTTCGAGAGGTTGTCGGGCATCACGATATCCATGAAGGCGCGCGCCTGGTCATGGATTTCGGTCGTGTCGATGAGAATTTCGCCGATATCCGGCTGGAAGTAGTCGCGAATCGCGCGGATGACGAGGCTCGATTCGAGATAAATGAGCATCGGCTGGCCGGCGACGCCGCTCTGCGACGCGGCTTCGATCGCGCGCCACAGTTGCATCAGGTAGTTCAGGTCCCACTGGAGCTCTTCCGCCGAACGGCCGATACCCGCCGTGCGCGCGATGATGCTCATGCCTTCCGGCAGTTCGAGCTGCGCCATGGTTTCGCGCAGTTCCTGCCGTTCGTCGCCTTCGATGCGGCGCGACACGCCGCCGCCGCGCGGGTTGTTCGGCATCAGGACGAGGTAACGTCCGGCCAGCGAGATGAACGTGGTCAGCGCCGCGCCCTTGTTGCCGCGCTCTTCCTTCTCGACCTGGACGATGAGTTCCTGGCCTTCGCGCAGCGCGTCCTGAATGCGCGCGGAGCGCATCTCGACGCCATCGCGGAAATACTGGCGGGCGACTTCCTTGAACGGCAGGAAGCCGTGGCGGTCTTCGCCGTAGTTGACGAAGCAGGCTTCGAGCGATGGCTCGATGCGGGTGACGACTCCCTTGTAGATGTTGCCTTTGCGCTGTTCGCGCCCGGCGGTTTCGATGTCGATATCGATGAGCTTCTGCCCATCGACGATGGCGACGCGCAATTCCTCTTGCTGCGTCGCGTTAAACAGCATTCGTTTCATGAAACGGCTCCAGAATGGCTCCGTCCTCCCTCGTCGTGCGAATCGGCGTCGGTGACTGATGCATCACGCGCGCGAAGCGGGAAGGTGGGCGTGCCACGCTTTTTTGTGTGTTGTCACAAAGCACGCTGGAGCGGGACTTCTGGCGGGAGAATTGCCGAAAGCAGGCCGCGGCTTCCGCATCGGACAGCCGCGCCGTGGGGCGCATTGCGAAGCAACTGCGAGACGTACGACAGATCGCTCGGCTCGTGGCGAGGATGAACGGCGGCGCTGCGGCTCCGCGTCTCAAAATGGACGCGCCGAACCGGCCTGCGCTCTTGCAAAGAGCCTGATTCCTCCCAACGGCGGCCGCGAGGAAGAGCGGTCTCGCGCAAACCGGCGCGATGCTTCGTAACCGATCCTCTTTGCTGCCTTGCCGCGCCGGCACGGCCGCGGGCCCGACTTGTTTCTGTCGGCTCCCGTCGGCTCGCGGCCGCATGTCTCGCCTCTTTTGCGGCGTTGTCGCGCTTCGCAGAAATCAGCGCAGCAGCGATTTCGCCGTCAGTTGTTCGCAAAATCGGCGAGCGTCGATTTGCCTTTTTCTCCCGCTCGACGGCAGGGTCGATCCGGGCTGGCATCCGGTTTTGCCGGGCGCCGTCGCTTCTCGCCGATAAAATTCTTTTTGACCAAAAATCCGTTACCGTCGGCGATCGACTCGACCGAACGCGCCTGTGGGCTCCGTCCTTGCCGGTGATATCGCCGTGCGTGCAACTCGTCGCTCTCGATTTTCCGGGTGAGCAACCGACCTTGGGCGCAAGTAAAATGATGGTTTATCGCTTGCACCGATACAGTCTGAATAATTCGGCCGCTGCTTGATCCTAAGCGTCGACCTTTTCAGGCTGCTCGCAAATTATATTCAGAATGAATGAGTTAGGCAAAACATCCCATAAACAGGTCGCAAGCGAACAAGTGTCGATGATCGAAGTCGACGAAACGGCCGCCGGTCAGCGGATCGACAATTTTTTGCTGCGCGTCTGCAAGGGCGTCCCGAAGAGCCATATTTACCGCATTCTCCGAAGTGGCGAAGTGCGCGTGAACAAGGGACGCATCGACGCGGCTTACCGGCTCGAACTGGGCGATCTCGTGCGCGTGCCGCCGATCCGCATCGCGCAGCAGGACGCGGCGCCGGTGTCGTCGAACGCGCCCGCCGCCGAATTCCCGATTCTCTTCGAGGACGACCATCTGATCGTCATCGATAAACCGTCCGGCGTCGCGGTGCACGGCGGCAGCGGCGTCGCGTTCGGCGTCATCGAGCAGTTGCGCAATGCGCGGCCGCACGCAAAATTTCTCGAACTGGTGCATCGGCTGGATCGCGAGACGTCGGGCGTGCTCATGCTCGCCAAGAAGCGCCAGGCGCTCGTCGGGCTGCACGAGCAGATTCGCGAAAATCGGGTCGACAAGCGCTATTACGCGTGCGGTCACGGCGACTGGCAGAGCGACTGGGGCCGCCGGCGCATCGTCAAGGCGCCGTTGCATAAATATGTCGCAGCGGATGGCGAGCGGCGCGTGCGAATCCAGGAGAACGGGCTGCCGTCGCATACGGTCTTCAATCTGATCGAGCGCTGGCGCGACTACGCGTGGGTCGAGGCAGAGCTGAAAACCGGCCGCACGCACCAGATTCGCGTGCACATGGCGAGCATCGGCCTGCCGATCGCGGGCGACGCCAAATACGGCGATTTCGCGCTGAACAAGGAATTGGCCCGCCCGAGCGCGAAGCCGTCGCTGAAACGCATGTTTTTGCACGCGTATCGACTGAAAATCACGCACCCGGCGACGGGCGAGCCGCTGCAATTCGAAGCGCCGCTGCCCGTCGAGTGCAAACGGTTCATCGAACAACTGAAAAACCGGGAGACCGAGTAAATGGCGCGGCAGCAATTCGATCTGATCGTTTTCGACTGGGACGGCACGCTGATGGATTCGACCGTCCACATCACGCGCAGCATTCAGGCCGCGTGCCGCGACCTCGGGCTGCCGGTTCCCGCCGATGAATCCGCGAGCTATGTGATCGGCCTCGGCCTGAAGGACGCGCTGCAGATATGCGCGCCGACGCTCGATCCGTCCGACTATCCGCGCCTGGCCGAACGTTACCGCTTCCATTTCCTGACGATGGGCCAGAAAACCGAACTCTTCGGCGGCGTGCGCGAACTGCTGCAGGAATTGCGCGATCTCGGCTATTTTCTCGCGGTCGCGACGGGCAAGAGCCGCGTCGGGCTGAATCGCGCGCTCGACGAATCGCGGCTCACGAGCCTCTTCGACAGCACGCGCTGCGCGGACGAAACGTTCTCGAAGCCGCATCCCGCAATGTTGCAGGAACTCACGCGCGAGCTCGGGCAGGATCTCGGGCGCACGGTGATGATCGGCGACACGACGCACGATCTGCAGATGGCGATCAACGCGGGCGCGGCGGGCGTCGGCGTCGGTTATGGCGCGCATCCGGCCGATTCTCTCGCGGCGCTCAAGCCGCAGTACTGCGCCGACAGCGTCGCGTCGCTCGCCGGCTGGCTGCGGGAGCACGCATGAGCGAACCGGTGCGGGTATGCGCGTCCGACGAACTCGTCGATGGCGGCGCCGGCGTGCGCGTCAACGCGACCGAAGCGAGCGGCGACGCGGTCGTGTTCTTCGTCCGATACGGCGGCGAAGCGTTCGGTTATCTGAACCGGTGCGCGCACGTGCCGATGGAGCTCGACTGGAACGAGGGCCAGTTCTTCGAAAGCTCGGGCCTATACTTGATGTGCGCGACGCACGGGGCGATCTACGAGCCCGATACCGGCAAATGCGTCGGCGGTCCTTGCCGCGGCGCGCGTCTGCGGGCCGTGACGGTCGAAGAGCGCGACACGCCGGAAGGGCGCGCGGTCTTCTGGCTGCCCGACGACGCCCTGCGTCCCGCCTGATTCAATCTCTACATATCCACGACGCATGTCCGACAACATTCCGCCGCGCAATAACGACAACTGGGAGCGCGAAGCGCTCGAACGCATCGCGCTCGCCGCGATTCGCGAGCAGCGCGCCGCGCGTCGCTGGCGCATCTTCTTTCGCTTCCTGTTTCTCGGCGTGATCGCGCTGATCGCCTGGGGCGTGTTCGATTTCACCGGCGATCGTGCCGCGAAGGCGGGCAAGCACACGGCGCTGATCGACCTGCAGGGCGAGATCTCCGCGAACAGCGATGCCAGCGCCGACAACATCGACGGTGCGCTACAGAGCGCGTTCGAGGACGAGAACACGGCGGGCGTGATTCTGCGCATCAACAGTCCGGGCGGCAGTCCGGTGCAGGCGGGAATCATCAACGGCGAAATCCGGCGGCTGCGCGCGAAGTATCCGAAGACGCCGCTGTACGTGGTCGTCGACGACATGTGCGCGTCGGGCGGCTATTACGTCGCGGCGGCGGCGGACAAGATTTACGTCGACCGCGCGAGCATCGTCGGCTCGATCGGCGTGCTGATGGACGGCTTCGGCTTCACGGGCCTGATGGACAAGCTCGGCATCCAGCGCCGCATGCACACGTCGGGCGCGAACAAGGGCGCGTTTGACCCGTTCTCGCCGGAAACGCCCGCGATGAACGCGCACGCGCAGGAAATGCTCGATCAAATTCACACGCAGTTCATCGATGCCGTGAAGCTCGGGCGCGGCAAGCGTCTGAAGGATGATCCGGAGCTGTTCTCGGGCATGTTCTGGACCGGCGAAAAGAGCGTCGAACTCGGTCTCGCCGATGGTTTCGGCGACGCCAGCTATGTCGCGCGCGAGGTCATCAAGCAGCCGGATATCGTCGATTACACGCAAAAGGAAAGCATCAGCGAGCGTGTGGTGCGGCGCTTCGGCGCATCCGTGGGCGATGCCGCCATGCGCGCGCTCACGCTCGGCGGCAAGCCTCAGTTGCGCTGAGTTTATGAAGCCAGCAAGAGGAAGATCGCCGGGCGCTTATGCAGGTCCGGCGCGGCCTGCTTCTTCCAGTCGGCCGCCGTGCGCGTGACGATGTTTTCGCCCGGCAGCGTCAGATCGACGGCGACGCAAATGAGCGTCGACGGCGCGCAGCCAGCGATGAGCGCGTCGAGCATCGCCTTATTGCGATAGGGCGTCTCAATGAAAATCTGCGTCTGATTAGCCTTGCGCGACAGTTGCTCCAGCTCGCGCAGCCGTTTCGCGCGTTCGCCGGCATCGACCGGCAGATAGCCGTTGAACGCGAAGCTCTGTCCGTTCATGCCGGAAGCCATCAGCGCGAGCAAGATCGAGCTCGGTCCGACGAACGGCACGACCTTCACGCCACGCTGATGCGCGCGCCGCACGAGCAACGCACCGGGATCGGCGACGGCGGGACAGCCCGCTTCGGAGACGAGGCCGGCGTCGGTGCCGGCGAGGATCGGCGCGAGCAGCTTGTCGATTTCCGCTGGCGGCGTGTTCACATTCAGCTCGCGCACCTCGATTTCCTGAATCGGACGTTCGGTGCCCACTTTCTTCAGAAAGGCGCGCGTCGTTTTGGCGTTTTCGCCGATGTAGTACGCGAGCGCGGCCGCCTGCGCGCGCACCGGTTCGGGCAGTACTTGGGCGAGCGTGTCGGCGTCGCCTTCGCCGAGCGTGTTCGGAATCAGATAGAGAACGCCGGTCATGCCGCCTCCAGCACCGGATGGCCGGCGTTCGCGAGCATTCCGGTCAGCGCGATCAGCGGCAGGCCGATCAGCGCGGTGGGATCGTCGGATTCGATCGCTTCGAGCAACGCGATGCCCAGGCCTTCCGCCTTGGCGCTGCCGGCGCAGTCGTACGGCGTTTCGGCGCGCAGGTACGTCTCGATCTGGGCGTCCGAATAGCGCCGAAACCGCACGCGCGTGACGATATCGGCGGATTGCGCGTCGCCCGTGCGGCTGTCGAACAGGCAAAGCGCGCTGTGGAATTCGACGCTGCGTCCGCGCATCGCCTGGAGCTGGGCGAAGGCTTTCTCGTGCGTGCCGGGCTTGCCGATCTGCTTGCCGTCGAAGGTCGCCACCTGATCCGAGCCGATCACGAGGGCGTTCGCGTCGTTGCCGCTCCGTCCGGCCGCCGCACGCGCCTTGGCGATCGAGAGCCGAACCGCGGTCGCTTCGGGCGTTTCGTTGGCGAGCGGCGTTTCGTCGATATCGGGCGACACGACGTCGAACGAAATGCGCAAGCGTTCGAGCAATTCGCGCCGATAAGGTGAACTGGACGCCAGAATCAGGCGTGGCGGCGATTTCGAAGCTTCAGACATGAGACGAACCGGACAAAAAAGGGTGTAAAAACGACGGGCTGCGATTCAGCCCTTAAGTATTTGACTCGAAAGAACAAAGCCGATATGATTTTGGGCTTTTCATCGGTACGTGCGCGGGCGAAGGCTCTCCTGTCATCGATGAAACCGGTCGAGCCGAAGAGTCAGAAAGCACGAGGTCAGACAGCATGATGCCGGCCAGATGCACATTGGGGCAAATTCGGGCAAGTCGGGCCTGCATCGAAGCTGCATTTAAGCCGAGTCGCGGTGCATACTGAGCACTCACCGGTAGCACTAACCCAAGTAAGGCCAAGCAGGAGCGCACATGACTCAGAATCCTGGCAAACCTGTGAGCCCCGCCGATCCGCGCGCGCTCGACATTTACGAATTCGCCAAGAGCGGCAGGCAATCGGCCGGCGCGCTGCGTGTGTCGCAGATGCCGCGCATGTTAGCCGAAGTGCCGGCTGATGTGCCAGACGGCGATACCGTGTTCACCTGGCAAGGCGAGGGCTCGACCCAGCCGGAATTGCAGGACGACGGCACGGAGGCGCCGCAGCCGTATCTGCGTCTTGCGGTGCACGGTTCGGTGTGGCTCACGTGCCAGCGCTGCCTTCAGCCGTATTCGCAGCATCTCGATGTCGATGCGACATATCGGATCGTGGCGACGGAAGAAGAAGCGGACGAATTTCCGCTCGACGACGATGAAGTCGAAGTGATCGTGGGCTCGCGCCAGTTCGATCTCGTCGACTTGATCGAAGAGGAGTTGTTGTTGTCCTTGCCGCTCGTGCCCAAGCACAACGTATGTCCCGAGACGCACGAAAGTCTGCTTCCGGGCACGGCGGACGACGAGCCGGATGAAAGCGATGTGACGGATGAGGACGAAAAGCCGAATCCGTTTGCCGTGCTGGAGAAGCTCAAGGGCGGCTCCGACGGCAAGAAGCACTGAAATGGTTTTGTAGCACGCAACAAACTGGTAGCGTGATGTGCGCACCCGATGGCCGAACGGCCGAGGGCTGTCGGCGGATCGGGCTGTGTTAGAATTCGCAAAATTTTTCTGGAGTAATCATGGCAGTTCAGCAAAACAAGAAGTCGCCGTCGAAGCGCGGCATGCACCGTTCCCACGACTTCCTCCCGACGGCTCCGCTGGCTGTCGAGCCGAGCACGGGCGAGGTGCATATGCGCCACCACGTGAGCCCGAACGGCTACTATCGTGGCAAGAAAGTCATCAAGACGAAGAACGACTAAGCGTTCATCGACGCTCGATGCGCCCGCCGGAATCATTCCACGGGCGCGCGGGCGCAACTCGCTCTTGACACTTTCCCGGTACGACGAGAAGGCGGCATTTCACTGCCGCTTTTTTGTGTCCGAAATTCGTCGCGTTCCATGACTGTAAAGATAACCATCGACTGCATGGGAGGCGACCACGGTCCGGCCGTGACCGTTCCCGCTGCCGTCAATTTCGTGCGCTCGCATCCCGACGCGCACCTGATGCTCGTCGGTCTCGAGCAGCCCATCCGCGCTCAGCTCAAGAAGTACAAGGCTTCCGACGAGCCGCGTCTGACCGTCGTTCCCGCCAGCGAAGTCGTCGCGATGGACGACCCGGTCGAAGTCGCGCTGCGCAAGAAGAAAGATTCGTCGATGCGCGTCGCGCTCAATCTCGTGAAAGAGGGCGAGGCGCAGACCTGCATTTCCGCCGGCAACACCGGCGCGCTCATGGCGGTGTCGCGCTATGTGCTGAAGACGCTCGCCGGTATCGAGCGGCCTGCCATTGCGTTCGCGATGCCGAGCCAGAAGGGCTACACCACGGTGCTCGACCTGGGCGCCAACGTCGATTGCGAACCCGAGCATCTGCTGCAGTTCGCGGAGATGGGCCACGCGCTCGTATCGGCGATCGAAGGGCGCGAACGGCCCACGATCGGTCTGCTCAACATCGGCGAAGAAGTCATCAAGGGCAACGAAACGATCAAGCGCGCGGGCGAACTGCTGCGCGCGAGCACGCTCAACTTCTACGGCAACGTGGAAGGCAACGACATCTATAAAGGTACGACCGATGTCGTCGTGTGCGACGGCTTCGTCGGCAATGTCGCGCTGAAGACCTCCGAAGGTCTCGCGAAAATGCTCGCCGACATGATCAAGGAAGAGTTCAGCCGCAACTTCGCCTCGAAGTTGATGGCGCTCGTCGCGCTGCCCGTGCTGAAGCGTTTCAAGAGGCGTGTCGATCCGGCGCAATATAACGGCGCGGCCTTGCTCGGCCTGCGCGGGCTCGTAATCAAAAGTCACGGTTCGGCCGAGGCCTTCGGGTTTGAGTGGGCCATCAAACGCGGGTATGATGCCGTCAAAAATGGCGTGCTCGAACGCCTGGTGCGCGCGATGGAAGAAAACGCTCCCGCCGCGCGCGAGGCGGACGCGAACGGTCCCGCGTCGGCGGCCGCGGATCAATCGATCCAGCAGGCCGCTTCACAGCTGAACCCACAGCCAAACTCGCAGCCGAACCCGCCGGGCGAGTCCGGTACTGCGCTACATTCGAAGGCATAATGGCTCAATCCAATCTTTACTCTCGCGTGCTGGGCACCGGCAGCTATCTGCCGTCCGAGCGTGTCACGAATCAGGACTTGGCGGACCGTCTCGCGAAGCAGGGCGTCGAGACCAATGACGAATGGATCGTCGCGCGCACCGGCATTCACGCGCGACATTTCGCAGCACCGGATCAAACCACGAGCGATCTCGCGCTGATCGCTTCGCAGAAGGCGATCGAGGCGGCGGGCATCGATCCGCAATCGATCGATCTGATCATCGTCGCGACTTCCACGCCTGACTTCGTGTTCCCGAGCACGGCGTGCCTGTTGCAAAACAAGCTCGGCATCAAGAACAACGGCGCGGCCTTCGACGTGCAGGCGGTGTGCTCCGGTTTCGCCTACGGCGTCGCGACGGCGGACAGCTTCATTCGCAGCGGCATGAACCGCACGGCGCTCGTCGTCGGCGCGGAGACGTTCTCGCGCATTCTCGATTTCAACGATCGCACCACGTGCGTGCTGTTCGGCGACGGCGCGGGCGCGGTCATCCTCCAGGCGTCCGATGAGCCGGGCGTGCTGTCGAGCGCGCTGCACGCGGACGGCAGCTATTCGGACATTCTCTGCACGCCGGGCAACGTGAACGGCGGCGTGGTTCAGGGCAGCGCGTTCCTGCACATGGACGGGCAAGCGGTGTTCAAGCTCGCGGTCAACGTGCTCGAAAAGGTCGCGCTCGAAGCGCTCGACAAGGCGAAGCTCACGCCTGAAGACATCGACTGGCTGATTCCGCATCAGGCCAACATCCGCATCATGCAAAGCACGGCGCGCAAGCTGCATCTGCCGCCGGAGCGCATGGTCGTGACGGTCGGCGAGCATGGCAACACGTCGGCGGCATCGATTCCGCTCGCGCTCGACGTCGCGGTGCGCGACGGCCGCATCAAGCGCGGCGACAACATTCTCATCGAAGGCGTGGGCGGCGGCTTCACGTGGGGCGCGTCGGTCATCCGCTACTGATTCGCCGATCAGATCCCTCTACCCAATTCGTAACTGATCCCTCTTCATCGCTGACCCCGCGCGCTCCTCCAGCGCGCGGTCCATGAGGACATCGCGGATCATTCCAATCAACGAGGACGATATGAAATTTGCGTTCGTTTTCCCCGGACAAGGCTCGCAGTCCATCGGCATGCTCAACGCATTCGCCGATCACGCGATCGTGCGCGAGACCGTACAGCAGGCTTCCGACGCGCTCGGCCAGGATCTCGGCAAGCTGATCGCCGAAGGCCCGGCAGAAGAGCTGAACCTGACGACGAACACGCAGCCCGTCATGCTGACGGCCGCGTATGCGATTTATCGCGTGTGGGAAAAGGAAACGGGCCTGAAGCCTGCGCTCGTCGCTGGTCACAGCCTCGGTGAATACACCGCGCTCGTCGCGGCGGGCGCGCTCGCGTTCGCGGACGCCGTGCCGCTCGTGCGTTTTCGCGCGCAGGCGATGCAGAACGCGGTGCCGGTCGGCGAAGGCGGCATGGCCGCGATCCTCGGCCTCGACGACGACACCGTGCGCGCCGTGTGCGCTGAAGCCTCGTCGGCGGGCGTCGTCGAAGCGGTGAACTTCAATGCGCCGGCGCAGGTGGTCATCGCCGGTTCGAAGGCGGCCGTCGAGAAAGCGTGCGAGGTGGCGAAGGCGAAGGGCGCGAAGCGTGCGCTGCCGCTGCCGGTTTCCGCGCCGTTCCACTCTTCGCTGCTCAGGCCCGCATCGGATCAGTTGCGCGACTATCTCGCCAAGGTCGAAGTGAAGGCGCCGCAGATTCCGCTGATCAATAACGTCGATGTCGCGATCGTCTCCGATCCCGCCGCGATCAAGGACGCGCTGGTGCGTCAGGCCGCCGGTCCGGTGCGCTGGGTCGAGTGCGTGCAGGCGATGGCGAAAGACGGCATCACGCACGTCATCGAATGCGGTCCGGGCAAGGTGCTCGCGGGCCTGACGAAGCGTATCGACGGTAATCTCGTCGGCGGCTCGATCTTCGATCCGGCATCGCTCGAAGAAACGCGCAAACTGATCGCTGGCTAAGGACGAACAACATGAATCTGCAAAACCAGGTAGCAATCGTCACGGGCGCGTCGCGTGGCATCGGACGCGCGATCGCGCTCGAACTCGCGAAGCAGGGCGCGACGGTCATCGGCACGGCGACGAGCGAAAGCGGTGCTGCGGGCATCAGCGAAGCGTTGCAGCAAGCGGGCGGCAAGGGCCGTGGCGCGGTGCTGAACGTGAACGACGCCGCCGCGGCGGATGCATTCATCGACGGCATCGTCAAGGAATTCGGCGGGCTGAACGTGCTCGTCAACAATGCGGGCATCACGAAGGATCAGCTCGCGATGCGGATGAAGGACGACGAGTTCGACGCCGTCATCGATACGAACCTGCGCGCGGTGTTCCGTCTTTCGCGCGCGGTGCTGCGCCCGATGATGAAGGCGCGCGGCGGCCGCATCATCAACATCACGTCGGTGGTGGGTTCGTCGGGCAATCCTGGCCAGGCCAACTACGCGGCGGCAAAGGCTGGCGTCGCCGGCATGACGCGCGCGCTCGCGCGTGAGATCGGCAGCCGTGGCATTACCGTGAACTGCATCGCGCCCGGTTTCATCGACACCGACATGACCAAGGTTCTGCCGGAAGAGCAGCGCACCGCGCTCACCGCGTCTATCCCACTTGGCCGACTGGGCGCGCCCGAAGATATCGCGCATGCTGTGGCATTCCTGGCCTCGCCGTTCGCCGGTTACATCACCGGCACGACGCTGCATGTGAACGGCGGCATGTACATGTAAGGCCTTAATAGGCATTTCGCAGAATTTCGCTTAATATCCGCGCCGGAACGGGCGCGCAAAATGCTCGAAGGAGCAACGTGCGTACCGCTTTCGCGCGGCAGTGAAGAATCGATGCAATGCCGGCCGCCGCCCTCTTGATGAAGGGCAGGACACGGTGGAGCATGGAACTGACGCGTCGTATTTTGCGGGTCCAAACCTGATAAAATGCGCGCACTTGTATTTTTGAACTTTTTTCCCCTCGGAGGGCTGCATGGACAACATCGAACAGCGCGTGAAGAAGATCGTCGCCGAACAACTGGGCGTGGCGGAAGCCGAAATCAAGAACGAAGCTTCGTTCGTGAACGATCTGGGCGCTGACTCGCTCGATACGGTCGAACTCGTCATGGCGCTGGAAGACGAATTCGGCATGGAAATTCCCGATGAAGAGGCCGAAAAGATCACCACAGTTCAGCAAGCGATTGACTACGCGCGCGCCAACGTCAAGGCCTAAGGCCGGACGCGCCAGCGACTCATCGTCAATCAGCTCGATGCATCGTCGCTGCAAACCGATTTGACAGCCACAGGGCACACAGGGCGGTTTCCTGTGGCCGCTGTGGCTTTTGTTTTTCGTCATTCTATGGATAAGGGGTTACCGTGAGCCGTCGTCGAGTTGTTGTTACAGGCCTTGGGCTCGTATCGCCTGTCGGCAATACTGTTGCCGACGGCTGGGCCAATCTGGTCGCGGGCAAGTCGGGCATCGCCAATATCACGAAGTTCGACGCGACGAACTTTTCCACGCGTTTCGCCGGTGAGGTGAAGGGCTTCAATATCGAAGACTACATGCCCGCCAAAGAGGCGCGCCATATGGATACGTTCATCCATTATGGTTTCGCCGCGGGCGTGCAGGCCATGCAGGACAGCGGCCTCGAAATCACCGATGAAAACTCGGAGCGCGTGGGCGTCGTGGTCGGCTCGGGCATCGGCGGTCTGCCGATGATCGAAGTCACGCAAACCGAACTGCTCAATCGCGGCCCGCGCCGCATTTCGCCGTTCTTCGTGCCGGCGTCGATCATCAACATGATCTCCGGCCATCTTTCGATCCGCTTCGGTCTGAAAGGCCCGAATCTGTCGATGGTCACGGCCTGCACCACCGGCCTGCACTGCATCGGCGAGGCGTCGCGACTGATCGAATACGGCGACGCGGACGTCATGATCGCGGGCGGCGCGGAAGCCACGGTTTCCCCGCTCGGCATCGGCGGTTTCGCGGCAGCGCGCGCGCTCTCGCAGCGCAATGACGATCCCGCGACGGCGAGCCGTCCGTGGGACACCGACCGCGACGGTTTCGTTCTCGGCGAAGGCGCGGGCGTGATGGTGCTCGAAGAGTACGAGCACGCGAAGAAGCGCGGCGCGAAGATCTACGCGGAAGTGCTCGGCTACGGCATGAGCGGCGACGCGTATCACATGACCGCGCCGCCGGAAGACGGCGACGGCGGCCGCCGCGCGATGGTCAACGCGATGAAGAACGCGCGCATCAATCCCGATGAAGTGAACTACGTCAACGCGCACGGCACGTCGACGCCGCTCGGCGACATCGCGGAGACGATCGGCATCACGCGTGCGCTCGGCGATCAGGCGAAGAAGGTCGTCGTGAACTCCACCAAGTCGATGACCGGCCACCTGCTGGGCGGCGCGGGCGGCCTGGAGTCGGTGTTCACCGTGCTGGCGATCCACAATCAGGTGTCGCCGCCGACCATCAACATCTTCAATCAGGATCCGAAGTGCGACCTGGACTACTGCGCGAACACCGCGCGGGAGATGAAGATCGACGTGGCGGTCAAGAACTCGTTCGGCTTCGGCGGCACGAACGGCTCGCTCGTCTTCAAGCGCCACTGAGCTCGGCGCGCTCGTCATCACGGGGATCCATATGGCGAGCGTGTGTGTGAATCGGCCGCATCGTGACGCAGGCGTCGCGATGCGGCCGTCGCGTTTCTTGCGGGGCGCAATGCTCGGCTTCGTAGCCGTTGCGGGAGCGTCGGTGTTCCAGTGCGTTTTCGCGCATGCGGAGCACGCGGGGCACGCCGCCGTGGCTTGCGCAGCGGCGCTGGCGGTGCTCGGGCTGGCGTCGTACCGGTGGATGAACGCCCAGCCATCGGCGATTGGCCTTCTTCCCGACGGCATCACGATCTGGAACCGAAGCGGCGAGATGCGCCACACGAGCATCGCTGGGTGCGCGCAATGGAGCGGACGCCTCATCGCGTTGACGCTTTGCGATACGCGCGGGCGGCGCGAAACGCTCGTCGTCGCGGCCGATTCCGTCGATGCCGACACCTTCCGCCAGCTCTCGGTCCAGGCTCGCCGCGCCGCAGCGTCCCACCTGTAACGACTGTAACGGCGCATGAGCGTTCCGGTAGCCTTACAGGCGGTAACGCTACAATAGCCGTCCGCGCAACTTCCCCAAGCTAATCGGATTTCCCAGGTGAGTGAAAAAGAAATCGACCAATTGCTGGTCGAACGTGTCCAGAAGGGTGACAAGGCCGCGTTCGAACTGCTGGTCGCCAAATACCACCGCAAGATCATTCGACTGATCTCGCGCCTCGTGCGCGACCCCGCCGAGGTCGAGGACGTCGCCCAGGACGCCTTCATCAAGGCCTACCGCGCGCTGCCGCAATTTCGCGGCGAATCGGCGTTTTACACCTGGCTATACCGCATTGCTGTCAATACGGCAAAAAACTATCTTGCAACTCAGGGCCGCCGCGCTCCCACTTCTACCGAAGCCGATGCAGAAGAAGCGGAAACTTTCTCCGACGCGGACCAACTAAGGGATATCAACACGCCCGAGTCGATGTTGATGAGCAAGCAGATCGCTCAGACTGTCAACGCCGCGATGGCGTTGCTGCCCGAGGAATTGCGCACCGCCATCACGCTTCGGGAGATTGAAGGACTGAGCTACGAGGAAATCGCCGAAATGATGGATTGCCCGATCGGCACCGTCAGATCGAGAATTTTTCGTGCTCGCGAAGCCATTGCGGCAAAATTGCGTCCGTTGTTGGACACTCCCGAAGGCAAACGCTGGTAGGCGGCGAAAACCCTCGGGGCAGGGACGCGATATCTGGGTTGGTGGTGTCACAACGGGGTGTGGTCAAAGATGGGGAGCATCATGGGGTCGGTCTCGGTGCAGAATCAAACACAGGCGGGTTCGCGCGGCGAGCGCATGTCGGCTTTCGTCGACGGCGAAGCGCTCGGCGAAATTGGCAGCATCAGCCAGTTTCTCGCGGATCTGAAAGGCGACGAACGCGCGGCGTGGTCGGAATATCACCTGATCGGCGACGCCTTGCGCTCCGACGATCTCGCGGTCAGCCCGGCGCGCAGCAGCGCGTTCATGGCCGCATTCTCCGAACGTTTCGAAGCTGAGGCGCACGTACTCGCGCCGGCTGCATTGCCGGGCGTGACGACGAAAGCGCGGGGCGGCATGTTGCGCCGTCGCGTGATGCCGGCCTTCGCGGTTGCCGCGGCGGCCGCTACGCTGACATGGATCGTCGTGCCGCAGCTGCAAGGCGTCGATCGCAACTCGGGCGCGCAGGTGGCGAGCGTCGCGCCGGCGGATTCGTCGATGCAGCGGGTGGCGCTCGCGTCGGTGCCCGCGGTGACCACGCGTACGCCGATCGTCGAAGCGAACATCATCCGCGACGCGAATCTCGATCAGTATCTCGAAGCGCATCAGCAGTTCTCCCAGCAGCCCGCGATGCCCGGTTCGATGCCCCTGATTCGCGCGGCGGCTATAACGCAAGGCCAATAATTTGATGCTGAGTGTGCGGTTGAATAAAACAAGATATTGGGGGCGGCTGCCGGCATTGATGCTCTGCGCAGCCGCGCTGTTGACGGCGGCAACGAGCTCGTTCGCTCAGGGAGACGATCCCGCCACCGCCCGCAAGACAGCCGCCACTCTGCTCAACCGCATCCACGAAGCGGCCCAGCAGCAGAATTACGAGGGCACGTTCGTCTACCAGCGTGGCGCGACGGTGCAGTCGTCGCGCATTACGCACGTCGCCACGCGCGGTGACGGCGAATACGAATCGCTCGAAAGTCTCGACGGCGCGCCGCGCAAGATGCTGCGTCACGACGACGACATGTTCACCTTCGTGCCGGAGCGTCATCTGCTCGTGGTCGAGCATCGGCAGAACCGGGATTCGTTCCCGGCGCTGTTGTCGACGAGTGGCGATCAGGTGCTTTCCGTCTACGATCCGAAGCTGTTGGGCACGGACCGCGTCGCGGGGATCGAAAGCCAGGTGCTGGAGCTCGATCCGAAAGATTCCTATCGTTTTGCCTACAAGCTGTGGGCCGATGCGAAAACCGGCTTGCTGCTGCGCGCGCAAACGCTCGATCCGGACGGGCAAGTCCTCGAGCAGCTTTCTTTCTCTCAGGTGCGTATTGGCGGGCCGATCGACAAGGCGCCGATCGCGAACGGCATTCGCAACACGTCGGGCTGGACCGTCGTGCGGCCGCCCGTGCAGCCGGTCGACATGGAAGCGCAGGGCTGGCAACTGACGCCGACTATCGCGGGCTTTCGCAAGATTCGCGAGTTGCGCCGTCCGATGGCGTCGAGCCAGCAAGGCCAGCCGCCGATTCCGGTCGATCAGGCCGTGTTCTCCGACGGCCTCGCGACGATCTCGGTTTTCGTCGAGCCGGTGGAGAAAAATACGCGCAAGGAAGGCGCGGGCAATAGCGGAGCGACGCACGTTCTGGTGAAGCGCCGCGGGGATTTCTGGATCACCTTGCTGGGTGAAGTGCCGCAAGCCACATTGCAGCAATTTGCTTCTACCATAGAATACAAGCCTTCCAAGTAATCCAGATCCCGGCCTCCAACCTATGAGCAACTTCTCGCTGCGCAAGTTCATCGCGGCCGCGGCGCTCGCCGTGTGCCTGCCGTTCGTATCGCAATCTGCGTCAGCGGTGCCCACGGTGAACCTGCCGGACTTCACGACGCTCGTCGACAAGGTGGGGCCCTCGGTCGTGAACATTCGCACGACCTCGCGCGTCGGTTCGGGCAGCGATCTGCGCGGCCTGCCGCCCGGTCTCGATGAAGGCGACATGTCGGAATTCTTCCGACGCTTCTTCGGCATTCCGATGCCGGGTCAGCCGCCTCGTGGAGGTGGCGGCGGCGGAAATAACGGCGGCGGAAGTCAGGGCGATCAGGGCAAGGGCGGCAGCCGCAACGCGCCCGACGACAACCAGGACAACTCGGAGCAGAGCAGTGGCGTCGGCTCGGGCTTCATCCTGTCGACCGATGGCTACGTGATGACCAACGCACACGTCGTCGACGATGCCGACACCATCTACGTCACACTCACGGACAAGCGCGAATTCAAGGCGCGTCTCGTCGGCGTCGACGAGCGCACGGACGTGGCCGTCGTCAAGATCAGCGCATCGAACCTGCCGGCGATCACCATCGGCGATTCGAACAAGGTGCGCGTCGGCGAGTGGGTGCTCGCAATCGGTTCGCCGTTCGGCCTCGACAACACCGTGACCGCGGGCATCGTCAGCGCGAAGGGGCGCGATACGGGCGATTACCTTCCGTTCATCCAGACCGATGTCGCCGTGAATCCGGGCAACTCGGGCGGTCCGCTCATCAACATGGCGGGCGAGGTGATCGGTATCAATTCGCAGATTTACAGCCGCACGGGCGGTTTCATGGGCATCTCGTTCGCGATCCCGATCGACGAAGCCATGCGCGTCGCCGATCAGCTGAAGACGTCGGGCAAGGTGGTGCGCGGGCGCATCGCGGTGGCGATCGGCGAAGTGACGAAGGACGTCGCGGATTCGCTGGGCTTGCCGAAAGCGCAGGGCGCGCTCGTGTCGAGCGTCGAATCGGGCGGGCCAGCCGACAAGGCCGGCGTGCAGCCAGGCGACATCATCCTCAAGTTCAACGGTCAGAACGTCGAGACCGCGACCGATCTTCCGCGCATGGTCGGCGATACGAAGCCCGGCACGAAGACCACGCTCACGATCTGGCGCAAGGGCCAGACGCGCGATCTGTCGATCACGGTCGCCGAAATGCAGCCGGACAAGGTCGCGAAGACCGAGCAGAAGAAACCGCCGCAGCCGAAGGAGCGCGCGAGCAATTCGCTCGGCATGGCGGTGAGCGACATTCCGGCAGATCAAAAGAAGGCGCTCAAGCTGTCGAGCGGCGTTCAGGTCGATGCCGTCGAGGGACCGGCGGCACGCGCGGGCTTCCAGAAGGGCGACATCATCATGCGTATCGGCGATACGGATATCACGAGCGCCAAGCAGTTCCAGGAAGTCGCGCAGGGCCTCGACGCGAGCAAGATGGTCGCGATTCTCGTGCGTCGCGGCGACAACACGCAGTTCGTGCCGGTGCGCCCGCGCGTGCCGGCGCAGAAATAAGCGCGATGACGTCGAAGCCAGGCGCGGCCTTCATTCTGTACGGGCGCGCCTGGTGTCATCTGTGCGAGGACATGCGGGCCGAACTCGAGCCAATCGCCGCGCAACACGGCATTCCGATCGAATGGATCGACATCGACGAAGATCCGCTGCTCGAAGCGCGCTACGACGAACGCGTGCCGGTTCTGGCGCTCGATGGCGTCGAGCTGTGCCAGTACCGGCTCGACGCTGACGCGGTACACGCAGCGCTGCTCGCGCGCGGTCGGTGAGGGCGGCGCAGGCGAAATCCGCCGGGGCACCCCCGTTTTCGGCTAAAATGCTCAAGTTTTCCCCAAATTTTCAAGGCGTGCTCCGCGTTGGTGAGGGCGCGCCTTTTTCGCTTTTTTTGGCACGATCGGCACTGAATGGATCATATTCGTAACTTCTCGATCATCGCGCACATCGACCACGGCAAGTCGACGCTCGCTGACCGCATCATCCAGTTGTGCGGCGGCCTGTCCGACCGTGAGATGGAAGCGCAGGTGCTCGATTCGATGGACCTCGAGCGCGAACGTGGCATCACGATCAAGGCGCAGACCGCGGCGCTGACCTATAAGGCGCGCGACGGCCGCGTCTATAACCTCAACCTGATCGATACGCCGGGGCACGTCGACTTCTCCTACGAAGTCAGCCGCTCGCTCTCCGCGTGCGAAGGCGCGCTGCTCGTCGTCGATGCGTCGCAGGGCGTCGAAGCGCAGACGGTGGCGAACTGCTACACGGCCATCGAACTCGGCGTCGAAGTCGTGCCGGTGCTCAACAAGATCGATCTGCCGGCCGCGAACCCCGAAAACGCGATCGCGGAAATCGAGGACGTGATCGGCATTCAGGCCGCGGACGCCGTCCATTGCAGCGCGAAGACGGGTCTCGGCGTCGAGGACGTGCTCGAATCGCTGATCGCGAAAGTGCCGCCGCCCGAGGGCGATCCGGACGCGCCGCTGCAGGCGCTCATCATCGACTCGTGGTTCGACAACTACGTCGGCGTCGTGATGCTGGTGCGTATCGTCAACGGCACGCTCAAGCCGAAGGACAAGATCAAGATGATGGCGACCGGCGCGCAATACCCGGTCGAGCATGTCGGCGTGTTCGCGCCGAAGTCGACGAATCTCGCGCAATTGTCGGCGGGGCAGGTGGGCTTCGTGATCGCGGGCATCAAGGAACTGACGGCCGCGAAAGTGGGCGATACCGTCACGGTCGCGAGCCGTCCGGCCACCGAGCCGCTGCCGGGCTTCAAGGAAGTGAAGCCGCAGGTGTTCGCGGGGCTCTATCCGGTCGAGGCGAATCAGTACGACGCGCTGCGCGAATCGCTCGAAAAGCTGAAGCTCAACGACGCGTCGCTGCAGTTCGAGCCGGAAGTGTCGCAGGCGCTCGGCTTCGGTTTCCGTTGCGGCTTCCTCGGCCTTCTGCACATGGAAATCGTGCAGGAGCGTCTCGAGCGCGAATTCGACATGGACCTCATCACCACCGCGCCGACGGTGATCTATGAGGTCGAGCAGCGCGACGGCACGACCATCATGGTCGAGAATCCGGCGAAAATGCCGGAGCCGCAGAAGATCGAGGAAGTGCGCGAGCCGATCGTCACCGTGAATCTGTATATGCCGCAGGAATATGTCGGCTCCGTCATCACGCTGTGTACGGCCAAGCGCGGCTCGCAGATCAACATGCAGTATCACGGCCGTCAGGTGCAGCTGACCTACGAAATCCCGATGGCGGAAATCGTGCTCGACTTCTTCGACCGCCTGAAGTCGACGTCGCGCGGCTATGCGTCGATGGACTACGAGTTCAAGGAATATCGCGCGGCGGATGTCGTCAAGGTCGACATGCTCATCAACGGCGACAAGGTCGATGCGCTGTCGGTCATCGTGCACCGTTCGCAGAGCCAGCATCGCGGCCGCGAAGTGGCGTCGAAGATGCGCGAACTGATTCCGCGTCAGATGTACGACGTGGCGATCCAGGCGACCATCGGCTCGAACATCATCGCGCGCGAGAACATCAAGGCGCTGCGCAAGAACGTGCTCGCGAAGTGCTACGGCGGCGACATCTCGCGCAAGAAGAAGCTGCTCGAGAAGCAGAAGGCCGGCAAGAAGCGCATGAAGCAGGTCGGCTCTGTCGAAATCCCGCAAGAGGCTTTCCTGGCGATTCTGCGGGTCGACGAGTAACGCGCGCACTGCGAAGCAAACAACGATAACAACCGGAAGCGATTGATGAATTTCGCATTGATTCTTTTGATCCTCGTCGTATTGACGGGTATTGCCTGGGTGCTCGACAAGCTGGTGTTTCTGCCGCAACGGCGCCGCGCCGCCGATGCCGCGGTGGCCGAGTTCGATCGCCAGCAGGAGCGCGTCGGCGAGCGTTTCGCCGATGAAAACGCCCCGCAGACGCGCGCCCGCCTGCACGACGACAAGCTGCGCCAGCCGTGGTGGCTCGAATACACGGCGAGCTTCTTCCCGGTGATTCTCGCGGTATTCGTCGTGCGCTCGTTCATCATCGAGCCGTTCAAGATTCCGTCCGGCTCGATGGTGCCGACGCTGCTCGTCGGCGACTTCATCCTCGTGAACAAGTACGAATACGGCCTGCGCATGCCGATCACGAACACGAAGATGACCGACGGCAGCCCGCTCAAGCGCGGCGATGTCGTCGTGTTCCGCTATCCGAAGGACGAATCGGTCGACTACATCAAGCGCGTGATCGGCCTGCCGGGCGATACCGTCGCGTACGAAGACAAGAAGCTCACGATCAACGGCAAGCCGGTGCCGGAGACGCCGCTGCCCGATTATTTCGACGACGAGCGCATCGGTTACGCGAAGCAGTTCGAGGAAGATCTCGACGGCCGCAAGAACGCGATCCTGAACAATCCGCAAGTGCCGCCGTTCATCGTCGGCGCGGACGATTTCCCGTTCCGCGACAACTGCAATTACAACGCTCAGGGCGTGACGTGCAAAGTCCCGCCGGGCAACTACTTCATGATGGGCGACAACCGCGACAACAGCGCGGACAGCCGCTACTGGGGCTTCGTGCCGGACAAGAACATCGTCGGGCGCGCCTTCTTCATCTGGATGAACTTCAGCAATCTCAAGCGCATCGGCGCTTTCCAGTGAACACACATCACGCCGGCTCGTCTCCTGAGACAGCCGGCGTTGCTCATTCTTAAAACAAGCTTCGAAACGGCGTGAAGAAGCGCGGCTAACACCGTCTCGCCACGCGTTTTCCGGCGCGGTCCGGCGGAATCGTCCGCCCGCGCGCCCGCGTTATACTCTCTCCATGCCATCTTCTCCGTTGGAAAGCCGGCTGCGGTACGAATTTCGCAATGCGGAATTGCTGCGCCAGGCGATGACCCACCGCAGTCACAGCGCCACGCACAATGAACGGCTCGAATTTCTCGGCGATTCCGTTCTAAATTGCGTGGTGGCCGCGCTTTTGTTCCAACGATTCAGCAAACTCGACGAAGGCGACCTGTCGCGCGTGCGCGCGAATCTGGTCAAACAGCAGTCGCTTTACGAAATCGCGCAGGCGTTGAACGTGTCCGAAGGCCTGCGGCTCGGCGAAGGCGAATTGCGCAGCGGCGGCTTTCGCCGTCCGTCGATTCTCGCCGACACGCTCGAAGCAATCTTCGGCGCCATCTTCCTCGACGGCGGTTTCGACGCCGCTTTCACCGTCATCAAGCGGCTGTACACGCCGGTGCTCGATCACATCGATCCGCGCACCATCGGCAAGGATGCGAAGACGCTTCTGCAGGAATATCTCCAGGGCCACAAGATCGCGTTGCCGACTTACACCGTTATCGCAACGCACGGCGCCGCGCACAATCAGCAGTTCGAAGTCGAATGCACGGTGCCGAAACTCGACGTGAAAGTGTCCGGTTCCGGCGCGAGCCGCCGCGCCGCCGAGCAGGCTGCCGCGAAGAAGGCGCTCGACGAAGTGATGGCCGCTGCACCGACGCTCGGCATGAAGCCGAAGCGCAAGGGCGCGCGCGCGGCGAAGCAGGTCGAGCCCGAAGTGGTGCCCGGCGTCACCGGCATTCAGGCGGCGCTCGATCTGCGGTCGCCCGATCGTCGCGAGCGTCAACATGCACCGCACGGCACGCAGCAGGCGCCGCAGGAACGCCCGGCCACCGCGCCGCTCGCCGTGATTCGCGCGACGCACGTCGAGCCGTCGGCGGGCGCTTACGCAGCCGCCGACAAGCCCGAACGCGCCGTCATTCACCGGCCGGAGAAAGCGGCGAAAAGCGATGCGACGCAAACGTCCGAACGCAGCGCGAATGCGGACAAGCCCGCGCCGTCCGACGAACGCGACGACGACGCCGGCACGCGCAACAGCGCCGCCGCGGATGCGCCCGCGGGCCGCGTCGTGCGCGCCGCCGACGCCGGTCACTGACGCGCGCATCGAGCGCACATCGCGCCCCCGCGCCCCAACGACTTCTTGCCGCACACATCTATGAACGCTCCTACTTCTTCCGGTTTCCGCTGCGGCATGGTCGCGATCGTCGGCCGTCCTAACGTCGGCAAGTCGACGCTCATGAACGCGCTCGTCGGCCAGAAGGTGAGCATCACCTCGCGCAAGGCGCAGACGACGCGCCACCGCATCACCGGCATCAACACGTTCGACGACGCGCAGTACATTTTCGTCGACACGCCCGGTTTCCAGACACGTCACAGCGGCGCGCTGAATCGCTCGCTGAACCGCGCGGTGACGTCGACGCTCACGTCCGTCGATGCGATTCTCTTCGTGATCGAAGCGGGCCGCTTCGGTCCGGACGACCAAAAGGTGCTCGATCTGATCCCGACCGGCACGCCGACTTTGCTGATCGCAAACAAGCTGGATCGCGTCGGCGACAAGAGTTCGCTCTTTCCCTTCATGCAGCAGATGTCGGCCTTGCGGGACTTCCGCGAGATCGTGCCGCTGTCGGCGAAAAACGTCGACGACATCAAGCGCCTCTTGTCGGTCGTGAAGCCGTATCTGCCGGAAGGCGAGCCGATCTACGGCGAGGACGATCTGACCGATCGCAGCGAACGCTTCCTCGCCGCCGAAATTCTGCGCGAGAAGGTGTTCCGCTGGACCGGCGACGAACTGCCGTACACGAGCACGGTGCTCATCGACAAGTTCGAGACCGAAGGGCGTCTGCGCCGCGTGTTCGCGACGATTCTCGTCGATCGCGACATGCACAAGGCGATGATCATCGGCCAGAAGGGCGCGAAGCTGAAGCAGATCAGCACCGAGGCGCGGCTCGACATGGAGAAGCTCTTCGACGGTCCCGTGTATCTCGAAACCTTCGTCAAGGTGAAGAGCGGCTGGGCGGACAACGAAGCGGGCCTGCGCGCGTACGGCTACGAGTGATGCATGGACGACGGCCCGAACGACGCCCGGATGATTCCGCCCGCCGATGATCGTCCCGACGACGATTTCGACGCGGAAGAGCGCCCGGCCGCGCGCGCCGTGCCAAAGCGGCGGCGCGCGGCGCCGTCATCGACATCCGATGCCGAGTCTGCGCCGAGAAAGCCGCGTTCGGATTTTCGCGTCGCCGAGCAGCCGGGATTCGTGCTGCACAGTTATCCGTATCGCGAGACGAGTCTGATCATCGACGTGTTCTCGCGCGATCACGGGCGCGTCGCGCTCGTCGCGAAGGGCGCGAAGCGTCCGCATTCCGCGCTGCGCGGCGTATTGCAGACGTTTCAGCCGCTGGGACTTTCGTGGACCGGCAAGGGCGAAGTCCGCACGCTGACGACCGCCGAATGGGTCGGCGGCATGTTGCCGCTCGCCGGCGACGCGTTGCTATGCGGCTTCTACGTCAATGAATTGCTGGTGAAGTTCTGCGCCCGCGAGGACGCGCATCCGGCGCTCTTCAACCATTACGTGCTGACGCTCTCGCGCCTCGCGCACGACGAACCCGCCGCTCAGGTGTTGCGTTCATTCGAATGCGTGCTGCTGCGCGAAACCGGCTACGCGATGAATCTCGTGCGCACGGTGACACGCCAGCCGGTCCTCGCCGACGCCCGCTATGTCTTCGATCCAGACCGCGGCGTGCGCGAGGCGTCGGACGATCTTCCGGCGCAATGGCCGATGATTTCGGGGCAAACGCTCATCGACATGGAGCGCGACGACTACACGAATCCGCAGACCGCCGCGCAGAGCAAGACGCTGATGCGCTTTCTGCTGAATCACTACCTGGGCGGCACGCCGCTCGCCACCCGTCAGATATTGATCGACCTGCAAAAACTATGAGCTTCTTTCTCACATCGCCTGCGAATGTGATCGATCTGGGCGTGAACATCGATCACGTCGCCACGTTGCGCAACGCGCGCGGCACGTCGTATCCCGATCCAATCCGCGCGGCGCTCGCCGCCGAGGAAGCGGGCGCGGACGCCATCACGCTGCATCTGCGCGAGGATCGCCGTCATATCGTCGATGCCGATGTGCGCACGCTGCGTCCGCTCCTCAAAACGCGCATGAACCTCGAATGCGCGGTGACGCGCGAGATGCTCGACATCGCGTGCGAGATCAAGCCGCACGACGTCTGTCTCGTGCCGGAAAAGCGTCAGGAAGTGACGACTGAAGGCGGCCTCGATGTCGCGGGCCGCTTCGAAGAGGTCAAGGCCGCGTGCAGGCAACTCGCCGACGCGGGCGCGCGCGTGTCGCTTTTCATCGATCCTGACGAGACGCAGATTCGCGCCGCGAAAGAGGCCGGCGCGCCCGTCATCGAACTGCACACGGGCCGATATGCCGAAGCGCACGACGAAGCCGAACAGCAACGCGAATTCGAGCGCGTCGCGGCGAGCGTCGATGTCGGCAACGCGCTCGGGCTGAAGGTGAACGCGGGCCACGGCCTGCACTACACCAACGTGCAGGCGATCGCGGCGCTGCCGGGCATCGTCGAGCTGAACATCGGACATGCGATCGTCGCGCATTCGATCTTCGCGGGCTGGGACAACGCCGTGCGCGAGATGAAGGCGATCATGGTCGCGTCGCGTCTCGCGTCGGCCAACGCGCGCTGAGCGGGCACATCATGACGATCTACGGAATTGGCACGGACGTCGTGCAGGTGAGCCGCGTCGCGGCGGTCATGAGACGCACCAAGGGCCGCTTCGCCGAAAAGGTGCTCGGCCCCGACGAACTGCGCGTCTACCACGCGCGCAATGCGCGTTCGGAAGTGCGCGGTCTCGCGTTTCTCGCGACGCGCTTTTCGGCCAAGGAAGCGTTCTCGAAGGCGATCGGCCTCGGCATGCGCTGGCCGATGACGTGGCGCGCGCTGCAGACGCTCAACGAGCCGAGCGGCAAGCCGATGATCGCGGCCTCCGGCGAACTCGCGCAATGGCTCGAGCAACGCGGCATCACGGCGAAAGTCACGGTCAGCGACGAGCGCGATTACGCGGTGTCGTTCGTGATCGCGGAAGTGGCCGACAGCGCGCCCGGCCAATCCTGAATTCAATCCAACCAAGACTAAAAGCCAATTGAATCCGATGAAACGCACTCTCGGCCCCGTCATGTTCGACGTCGCCGGCACGACGCTCTCCGACGCGGATATCGAACGCATCACGCATCCGATGACGGGCGGCATCATTCTCTTCGCGCGGCATTTCACCGACCGCGCGCAACTCGTCGCGCTGACCGATGCGATCCGCGCGGTGCGCGATGACATCCTGATCGCCGTCGATCACGAAGGTGGCCGCGTGCAGCGTTTTCGCACCGACGGCTTCACCGTGCTGCCCGCGCCGGGCAAGCTCGGCGAGCTGTGGGACAAGGACGTGCTCGCCGCGACGAAGGCGGCGACCGCGTTCGGCTACGTGCTCGCGTCGGAGTTGCGCGCGTGCGGCATCGACATGAGCTTCACGCCGGTGCTCGATCTGAACTACGGACAGTCGAAAGTGGTCGGCGATCGCGCCTTTCACGCCGATCCGCGCGTCGTGACAATGCTCGCGAAGAGCCTGAATCACGGCCTCGCGCTCGCGGGCATGGCGAACTGCGGCAAGCATTTTCCGGGTCATGGTTTCGCCGAAGCCGATTCGCACGTCGCGCTGCCGACCGACGATCGCACGCTCGACGAGATCCTCGCCGCCGATGTGCGCCCGTACGACTGGCTCGGCATGTCGCTGGCGTCGGTGATTCCGGCGCATGTGATTTACACGAAGGTCGACGACAAACCGGCGGGATTCTCGCGCATCTGGCTGCAGGACATCCTGCGCGGTAGGCTCGGCTTCAACGGGGCGATCTTCAGCGACGATCTGTCGATGGAAGCCGCGCGCGCGGGCGGCACGCTCACCGAGGCCGCGACGGCCGCGCTCACGGCGGGCTGCGACATGGCGCTGATCTGCAATCAGCCGGAAGAGGCGGGCAAGGTGCTGGAGCAGTTGCGCTATACGCCGCCGAAGGCGTCGGCGCAGCGTCTCAAGCAGATGCGTCCGCGCGGCAAGGCGCTGCGCTGGAGCAAGCTGCAGGCGCAGGCCGAATATCAGGCGGCGCGCGCGCTCGTCAAAGAGATGCTCGGGTAAACGAAAAACGCCACGGATCTCGTGGCGTTTTTTTGTGGCAGGTGAAATCAGGACGATTCCAGCTTCATCCGCTGCAGCTTGTTGTAGAGCGTCTTCGGGCTGATGCCGAGCAGCGTCGCCGCGCGGTGACGCGTGCCACCGACCGCTTCGAGCGTCGCGCGAATCAGCATGTCCTCGACGTCCGCGAGCGCGGTGCCGACCGTCACCTGCACGCTGCTGCCGTTGAGACCGCGACCGCCGAGGCCGCCCGGCTCATCGACGCGCAATGTCTCGATCGTCTCGCCCGACGCGTGATACGCGCGCCGCACGCGCTCGCGCAGCTCGCGCACGTTGCCGGGCCATTCGGTCGCGATGCACTCGCGGATAAACGCCGGGCTGATACGCTTCGGCGAGCCGCTCGTGATTCCGGTGATGTGATTCTCGCGGTTCAATTCGTCGACGAGCGTTTCGGCGATCAGCGCGATGTCGTCGTCGCGATCGGCGAGCGGCGGCAGCATGATCGACGACGCCGACAGACGCTGAAACAGATCCTCGCGCATCGCGCCGCTCGCGACGGCTTCGCGCATCGGCGTGCGGGACGCGGCGATCAGGCGGAAGTCCGTCATGATTCGATTGCTGCCGCCGACGCGCATGAACGTCTGCGAATCGAGCGCGCGCAGGAGCGCTTCCTGTTGCGCGGCGGGCAGCAAATCGATCTGGTCGAGGAACAGCGTGCCGCCGCCCGCCTGTTCGAGCAGACCCGGCTCGCGGTTCTCGGCGCCCGCGAAGGCGTTGCGCTCATGGCCGAAGAGAATGCTTTCCATCGAGCGCTGCGTGCCGTCGGGCGCCTGGCGGCTCGCGGAGCAATCGAACGTGACGAACGGGCCTTTGCGACGGCGGCTCAATTGATGGATCGTGCGCGCCGCGATCTTCTTGCCCGTGCCCGGATCGCCGCAGATCAGCACAGCGGCTTCGGTCGGCGCGGTGTGCTCGATCAGATCGTAGACGTGCTGCATCGCTGCGCTGCGGCCGATCATGTCGCCGAAATGGCCGAGATCGCGCAGCGTCGTTCGCAGCGACTGGACTTCCTCGGTGAGCTCGTACGGCCGCGGAATGCGCGCAAGCAAGCTGCGCAAGCGCGGGATGTTCACGGGCTTCAGCAGATAGTCCCAGATGCCGTGTCGCAAGCCTTCGATCGCGCTTTCCACCGTCGCATTCCCTGTCATCACGATGACCGGCAGCGCGCCATCGGGCGGTTGCGAGGGCAGGCTCGGCAACAAGTCGAGACCGCTGCCGTCCGGCAGATTCAGGTCGATCAGCACGACATCGGGGATGAAGCGGGTCAGCGCGGAGCGCGCCTCGGCGAGCGTCGTCGCGGTATCGACGGAAAAGCCGTCTGCCGTGAGGATCGCGGACAGGCCGGAGAGGCTATTGGGATCGTCTTCGACAATCAGTGCGTGTGGCATGGCGGACCAACGTATCAAAGTGGACTGTAATGCGCCGTTTCCGCGTGGGATCGGGCGTGTCGTGGGCGGAATACCGCGCCGCTTTCCGGCGTTCGGCGCGTACCCCGCTGCGGTTTTTTGTCCTGCGTAACTCGTTCGGCATCGTTGTGCTGCAAGCGCGTCATTGCGGTCTGAGATGCAGTTCGTTGCTGACCGACTGCACGCCCGGGACACTGCGCGCCACGGCCAGCGCTTTCTGAATCTGCACCTCCGAATCTGCGTATCCCGACAACTGCACGACGCCGCGATACGTCGCGACGCTCACCGGCAATGGCTTCAACTGCGGATCGGCGGCGAGCGCGGCTTTCACGCGAGCGGCGAGCGCAGCGTCGTCGGTTGCGATTTCGCCGCCGGTGTTCGCATTCGCCGATGTCGCCGGACTCGACTTGCAGCCGGCGATGAGAGCAAAGGCGGGCAATGCGAGCGCCGCGACGATCAGAAACCTGCTCCGGATGAAAGGCGTGCTTTGCATGTCGGCTTGGAAATCTTGATCTGGTTGACCGAGCAGAAACCGTGCCAGGCAGTTAATTTTTCCGATGTGCGTCGCGCACGCGGGGCCAGCGCGGGCGGCTGGGGGAATCGGCGGTGGAGCGTATCGGGGCGCGACCGGTAAAGTTTGCCTGAAATTGTCAAAAAATTCATGCAAAAGAAAAAGCGCCCGCGATGGGGCGCTTTTTTGAACCGATCGGGCGGTGCGCTGCACCGGCCGTTCGGCTTACGACACAGCGGCGTAAGGCTTACGCGCGGCTGCGATATTCATTCGTGCGGGTGTCGATTTCGATCTTGTCGCCGATGTTGCAGAAGAGCGGCACTTGCAGTTCGAAGCCGGTGTTCAGCTTGGCGGTCTTCAGCACCTTGCCCGACGACGTATCGCCCTTGACGGCCGGTTCCGTGTAGACGATCTCCCGAACCAGCGTGGTCGGCAGTTCGACCGAGATGGCCTTTTCGTTGTAGAACACGACTTCGCACGCCATGCCGTCTTCGAGGTAGTTGAGCGCGTCGCCCATCATTTCGGCTTCGACTTCGAACTGGTTGTAGTCGGCGTCCATGAAGACGTACATCGGATCGGCGAAGTACGAGTACGTCACTTCCTTGCGATCGAGCACGACGACGTCGAACTTGTCGTCAGCCTTGTAGACGGTTTCCATGCCCGCTGCCGTCAGCAGGTTCTTGAACTTCATCTTCACGACCGCGGCGTTGCGGCCCGACTTGTTGTACTCGGCGCGCTGCACGACCATGGCATCGTTGCCGATCATGACGACGTTGCCGACGCGGAGTTCTTGTGCGGTCTTCATAAAACTGGGTCCTGTACGAATGGATTTGGCTTGAATGCCTGAAATGAATCGATCCGACGGCGGCGGTGCCTCGGTTTTATGCCGCCGCCGTGCGAGTGTTCGGGCTAACGAGGGATCTGCCGCGAACGGCTTGAGCAAATGGCTTGATCTTCGCGGCGCAAAACTGGACGAACTGCGCCTTGCTTCCTCGGATAACCGCTTATTTTAACTGAGTTTTTGCTTGTTTGGCCAGTCGATTGGCGCTCCGGAAACGCGTCAGCGCGAGTTTCGTCTGCTGATTCGCGAGGCCACATGGGCGGCGAGATTGCCGGCCAGATCGCCGATGCCCGCGAGTTCCTTCGCCCACTTCACGGCGCGGCGCTCCCATTCTCGCCGATGCGCCCAAAAGTCCGCCCAGTCGGGAACGCCCACGCCATTCCACGCGTGCCAGAAGCGTGCGGCCGCCTCGCGCGCGGACGGATCGAGCGTGCGCGTGTAATGCGCGAGCGCGGCGTCGAGCTTGGGCAGATGGGCGTCGTCGGCTTGCGGGTAGATGTGCCAGACGAAGGGCTTCATCGCCCATTGCGCGCGCACGAACGAATCCTCGCCGCGCACGAAGTTGATGTCGGCGGCCCAGAGCAGCTCGTCGAAACGCGTTTGCTCGACGAAGCCGAGCGCGTGCGCCTCCAGCGCGCCGGCGCGCGCCGTCGTGCCGGCGATGAAGTTCGGCACGTCGAAAAAGCGTGCGACCGCGCCCGAGATGCGGCCTTCGGGAACGAGCAGCACGACGGGCACATCGCCGTCGCGCCATTGCGCGAGGAGCGCGTCGACCGCCGGATTCTCATATGCGAACAGCGACACGACCGTATGTTCGCCGCCCGGCCGCTCGATCCCGACGCGCTCGCGCCACCACGCGTTCGCATCGAAGCGCTCGCGGCGCGCGTCGAGATCGCGTTCCTTCAGCACGCCGCCCGTGCCCTTGCCGAGCCCGGGAAAGAAGAAGCTCTTGTCGAGCGGATAGCGCGGATGCGGCGACGGGCGCATGTGGAAATCGGCGACCCAATCCTCGCCACTCAGATATTCGAGATTGATCCAGACCGGCTTCGGATCGCGGCGTGCCATCGCGGCGATGTACGCATGCGGCAATTCGCACGCGAACGCCTCGATCACGACATCGGCGATGGCAAGCGTGTCGCCCGCATGCGCAGGCTCGCGCCAGTGCTCGATCGCGATGCCCATCGCCTCCTGGCGCGGCAGCGTCGCATCGACGTCGGGGCAGAGCGCGTGAAAGACAGTCAGATCGTCGACGAAAAGACGCACGCGCCAGCCGTGCTCCGCGTGCAACTGCCGCGCGAGACGCCAGCACACGCCGATGTCGCCGAAATTGTCGACGACCGCGCAGAAGATGTCGCAGGCGAGTTCCTGATTGGCGGCAAGCGTAGTCATGAGGACGAAGGCGCGCGGTTTAATGTTCTAAACTGGCGATTCTAAGATAACGCTCCAGGCACGGCTCACCGTCGTGCCGATGCCTTTCGTCCCCTTGCTGCATGACTGACACCGACGCCCTCCAACCGGATTTCGACCCGAAAACGACGCTCGCGCAATTGCCGCATCTGCCCGGCGTGTACCGCTACTACGACGGCGACGGCAACGTGCTCTACGTCGGCAAGGCGCGCAATCTGAAGAAACGCGTGTCGAGCTACTTCACGAAGACGCTGCATTCGCCGCGCATCGCGATGATGGTCACGCGCATCCGCAAGATCGAGACGACCGTCACGCGCTCGGAAGCCGAAGCGCTGCTGCTCGAAAACAATCTGATCAAGGCGCTCGCGCCGCGCTACAACATCCTTTTTCGCGACGACAAGTCGTATCCGTTTCTCAAGCTCACCGGCCACAAGTTTCCGCGCATGGCGTATTACCGCGGCGCGGTCGACAAGAAGAACCAGTATTTCGGCCCGTTTCCGAGCGCGTGGGCGGTGCGCGAGAGCATCCAGATCCTGCAGCGCGTCTTCCAGTTGCGCACCTGCGAGGACTCGGTGTTCAACAACCGCACGCGGCCGTGTTTGCTGCATCAGATCGGGCGCTGCACCGCGCCGTGCACCGGCTTGATCAACGAAGAGGATTACGCGCGCGACGTGTCGAATGCGTCGCGCTTTTTGCTCGGGCGTCAGGGCGAGGTGATGAAGGAGCTCGAGCAGAAGATGCACGCGTTCGCCGCGGATCTCAAGTTCGAACAGGCCGCGGCGGTGCGCAATCAGATGAGCTCGCTGTCGACCGTGCTGCATCAGCAGGCGATCGAAGTCGGTGGCGAGAGCGATGTCGATATCCTCGCGGTCGTCGCGCTCGGGGGCAAGGTATGCGTGAATCTCGCGATGGTGCGCGGCGGCCGGCATCTGGGCGACAAGGCGTATTTCCCGGCGCACGTCGAAAGCGCGATGGCGCTCGGCGACGAAGACGAGCTTGCGGATGCCAACGAAACGGTAGATGCGCCCACCGAAACGGAAACCGAAACCGAGTCCGAAGAGCCACGCGAAAGCTCGCTGGAATCCGAAGTGCTGGAAGCCTTCATGGCGCAGCATTACATCGGCAATCGCGTGCCGCCGGTGCTCGTCGTGAGTCATGCGCCGTCGAGCCGCGAGCTCGTCGATCTGCTGATCGAGCAGGCGGGGCACAAGGTCACGCTGCTGCGTCAGCCGCAAGGGCAAAAGCGCGCGTGGCTCTCGATGGCCGAGAACAACGCCAAGCTCGCGCTCGCGCGCCTATTGTCGGAACAGGGTTCGCAGCAGGCGCGCACGCGCGCGCTCGCGGACACGCTGTCCATGGAGATGGACGATCTCGCGCAACTGCGCATCGAGTGCTTCGACATCAGCCATACGATGGGCGAGGCGACGCAGGCATCGTGCGTCGTGTATCACCATCACAAGATGCAGTCGGGCGAATACCGGCGCTACAACATCACCGGCATCACGCCGGGCGACGATTACGCCGCGATGCGGCAGGTGCTCACGCGCCGATACGAGAAGATGGTCGCGCAGGCCGCCGCGAACGCCAACGATGAAGCCGCGACTCTGCAACCCGACGATGCCGCCGATCCCAACGTCACGCCCGATGGCGCCGAACCGGTCGCGGCGGGCGGCACGCTGCCGAACATCGTGCTGATCGACGGCGGCAAGGGCCAGGTGGAAATCGCGCGGCAGGTGTTCTCCGAGCTGGGTCTGGATCACGGCATGCTGGTAGGCGTAGCGAAAGGAGAAGGGCGCAAGGTCGGCCTGGAGACGCTCGTGTTCGCCGACGGCCGCGCCGCGCTCGAACTCGGCAAGGAAAGCGCGGCGCTGATGCTCGTCGCGCAGATCCGCGACGAGGCGCACCGCTTCGCCATCACCGGGATGCGCGCGAAGCGGGCAAAGGCGCGCCAGACTTCGCGGCTGGAGGAACTGGAAGGCGTCGGCGCGAAACGGCGTCAGCGGCTCCTGTCGCGTTTTGGCGGATTGCGCGGCGTGCAGGCGGCGAGCGTCGAGGACCTGGCGAGCGTCGAAGGCATTTCGCTCGCGCTCGCGCAGCAGATTTATCGTCAGTTGCATTGAGCCGCAAAGCCGGCCGCGCGGCGCGCCACAGCGGTGCGCCGCCTTGTGAGCGCCGGATCGACGCGGCACAATGGCGGCTTCCTTACATGTCCCTCAACCGCTTTCGCCCATGCCGTTCAATCTACCGATCTTCCTGACGTGGCTGCGAATCGTGCTGATTCCGCTCGTCGTGGGCGTGTTCTATCTGCCGGACATGATGATGAGCCCGGAGCATCGCAACCTGCTCGGCATGGTCATCTTCGTGCTCGCCGCACTCACCGATTGGTTCGACGGCTTTCTCGCGCGCAAGCTCAATCAGACGTCGTCGTTCGGCGCGTTCCTCGATCCCGTTGCCGACAAGCTGATGGTCACCGCCGCGCTGCTCGTGCTCGTGCAACTGTCGCGGCTCAATGCGGTGATCGCGCTCATCATCGTTGGACGCGAAATCACGATTTCCGCGCTGCGCGAATGGATGGCGCAGATCGGCGCATCGAAGAGCGTCGCGGTGAATCAGCTCGGCAAGTTCAAGACCGTGTGCCAGATGGTCGCGATCCCGATGCTGCTGTTCTACGGGCCGCTGAAGATCGCCGGCACCCAATGGATCATCGACACGCGCGTGTGGGGCCTGTGGCTCATCTACGTCGCCGCGTTCCTCACCGTCTGGTCGATGCTCTACTACATGAAGCTCGCGTGGCCGCAGATTCGCGAGCGCGGCGGCATGCTTTGAGGCGGAAAACGCGCTCATTGCAAAAATTGCGTCGAAGCGAAAAAATCCTCTCACAAAACAGTTGACAGCCTTCTTTGGCTTCTACATAATCTCGTTTCTCTGATGCACGACGCGACGCAGCAAGCGAAGCAAGAGCAAAAGAAAGCAGTAACACGCGGGAGTAGCTCAGTTGGTAGAGCGCAACCTTGCCAAGGTTGAGGTCGCGAGTTCGAGACTCGTCTCCCGCTCCAGTCAAAGGGGAAGCCAAGCTTCCCTTTTTGTTTGGTGGCTCAGCCGGTCAATTGCCGGTGGCACCAGAACCGCTTGTGGCGCGGTAGCAAAGCGGTTATGCAGCGGCCTGCAAAGCCGTTTAGACCGGTTCGACTCCGGTCCGCGCCTCCACTTGAAAAGCCCTGATCCGTCAGGGCTTTTTCTTTTTCGGAACGCCGGTAGCCACCGATTCTGCGTCCCGTGGCGGCACGGCATAATTGCAACGTTTCTGCCACACCTACTCCAATGACCGACTCACTCTCCCAACTCGAATGGCGCTGGAAGCGCTTCGACGATCTGTCGACGACCGAGGTCTACGACATGCTCGCGGCCCGTAGCGCCGTGTTCGTCGTCGAGCAGAATTGCGTGTATGGCGATATCGACGGCCTCGATGTCGACGCGTGGCATCTTCTCGCATATGGCGAAGGCGAGAAGCGCCCTGCGCTCGCGGGTTATCTGCGCGTGCTGTTGCCGGGTCATCCGGACGAGGGCGAGAAGGACGTGCGCATCGGCCGCGTGCTGACGACCGCGAAGTTTCGCGGCCTGAAGCTCGGCAATGCGATGCTCGAACGCGCGCTCGAGCAGATCCTGAAGCAATGGCCCGATCAGCCGGTCAGCCTTCACGCACAGGCGCACTTGCAGCGCTTCTACGGCGCGTTCGGCTTCGTGCCGTCGTCGGGTGTGCATGACGAAGACGGCATTCCGCACGTCTGGATGCGCCGTCCCGGTTTTCCTTCATGACGCGCTGACGTTGACGGGCGCCGCGATCGCGACGCTGCGTTCCTTGATGAGCCGCGAGCGCGCCGACAGCCGCAGCCAGTGACGCAGCGCAATCAGCGCGCCGATCACGCTCATCATCGATCCGGGAATCCACAGCAACAGGCCGCCGATCTGCTGATCGCGCATCGGCGTGATCCAGGTGAACGCGCGGCCGCAAATCGAATAGATCGGATACAGCTCGTGCGGCGTGAAGAAGATGTACGCGCCGAGAATGATCTGCGGCGGAATCGCGGCGATCACGACGAGAATCCGTCTGCCGGGCGCGAGGCGCGCGGGCGGCGCGGGCCGCGGGTCGAGAATGAGCCACCAGAACAACAGGCCGTCGATCACCATGCTCCAGTTCATTACGCGATAGAGCCGGTAATCGAGCATCGCCTTGAAGTGGATCGGCGACAGCAGCCAGAAATAGATCAGCCCGACGAACAGCGCGACGGCGATCACGGGATTGAACACGACATCGCAAAAGACGCGCGCAATGCGCGTTTGCGCGGCCGGACGCAACCAGCGCTGCCGCCATCCGAACGGAATGCCCGCACGCAGCGCCGCGCCCGGATACGACAGCGCGATCAGAAACGGACCGAGATGATGCAGCACGAGATGCTGCAATCGATGCATGAAGAATTCGTGCTCGAAGAAGTAATCGAGCCGCGTGTGCAGCGCCACGTAAAGCGCAACGAGGCCGAACCAGAACGCGATGCGCCGCGACACCGACACGCGCGCATGCCGCGCCCCGCGCGCGAACAGAATCCCCGCGACGAGCACCGCGATCACGACCGTCGGCGACGGCTCCCACGGATCGAGCCAGTAAAGCAGCGTGCTCATCGTCAGGCGTCCTTTGCGTGGATCACGCGCTTCAGATCGGCCGCGATGGCGTCGATCGAATCGTGATCGGTCGCGAGCAGGCGCGCGTGACCGGCGGCATCGAAGATATAGACGGCCGAACTGTGCGTGACTTCATACGCGCCGTCCGGATCGCGCTTTTCCATCTGATACGCGACGCGATAACGCTGCGCGACTTTCTCGATCGCGCGATCCGTGCCGGTCAGGCCGACCGCGTGCTTGTCGTCGAAGGCGCGCACGTAGGAGCGCAAAAGCGCGGGCGTGTCGCGCGCCGGGTCGACCGAAACGAAGACGATGCGCGTCTCGTCCGCATCCGGCCCAACGCGTTGCAGCACTTGCATCAGGCGCGCCATCGTTTCCGGGCAGACATCGGGGCAATGCGTGTAGCCGAAGTAGACGAGCGTCGTCTTCCCGGCGAAGGATCGTCCGGTGACGCTCGCGCCGCCATCGTCGATGAGCGAGAAGTCGAGATCCGGCAGATGGCCCGATACATCCGTCAGATGCCACGGCTCGGCGGGCTTCGAACAGGCGGCGAGGGCGCACAGCGAGAGAAGGGCGACGAGGCGCCGCGCGGGAAATTCGAGGAACGAAGCGTGCATCGGGAATGGCGTTGCAGGATGATTCGATTTGAACTTCGTCGCAAAATACACGCCTTTCACGCGTCTCCAGCGCATCATGTCGCTATCGGACTATTTTTGAGACGATTTGCCGCATGGTTCAAGCGCGCTGAAAGGCCGCACGTCGAAAGCTGAAAGTTCGGAGCTTTCTGAATTGAAAGCCTTCGCGCGGTAAGATTCGCACGCATTGCGTCGTCCGAAACGGACCGCGCGCCACATCACAGGCAAACCACAGGCCAAAGATCGATGCAAATTCTTCCCGATTCCCTGTCTCTTGCCGAGACCGCCTTTTTCTTCGATTTCGACGGCACGCTCGTCGAACTCGCCTCGACGCCCGATGGCATCTTCGTGCCGCGCTCGGTGCCCGACATCCTCGCCGCGTTGAGACGCGCGACCAACGGCGCGGTCGCGGTCGTATCGGGGCGCGGCATCGACAATATCGATTCGTTCCTGCAGATGGACGATCTGCCCGTCGCGGGCATGCACGGCGCGGAACGGCGCGATTCGAACGGCGATGTGCAGCGCATCGGCTTCAACGACGAGCGGCTCCTGCGCATGGAGCACGCGCTCGAGAAAGTCGTCAGCGCGAATCCGGGCATGCTGCTCGAAATCAAGGGCGCGGCGCTCGCGCTGCATTACCGCAATGCGCCCGACCGCGAGCCGGCGGCGCGCGCGGCGACGCAAAAGCTCGTCGCGGAATATGCCGATGCCTACGTGCTGCAGCCGGGCAAGATGGTCTACGAGATCAAGCCGAAGGACGTCGACAAGGGCCGCGCGGTGCGCGCGTACATGGGCGAGCCGCCGTTCACGGGGCGCAAGCCGGTGTTTATCGGCGACGATCTCACCGATGAAAAAGGTTTCGCGGTCGTGAACGAGTTCGATGGCCTGTCGATCAAGGTCGGCCCCGGCGATACGGTTGCGCGCGCGCGCATCGAATCGGTCGAGTTGCTGCTCGACTGGCTGCAAGTAATCGCGGGCACGGCGGGGAAGCACGCGTGAGCCGGCTGATCATCGTTTCGAATCGCGTCGCGCCGATTTCCGAAGGCGGGCCCGCGGCGGGCGGGCTTGCGGTCGGCGTCTACGACGCGCTCAAGGAAACCGGCGGCATGTGGTTCGGCTGGAGCGGGGACGTGCTCACGTCCGCACCTGACGACATCAAGCTCGAAGAGCACGGACCGGTGACGTTCGCGACCATCGGACTCGTGCGGCGCGATTACGACCAGTACTATCGCGGCTTCTCGAATGCGACGCTCTGGCCCGCGTTTCACTATCGGCCGGACCTGATCGAGTTCGACCGGCACGAATACGACGGCTATTGCCGCGTGAATCGCTGGCTCGCGGCGCAGCTCGCGCCGCTGCTCAAGCCCGACGACGTGATCTGGGTGCACGACTATCACCTGATTCCGTTCGCGCAGGCGCTGCGCGCATTGGGCGTGAAGAATCGCATCGGCTTCTTTCTGCACATTCCGTTTCCGGCGTCGCAGATTCTGTTGAGCGTGCCGCGTCATCGCGAACTGGTCGAGGCGCTGTGCGCGTTCGATTTGCTCGGTTTTCAGACGGAGCCGGACCTGCGCGCGTTCTGCGATTACATCGAAACAGAAGCGGGCGGCGCGTTGCAGCGCGACGGCGCGAAGCCGGTCGCGATTCGCGCGTTCGGTCAGACGCTGCGTGCGGCGGCGTATCCGATCGGCGTCTATCCGGATGAAATCGCCGCGCTCGCGAAAGACGGCGAGCGCGGACGCGACGTGGAAATCGTCAAGTCGACGCTGCATCATCGCAAGCTCGTGATGAGCGTCGATCGTCTCGATTATTCGAAAGGGCTCGTCGAGCGTTTTCGCGCGTTCGAGCGGCTGATCGAACACGATCCGCAGCAGCGCAACAACGTGTCGTTCCTGCAGATCGCGCCGCCGACCCGCTCCGATGTCGATGCCTATCGCGACATCCGCTTGCAGCTCGAAGCGGAATCGGGCCGCATCAACGGGCGATACGCCGAACTCGACTGGACGCCGATTCGCTATATCCATCGTCAGTACGAGCGGCCGGTGCTCGCCGCGCTGTTCCGCGAGGCGCACGTGGGTCTCGTCACGCCGTTGCGCGACGGCATGAATCTCGTCGCGAAGGAATATGTGTCGGCGCAGAATCCGGACGATCCCGGCGTGCTCGTGCTGTCGCAATTCGCCGGCGCGGCGCGCGAGCTGACGGCCGCGCTCATCGTCAATCCGCTCGATATCGACGGCATGGCCGATGCACTCGCCATCGCGCTCAGCATGCCTTTGAACGAGCGAAAAGCGCGCTACGAAGAGATGATGGCGCAATTGCGCGACAACAACGTCTCGGTGTGGCGCGACAACTTTCTGCGCGACCTCAAGACGTGAAAAAGGCCGCGTTCCTTGCGGAAAACGCGGCCTTTTTGCTTGATGACGCTTACGCCGGCTGCTTGTGCGGCGTCGCGACGATCGACGGCACCTTGCCGTGCTGCTTCGCCAGCAACTCGCGATACAGCCCCGGCCGCTCGCGCAATTCTTGCGGCGGGCCGTCGTCGATGACCTTGCCCGCGCTCATCACGATGATGCGGTCGAAATTCTGCAGCGTCGACAGACGGTGCGCGATCGCGATCACGGTGCGGCCGACCATCAGCCGGTCGAGCGCCTGCTGAATCGCTTCTTCCGATGCGCTGTCGAGCGCCGACGTCGCTTCGTCGAGCAGCAGAATCGGCGCGTTCTTCAGAATCGCGCGCGCGATCGCGATGCGCTGACGTTGACCGCCCGACAGCTTCACGCCGCGGTCGCCGACGATCGTGTCGAATCCTTCCGGCATCGCCTCGATGAAGTCCGTGCAGCGCGCCTCGCGGGCGGCGGCGAGCACTTCCTCGCGGCTCGCATCCGGACGTCCGTACGCGATGTTCTCGAACACGGTGCGATGGAACAGCGAAATATCCTGCGGCACGAGCGCGATCGCGTGGCGCAGGCTGTCCTGCGTGATCGCGCTGATATCCTGGCCGTCGATCTTGATGCTGCCCTTTTGCGGCTCGTAGAAGCGTTGCAGCAGCGCGAGCACGGTCGATTTGCCCGCGCCCGACTTGCCGATCAGCCCGACGCGCTGGCCCGGCTCGATATGCAGATAAAAATTGTCGAGAATCGGACGGCGGCGCGGATAGGCGAACGTCACGCCCTCGAAATCGACGCGCCCGCCTTGCGGCACGAGTTCCGTCGCGTCCGAGCGGTCCGGCATGCCGTGCGGCTCCAGCAGCGTCTGCACGGCTTCGGCGAGACGCGCGACGTGTTGCGTCACATCGACGAGCGCCACGGCCAAGTCGCGCGTGCCGTGCAGGATCGTGAAACCGAGCGAGCTGACGAGCACGATATCGCCCGACGTCGCGCGGCCTTGCGACCACAGCCACAGCGCCCAGCCGAGCAGGCCTGCGGAAAGGATCGCCGTGACGACCGCGTGGAACAGGCGCAGCTTTTCGAGGTACAGCAGACTCTGCTGACGCGCGACCATTTCGGCCTTGACGGTCGAGCCGAAACGCTTCTGCTCGCGGAACGTCATGCCGAACGCGCGCACGAGCGCCATGTTGCCGATCACGTCGACGAGCTCGCCATCCACCGACGCCGCCTTCGACGCGAAACTGTGATGCCGCGCCGAGCCGCGCTTCGCGAGCCGGTACAGGATCAGCGCGAGGATCAGCGATGCGGTCATGAGACCGGCCGCCATCAGCGGATTGACGGAGACGATCATCACGATCGCGCCCAGCACCGCGATGCACGGCGGCAGGACGTTCCACGCCATCACGTTCTCGGAGGTGTAGATCGCGTTCGACGTCGCCGTGATCCGGCTCGCGAGCATGCCTGGCTGCTTCTCGGAGAAGTACGTCGGCGAGTGGCCGGACAGATACGAGAAGAGGTCCTTGCGCAAGTCGCCGGTAACGATCACGAAGACGTGCGCGCCGACCCAGCCGCCGACCCGCCACAGCAGGTTGTCGGCGGCGATCAGCCCGACCAGGATCATGAACGCGCCCCACAGCGGGCCGGGATGCCCGCGGCCTTGTCCGAGGACGTCGATCAGATGCTTGATCGCGTACTGCGAGGCGAGGGCGCAACCGACCGCGGCGAACACGCTGAAGAGCACGATGGCATGCGCGACGGGGTGACGGCGGATGTAGCGCATCAGGAACGCGAGCGGCCGATGCGCGTAGCTCGAAAGCTTCGCGTTGTGCGCGTTACGCTGGGAAACGGTGAGTTGGTCCAATGGTCTTTTTTGGTCGTAGAGCGGTTGAGCGTGTGTTGCGCCTTCGGGCAGTGCCATGCGCGGTACGAGATGCGACTGCCGGCATGCGATGCGTCGCCCGATCCGGCGCGACTGACGTCAAGCGAGGCGACGCTGCGCCGTCTCCATCACTGGATTGTAGCCAGTATCGCGCTGCGGCATCGCGACTTCGGGCATGTGACGCTCGGCGCGTGTGGCCATCCGAACATCATCCACGGCAAAAATCGGGCGTCGCCTCAGCCTTTCGGCCGCCGAGCGCGGCTGACGGCATGGGCGCGCATTGTAAGCACATTGCACGACTTTTTGCGATGGAACGCTCGTCTGAAGGATCTGCGCCAATCGCGCCAGCGAACACAAAAGCACGTGTCGCGCCCGATAACGCAGCCGGTGCCGCAATCCGGCCTACGCGGCGGGTCAGACGGCGCGGAGTGCGTGCTGCCGCCCGGGCATCGTCAGAGCCCGTGCTCAAATGTAGAACAACCTTAATAAACAGTGGTTTGCAAAGTGTATCCCCCTTGTAACAAGGTAAATATGTTGAAATGACTGCCGGCGCCGCTCTGGAAAAAACTCCATAATCCGATCCGGGTTTGCCCTTAGGCCATCGACAGGTTTTTGCAAGTTCGCGTCAACCGCCGCAGCAGATACGCGTTAATTGCTGGCGCGCGGCGATTTTGAGATATGGAACCGCAATTGCTAGATCGAATCGCCTGCGCGACGAACCGGTGATCAGCGACCCCGCTTTTTCACTCGAGCATCAGCCTTTGCGCCGCGGCCGCCGCGCCGCGGAAAGCTTCGCCCGAGCCGAGCGATTCGCTTTCCAACGTCAACATGACAGCAGTACTTGCCTGATTCTTTATTAGGAGTTTCACGACATGCGAATCGCTCAAATCGCGCCCCTCCACGAGGCTGTTCCGCCGAAGCTGTATGGCGGCACGGAACGCGTGGTGTCTTATCTGACCGAGGCACTCGTGGATGCTGGACACGACGTCACGCTCTTCGCGAGCGGCGATTCGCAGACGTCCGCGAAGCTCGAGGCGTTCTGGCCGCAGGCGCTGCGCCTCGACCCGACGATCCGCGACACGATGGCGCCGCATATGCTGCTGCTCGAAGAAGTCCGCCGCCGCGCCGACGAGTTCGACGTGCTGCATTTCCACATCGACTATTACCCGTTCTCGCTGTTCGCGCGCCAGCCGGTGCCGTTCCTGACGACGATGCACGGCCGTCTCGATCTGCCCGAACTGCAGCCGATCTTCAACACGTTCAACGACGTGCCGGTCATCTCGATCTCGGACAACCAGCGTCAGCCGCTGCCGCAGGCGCACTGGCTCTCGACGGTGTATCACGGTCTGCCGGAAAACCTGTTGAAGCCGATCCCGAACGTCAAGCCCGGCTATCTCGCGTTCCTCGGCCGCATCTCGCCGGAAAAGCGCGTCGACCGCGCGATCCGCATCGCGCAGGCGGCGGGCATGAAGATCAAGATCGCGGCGAAGCTCGACAAGGCCGACCGCGCCTACTACGAAGAAGAGATCAAGCCGCTCTTCGCGCTGCCGCACGTCGAGTACATCGGCGAAATCAGCGAAGCGGAGAAGACCGAGTTCCTCGGCAACGCCCACGCGCTGCTGTTCCCGATCGACTGGCCGGAGCCCTTCGGCCTTGTGATGATCGAAGCAATGGCCTGCGGTACGCCGGTGATCGCATTCAACCGCGGCTCGGTGCCGGAAGTGATCGAGAACGGCGTGTCGGGCTTCGTCGTCGAAGATGAACTTTCGGCGATCGCCGCCGTGAAGCGCCTGGATCAACTGCCCCGCGAAAAGGTTCGCGCCGCGTTCGAGCAGCGTTTCTCGTCGAAGGTCATGGCCGCGAACTACGTCAACGTGTATGAAGAACTGCTGCGCCAGAAGCGCCGCACGGTTCTGCGCGAAGTCAACGCGAGCTAAGCAAGTCTTGCCGCTTCGCCGCGGCATGAGTTGAAAAACGACGCCCCGCGTGCCTCAAGGCACGCGGGGCGTTGTCGTAATAGCACATTCAGGCATGCCTTTCGCGCGACAGACCGCGCTGCGGATGTGAAACCTCTGACGACATCCGTAATCTCCCTATAATGACCGGGCTTCGCGATGCGCGGAGCGGCATGCATCGCACGTGGACAGGAGCGTTTCTTTTGGCGAGACCCAAGCAAATCAGCGCGAACCCGGCGCCGGGCGCCGGCACTGTGTTCGCATTGCGCGCCATCGGGCTGGTGCTCGCGGCGCGCTGGGCGTTCTCGATGTCCGAGATGGGCTATCTGTCCTCGCTGCGCGCGATGACGTCGTCGCCGTGGGCGTGCGTGAACCTCGTCCTGATCTTTCTTCTGATCGTGCTGCCGGGCGCGAAGGCGCGCACGGAGCGGCCGCTGCATCCGCTGCCGCAATGGCTGCGGCAGGCGTTGCGCTTCATTGCGCTGCTGGCTTTCGGCTTCGCGATGTTTTCCGTCGGCGCGTTCGTCTGGAGTTCCGGATGGCGGCGCTTCACGCAGGCGCTCGCCGAGACCAACGGCTGGCTGCTCGTCGGGCCGGCGCTTTATGCCATCGTCATGTGGATCTGCCGTCCGCGCGCGCTCTGGCGCACGAATATCGCGGCGCGGCGCTTCGCGATCGGGCGCTATGCGCTCTCGCTCGATCCCGTCACGCGTACCGCCGTCGTATGGGCGGAAAGCCGCAAGCTCGGCCAGTACGACGCGCGCGAGCTGTCGGTGAAATGGCCGGAGCCGGCGGAGACGTCGCCGTCGACGAGCATGCTCGCGCCGGCGACCGAGCCCGCCGCGCCTGCTATCCGCGCGAGCGGGGAAGTGCGGCACGGCCTGTTCGCGCGCCGGCCGAAAGTCGAATTGTTGTGGGACTCGCCGGCCGCGGCCGGGCACAATCGCACCACCGTGTTCCGCGCGCCGCTCGCGAGCGAAGGCGACCGCAACGCGGCGCGCGCGCTCGATGCGACGCTGCGTCAGGTCTGATCTAGCCGAAATTGCCGTACACGTCGTTCCTGTCTCTTCAGGGAGGAAAGGATGCTGATACGTTGGTTGCTGGCCGCGCTTCATCTTCTTGCTTTCGGTTTCGCGCTCGGCTCGGTGCTCGCGCGCGCCCGCGCGTTGCGGCGTCTCGATCCCGCGGAATCCATTCAGGCGAACGAACTGCGCCTGCGTGACGTCTTTCGTTCGGATTCCGTGTGGGGCGTTACGGCGATCGTGCTGATCGTCACGGGCGTGACGCGCGCGTTCGGCGGATTCGAAAAGGGCGGCGCGTTCTATCTGCACGAGCCGCTTTTCCATCTGAAGATGACGGCGCTCGTCGTGATTCTGCTGATCGAAGTCTCACCGATGCTCGCGCTGATCCGCTGGCGCATCGCGCTCGCGCAGGGCGGGCCGATCGATCTCACGCGGGCGCGACGCTTCGCATGGCTGAGCGATCTCGAAGCCGGACTCGTCATGTTGATGGTGATCGCCGCGAGCGGCATGGCGCGCGGCGTGTGGGCGTCGTGATGCCCGTTTCACCGGCTGAAAATGAAAAAGGCCCAAGTCGTGAGACTTGAGCCTTTTGATCTTCGGTGCTTGTCTTTACCAACACCAGAATTCTGGTGGGTAGTACTGGGATCGAACCAGTGACCCCTGCCGTGTGAAGGCAGTGCTCTACCGCTGAGCTAACCACCCGAAGAGAGACGAGATTATGTCAGGCGTTTTTGATTTCGTCTAGTGCTTCGTTAAGCAAATTCGAAAAAATTACGCAGGAACGGCTTCTCCTTCGGCGGGAGCCGGTTCCGTGCGCCAGACGCTCGTGCCTTTCATCGCCTTGTCGAGATCGTTCAGCAGGGCTTCGTGCGCGGCGAGTTCGTCGGCGCTCGCGGCGATAACCGGCAGATCGAGATCGTCGAACGCGATGCGCGACGTCGAAACCGAGCCCGACGCGGGCTGATCGCCGAGCATGTCGATGACGAGGCTTTCCTGGCCGCGCGTCATCGCGAGATAGACCTCGGCGAGCAGCTCCGAGTCGAGCAGCGCGCCATGCAGCGTGCGATGCGCGTTGCTGATGCCGAAACGATCGCACAGCGCATCCAGCGAGTTGCGCTTGCCGGGGAACATCTGCTTGGCTTGCGCGAGCGAGTCGATCACGCCCGCGCACGTCTCGGCGATTTTCGGCAGCCCGAGCAGCGCGAATTCCATATCGAGAAAGCCGACGTCGAAGGGCGCGTTGTGGATGATCAACTCCGCGCCCGCGATGAAGTCGCGAAGTTGCGCGGCGATCTCCGCGAACTTCGGCTTGTCGCTCAGGAATTCGGTGGTGAGGCCGTGCACGGCGAGCGCGCCGGGATCGCTGTCGCGCTCCGGGTTCACGTAGAGGTGCAGGTTGTTGCCCGTCAGCCGGCGGTTGACCAGCTCGACGCAGCCGATTTCAATGATCCGGTCGCCCGTCCTCGCGTTCAGGCCGGTGGTTTCGGTGTCCAGTATCAGTTGGCGCATAAGTTGGCGTGCGTTTCGTTCAGTTGTCCGCAAGCGATGTCACGCCGCGATTGGCGAGCGCATCGGCGCGTTCGTTTTCGGGATGTCCGGCGTGGCCCTTGACCCAGCGCCATTCGATCTCATGCCGCGCGACGAGTTCGTCGAGGCGTTTCCATAGATCGGCGTTCTTGACGGGCGTCTTCGCGGCCGTCATCCAGTTCTTTTTCTTCCAGCCGTGAATCCATTCGCTGATGCCTTTCTGCACGTATTGCGAATCGGTGTGGATGATCGCGTGACACGGACGTTTCAACGCCTCGAGCGCGGAGATCACGGCCATCAGTTCCATGCGGTTGTTGGTGGTCGCGGCTTCGCCGCCGAACAGCTCCTTCTCCAGCGAGCCGAAACGCAGCAGCGCGCCCCAGCCGCCGGGTCCCGGATTGCCTTTGCAGGCGCCGTCCGTGTAGATGTCGATTACCTTGTTCGATGCGGATTCTTGAGTCATCAATGCTCTTTGCGAGTCTCGTTGCGCGTGTGCGGAGCGGCGACCGGAGCGAGGCCAGGCGCGAGCGCGGGTTTTTTGAGCTTGCGCGGACCGATGACGCGCATGCCGCGCACGCGTTTGACCGCCGTGATCATGTACGCCGCGCCGAAGATGGGCCACCAGCGATCGCCGGCGGCTTCCATGAATTGATAGCGTTGCAGCCATTTGTCCGTGACAAGCGGCGGACGATAGCAGCCGAAGCGCCCGCGTTCAAGGTCGAATCCGAGCAGCTTGATCCAGTCCTTGATGCGCGTGAACGCGATCATCTCGTGCGCCGATGGCACGAACGGCCGTCCCGCGACCTTGCCGAGCGACTGCCGCGCGCCCCACAAACTCAGCGAATTGAAGCCGAGGATGATCAACTGGCCTTCGGGCACCAGCACGCGCTCGGCTTCGCGCAGCAGGCGGTGCGGATCGGGCGAGAATTCGAGTGTGTGCGGCAGCACGAGCAAATCGACGCTCTGCGCTTCGAAAGGCAGGTCGAGCAGATCGCACCACACGGTGCTGCGGCCGTCGGGCGCGCTCGCCGCGGGAAGCGCGCTCACGCCGGGCGTCGTCGCGCGCGGCGGCGTGTACGGTGCGCTCGATGCGCTTTCGGCGTCGAGCACGAGCGCGCGCCCGGTCATGCGATTTTCGCGCAGCGCGTCGAGCTGCGGCATGCCGAGCTGCAGCGCGTGATAGCCGAAGATGTCGGACACGACGTGATCGAGCTGCGCCTGCTCCCATTCGAGCACGTAGCGCCCGGGCGCCGAGCTCGTCCAGGTGGGCCAGTCTATAATCGATCGGTCAGACATGTTCGGATTGCCGCATAGATGATCGCCATGAATTCGCTTGCCAAGAAATCGCCTGCCCAGGATGCACTCGATGCACTCGAATACGTGCCGGTCCCGGCATTCGAGGACAACTACATCTGGCTCGTGTCGGACTCGCGCGATGCGGTCGTGATCGACCCCGGCGACGCCGCGCCCGTCGAGGCCTATCTGGCCAAACGTGGTTGGCGGCTGACCGCTATTTTACTCACGCACCACCACCACGACCACGTCGGCGGCGTGAAAGCACTCATCGATAGCCGAACGGCAGAGGGTGGGATTCCCGTCTACGGCCCGGCTGGCGAGCGCATCGAGCATCTGACGCAGCGCGTCACCGGCGGCGACAGGGTGCGCATCGACAAGCCGGCGCTCGAACTCTCCGTGATCGACGTGCCGGGTCACACGGCCGGACACATCGCCTATTTCCAGGCGGGCGATCCGAACGGCACGCCGCATCTTTTCTGCGGCGACACGCTCTTCGCGAGCGGCTGCGGCCGTCTTTTCGAGGGCACGCCGCAGCAGATGCTCAGTTCGCTCGACGCGCTCGCCGCGCTACCGGACAACACCCAGGTTCACTGCGCGCACGAGTACACGCTGTCGAACATCAAGTTCGCACGCGCGTGCGAGCCGGACAACACCGCGCTGCTGCGCTGGAGCGAGGACGCGCAGGCGTTGCGCGCCGCCGGCAAGCCGACTTTGCCGACGACCATCGGCCACGAAAAAACGGTGAATCCGTTCCTGCGTGCGGACGTCCCGGCGATCCACGCAACGCTTGCGTCGCAATTCGGCGCGCCCGTTTCGGACCGGCTCGAAGCGTTTCGAATGATGCGCGGCTGGAAGGATAAGTTCCGCTAACCCGAACCTATTTGGGGCTAACTTCAACCGAAACGTTGGAATCGACGTTAGATGCAGGATTTTGCAAGGGTTTTGCGCGCATTCTTATTGACGTCTTAAGTGCTGTTCCGTACTATCGGCTGCAAATTTCCAAGCATCATCTTTTGGAAGCAGAGACGTTCTCCATGCGACTAACCCTTAGCGCGCTGTCCGTCCTGATGCTCGCCGCGTGCGCGAGCCAAGGACCTACGGCGTCAGATCCAATTACAGCAACAGCCAACTCCAACGCTTCGCCGCAACAAGTCGCCGACACGATTCGCCGCACCGCAGCAGCCAAGGAAACCATTAACGTCGACAAGACGCCCGTGACTTCGCTCGCGGGTTCGTCCGATCTCTGGAACCGCATCCGCGGCGGCTTTCAAATTCCCGATCTGCAAAGCGACCTCGTCGACATGCAGGTCAACTGGTACGCGCAACGCCCGGATTACGTCGAGCGCATGACCACGCGCTCGCAGAAGTATCTGTATCACATCGTCGAGGAACTCGAGCAGCGGCATATGCCGACCGAGCTCGCGCTCCTGCCGTTCATCGAATCGGCATACAGCCCGCAGGCGCTATCGGTCGCGAAGGCCGCGGGCATGTGGCAGTTCATGCCGGGCACCGGCCGCGATTACAACCTCAAGCAGAACATGTGGCAGGACGAGCGCCGCGACGTGCTCGCGTCGACGTCTGCCGCGCTCGACTACCTTTCGCGTCTGCACGACATGTTCGGCGACTGGCATCTCGCGCTCGCCGCATACAACTGGGGCGAGGGCAACGTGCAGCGCGCGATCGCGCGCAACGAAGCGGCGGGCTTGCCGACCGACTACGAAAGCCTGCGCATGCCCAACGAGACGCGCAACTACGTGCCGAAGCTGCAGGCCGTGAAGAACATCGTGAGCAATCCGCAGATGTACGGTCTCACGTTGCCGGACATCCCGAATCACCCGTATTTCGTGACGGTCACGACCGCGCGCGACATCGACGTGACGATGGCCGCGAAGCTTGCCGGCATGAGCGTGGAAGAATTTCGCTCGCTGAATCCGTCGTTCTCGAAGCCGGTGATTCTCGGCGCGACCAATCCGCAGATTCTGCTGCCGTTCGATAACGCTGCTTCGTTTCAGCGCAACCTATCGTCGTACTCGGGCGCGTTGTCGTCGTGGACGACGTACACCGTCACCGAGCGCGCGCGTCCGGCGGCGATCGCCGAAAAAATCGGCGTGGACGCTGACACGCTGATGTCCGTCAACCGCATTCCGGCGGGCATGCGCCTCAAGCCGGGCTCGACGATCGTCGTGCCCCGCACCGACGATGACGACGAAGACATCAGCGCCGACGTCGCGGCCAACGCGATGCTCGCAATCGAGCGCGACGTGCCCGACACGCGCCGGCTCGTCATCCGCGTGCGCCGCAAGCAGTCGATCGGCACGCTGGCAGACCGCTACAACGTTTCGCCGGCACAGTTGCGCGCATGGAACCGCACGCGCGGAGACATGTTCATGCCGGGGCAGGTGGTCGTGCTGCATGTGCCGTATGGCCGACCGGTTCCGGCCGAGCCGGGTCCGGCGCGTGTGGAGACGGTGGCGGCGTCGAGCCGTTCATCGGGCGGCGTGTCGAAGATCGGCACGCGCGTACCTGAGCCGAAGACATCGCGCGGCGGCAAGACAAGTGCCCATACGTCGGGGAAGGTAACGAAGGTGTCGTCTTCTTCGGCATCGCATGCTGCAAAGCCTGCTGCCGCGGCCAAGACCGCGAAGCCGGCTGCCACGTCGAAGAGCAGCAAGAAGAAATAACGCATGCGGTTTTGCCGGCGCGATAACCCACGCCGTCACCAAGGTGACGGCGTGTTCTTTTGCGGACGCCGCTAAACTGTCGATCCGAAAGAATCGATGAAGCGTCCGTTTCATATGTCGTCCACCGTTCGTCTCCGCGTTTTCATCCTCTTCGCCGCCGGCTACTTCGTCTCGTACGTGTTCCGCGGCGTCAATCTCGGCTTCGCGCCGCTCATCACGCACGAACTCGGCTTGTCGGCCGCCGATCTCGGCCTGCTGACGGCGCTGTACTTTATCGGCTTCGCTGCCGCGCAGATTCCTGTCGGCGTACTGCTCGATCACTTCGGGCCGGCGCGTGTGACGGCCGGCATGCTCGTGTTCGCCGCGGCGGGCACTGGCGTGTTTGGGGCATCGAATAGCCTGGCAGGGCTGATGGCCGGGCGCCTGCTCATCGGCGTCGGCGTGTCGGTGTGTCTGGCGGCGGCGTTCAAGGCGTCGGCGCAGCATTTCCCGATCTGGCGCCTGCCGCTCATCAACGGCTTCACGATGGCCGTCGGCGGATTGGGCGGCGTCGTCGTCGGATCGCCGCTGTCGGCGCTGCTCCAATTCGCAACGTGGCGTCAGGTGTGCTTCGGGCTCGCGGTGTTCACGCTCGTCGTCGCGGCGGCGATTGCGCTCTTCGCGCCGCGCAAGGCGGATACGCATCATCAGGCGGACATCGTCACGCAGTTCAAGGGCACGTGGCACATCATGAGAAGCGCCGCGTTCTGGAAGATCGCGTCGTTTCCGGTCGTCACGCAGGGCGTCTTCTTCGCGATGCAGTCGCTCTGGATCCGTCCCTATCTCATCGACGTGATGAATCTCACGCCCGCGCATTCGTCGGCGATCGTCTCCGTGCTCGGTTTCGCGATGATGTTCGGCTCGGTGGGCTTCGGCGCGGCGGCGCGCAGTCTGGAGCGGCGCGGCGTGTCGGTGTACGCGTTCTGCGGCGCGGGCATGGTGCTTTTCGTCGCCACGCAGTTGCTCATGGTGCTGCGCGTGCCGCTGCCGCCCGCGACGCTCATCGCCGCGTATGGCGTATTCGGCGGCACGGGCATCCTGAGTTATGCGGTCGCGGCGAAGTATTTCCCGTCGCACATGGCGGGACGCGTGAATACGACGCTCACGCTCGTCATCTTCCTGCTGATCTTCGGCTTTCAGGTCGGGGTCGGCACTATGTTGTCGCTTTGGCCTGCGGAAGCGGGGCGCTATCCGGCATCGGCGCATATTTCGGTGTGGGCGGCGCTGATTGCGCTGCAAGTGGCGAGCGCGATCTGGTACATGTTGCCGGGCCGCGCGCTGCACGAACGCGAGGCGGAAGTGGAGAACGCGGCGTCGTGAACCGGGCGGCGGGAGGCAAGCAGAGCGCTCCCAAATTTGGCAGATGTGTCAATTTAACGCTATAATTCGAAGGTTTGAGCACATCAACCCGCACCCTAGCGCCTACCTCCCACACACCGTCGTTCGCTGCGCCAGTCGGCGCGCGCCGCACGCCGCCAGTCGCCCGCTTCGTCACTGCGTTTGCCCATGCAAGCGAGCTGAACCGAACCGCGACGCGCGCCTCGCGAGCCGCCGCCACACTGCGCGAAGGAAACCCCTCGTTCTTCGAGCGACGGGAAGCCAAGCCTGAATTTCGGACAGACAGGTCGGTAACAGGGTGTTCCCCAAGGAGCTTCCCGTGTTGCCGTCATTTTCCCCCGCACTTCTCGCACTTGCCGACGGCACGGTCTTTCGTGGTCAATCGATCGGCGCGCCCGGTTCGACGATCGGCGAAGTGGTGTTCAACACCGCCATCACCGGTTATCAGGAAATCCTGACCGATCCGAGCTATGCCCGCCAGATCGTCACGCTGACCTATCCGCACATCGGCAACTACGGCGTGAACGCCGAAGACGTCGAAGCCACCAAAGTCCATGCCGCCGGCCTCATCATTCGCGACCTGCCGGTGCTCGCATCCAACTTCCGTTCCGAGCAGACGCTCTCCGACTATCTCAAGGCGCAAGGCGTCGTCGCGATCGCCGGCATCGACACGCGCAAGCTCACGCGTATCCTGCGCGAGAAGGGCGCGCAGAACGGCTGCATTCTCGCCGGTTCCGATGACGAAGCGAAAGCGCTCGAGCTCGCACGCTCGTTCCCGGGCCTCGCGGGCATGGACCTCGCGAAGGTCGTGTCGACGGACCAGCCCTACGAATGGACGCAGACCGAATGGCGTCTGGGCAGCGGCTACGGCAAGCAGGAAGCGCCGAAGTTTCGCGTCGTCGCGTTCGACTATGGCGTGAAGTACAACATCCTGCGCATGCTGGCGGAGCGCGGTTGCCACGTGACCGTGCTGCCCGCGCAATCGACCGCCGCCGATGCGCTCGCGCTCAATCCGGACGGCATCTTCCTGTCGAACGGCCCCGGCGATCCGGAGCCGTGCGATTACGCCATCGCGGCCACCAGGGAATTCATCGAGCGCGGCATTCCGACGTTCGGCATCTGCCTCGGCCATCAGATCATGGGTCTCGCCGTCGGCGCGAAGACGATCAAGATGAAGACCGGCCACCACGGCGCGAACCATCCGGTGAAGGACATGGACGACGGCCGCGTGGTCATCACGTCGCAGAACCACGGTTTCGCGGTCGATGCGTCGACGCTGCCCGCCAACGCGAAAGTCACGCACGTCTCGCTCTTCGACGGCACGCTGCAAGGCTTCGCGCTCACCGACAAGCCCGCCTTCTGCTTCCAGGGCCATCCGGAAGCGTCGCCCGGCCCGCACGACATCGCGTATCTGTTCGACCGCTTCATCAAGCTGATGGAAGCACAGAAGGTCGCAGCCTAAGAACAGAACATCGCAAATATACAGAGCACAGTTATGCCGAAGCGCACAGACATCAAGAGCATCCTCATCATCGGCGCGGGTCCGATCATCATCGGCCAGGCGTGCGAGTTCGATTATTCGGGCGCGCAAGCATGCAAGGCGCTGCGTGAGGAAGGCTACAAGGTCATCCTCGTCAACAGCAATCCGGCGACGATCATGACGGATCCGAACACGGCCGACGTCACGTATATCGAGCCGATTTCGTGGGAAGTGGTCGAACGCATCATCGCGAAAGAGCGCCCGGACGCGATCCTGCCGACCATGGGCGGACAGACTGCGCTCAACTGCGCGCTCGACCTGTTCCATCACGGCGTGCTGGAAAAGTACAAGGTCGAGCTGATCGGTGCGTCGCCGGAAGCGATCGACAAGGCGGAAGACCGCCAGAAGTTCAAGGACGCGATGACGAAGATCGGCCTCGGTTCGGCCAAGTCGGGCATCGCGCATTCGATGGAAGAAGCGCTCGCCGTGCAGCAGCAGATCGCCGAAGCGACCGGCAGCGGCGGCTATCCGACCGTGATTCGTCCGTCGTTCACGCTGGGCGGCTCGGGCGGCGGCATCGCGTACAACAAGGAAGAGTTCGAAGAGATTTGCCGTCGCGGTCTCGATCTCTCGCCGACGCGCGAGCTGCTCATCGAAGAATCGCTGCTCGGCTGGAAAGAGTACGAGATGGAAGTCGTCCGCGATAAAAAGGACAACTGCATCATCGTCTGCTCGATCGAAAACCTCGACCCGATGGGCGTGCACACCGGCGATTCCATCACCGTCGCGCCGGCGCAGACGCTCACCGACAAAGAGTATCAAGTGCTGCGCAACGCGTCGCTCGCGGTGCTGCGCGAGATCGGGGTCGATACCGGCGGCTCGAACGTGCAGTTCGCGATCAACCCGAAGGACGGCCGCATGGTCGTCATCGAAATGAATCCGCGCGTGTCGCGTTCGTCGGCGCTGGCATCCAAGGCAACGGGATTCCCGATCGCCAAGGTCGCCGCGAAGCTCGCGTGCGGCTACACGCTCGACGAACTCAAGAACGAAATCACCGGCGGACAAACGCCCGCATCGTTCGAACCGACGATCGATTATGTCGTGACGAAGGTGCCGCGCTTCGCGTTCGAGAAATTCCGCGAAGCGGATTCGCGCCTGACCACGCAGATGAAGTCCGTCGGCGAAGTCATGGCAATGGGCCGCACGTTCCAGGAGTCCTTCCAGAAGGCGTTGCGCGGTCTGGAAGTCGGCGTCGACGGTCTCGATGAGAAGACCACGAGCCGCGACGAAGTCATCCGCGAAATTGGCGAGCCGGGTCCGGACCGCATCTGGTATCTCGGCGACGCGTTCCGTCTCGGCCTGACGATGGAAGAAATCTTCGAAGAGACGTCGATCGATCCGTGGTTCCTCGCGCAGATCGAACAGATCATCCTCAAGGAAAAGGCGCTCGAAGGCCGCACGCTCGCGAGCCTCACGCGTGACGAACTGCTGTATCTGAAGAAGAGCGGCTTCTCGGACCGGCGTCTGGCGAAGCTGACCGGTTCGACGCAAGCAGACGTGCGCAAGAAGCGTCACGAAATGAAGGTGCGCCCGGTGTACAAGCGCGTCGACACGTGCGCGGCCGAGTTCGCGACGAAGACCGCCTACATGTACTCGACGTACGAAGAAGAGTGCGAAGCGAATCCGACCGACAAGAAGAAGATCATGGTGCTGGGCGGCGGCCCGAACCGGATCGGGCAGGGCATCGAGTTCGACTACTGCTGCGTGCATGCCGCGCTCGCCATGCGCGAGGACGGCTATGAAACCATCATGGTCAACTGCAATCCGGAGACGGTTTCCACCGACTACGACACGTCCGACCGTCTGTACTTCGAATCGCTGACGCTCGAAGACGTGCTCGAAATCGTCGATCTGGAAAAGCCGGTCGGCGTGATCGTGCAGTACGGCGGCCAGACGCCGCTCAAGCTCGCGCTCGATCTGGAAGCGAACGGCGTGCCGATCATCGGCACGTCGCCGGACATGATCGACGCCGCCGAAGACCGCGAGCGCTTCCAGAAGCTGCTCAAGGATCTCGATCTGCGTCAGCCGCCGAATCGCACGGCGCGCGCCGAAGACGAAGCGCTGAAGCTCGCGGAGGAAATCGGTTATCCGCTGGTCGTGCGTCCGTCGTACGTGCTCGGCGGCCGCGCGATGGAAATCGTCCACGAGCCGCGCGACCTCGAGCGCTACATGCGCGAAGCCGTGAAGGTGTCGAACGATTCGCCGGTGCTGCTCGACCGCTTCCTGAACGACGCGATCGAATGCGACGTCGACTGCATCTCCGATGGCGACGACGTGTTCATCGGCGGCGTGATGGAGCACATCGAACAGGCGGGCGTGCACTCGGGCGACTCGGCTTGCTCGCTGCCGCCGTATTCGCTGTCGCAGGAAACCGTCGACGAACTGAAGCGGCAAACCGCCGCAATGGCGAAGGCACTGAACGTCATCGGCCTGATGAACGTGCAGTTCGCGATTCAGCAAGTCGCGCAAGACGACGGCTCCAAGAAGGACATCATCTACGTGCTCGAAGTGAATCCGCGCGCATCGCGCACGGTGCCGTACGTGTCGAAGGCAACCGGTTTGCCGCTCGCCAAGATCGCCGCTCGCGCGATGGTCGGCCAGAAGCTCAAGGCACAAGGCGTGACGAAGGAAGTCATTCCGCCGTACTTCAGCGTGAAGGAAGCGGTGTTCCCGTTCGTGAAGTTCCCGGCGGTCGATCCGGTGCTCGGACCCGAAATGCGCTCGACCGGCGAAGTGATGGGCGTGGGCCGCACGTTCGGCGAGGCGCTCTTCAAGTCGCAGCTCGCGGCGGGCTCGCGTCTGCCGGAATCGGGCACGGTGCTTCTGACCGTGATGGACGCCGACAAGCCGAAGGCCGTCGAAGTCGCGCAGATGCTGCACGAGCTCGGCTATCCGATCGTCGCGACCAAGGGCACGGCCGCGGCCATCGCGGCGGCAGGCGTGCCGGTGAAGGTCGTCAACAAGGTGAAAGACGGCCGTCCGCACATCGTCGACATGATCAAGAACGGCGAGATCGCGCTCGTCTTCACGACCGTCGACGAAACGCGCGCCGCCATCGCCGATTCGCGCTCGATCCGCATGAGCGCGCAGGCCAACAAGGTCACGTACTACACGACGATGTCGGGAGCGCGCGCGGCGGTCGAAGGGTTGAGGTATCTCCGAGATTTGGAAGTCTATGATTTACAAGGCTTGCATGCTCGCCTAAACTAAGGCTTCGATTACTGGTCTAAGTATCACGAGCCGCGGTTAAGCGGCGTCTCCTGCTCTGTGGGAGATGCGCTTAACCGCGGTAATTTTTTTGACGAAATTGTTTGTGAGTGGTCTATGAGCACGATTCCTTTGACGAAGCGCGGCGCGGAGTTGCTGCGCGACGAATTGCAACGCCTGAAGGCCGTGGAGCGTCCGGCGGTCATCAACGCGATCGCGGAGGCGCGCGCGCAAGGCGACTTGTCGGAAAACGCGGAATACGACGCCGCGAAGGAAAAGCAGGGGTTCATCGAGGGCCGCATCGCGGAAATCGAGTCGAAGCTGGCCGCCGCGCAAGTGATCGATCCGACGCAGGTAGAAGCGGAAGGTCGCGTGGTGTTCGGCGCGACCGTCGAACTCGAGGACCTGGAATCGGGCGACATGGTGACGTATCAGATCGTCGGCGATGACGAAGCCGACATCGATCACGGCCTCATCTCCGTGAGCTCGCCGATCGCGCGCGCGCTGATCGCGAAGTCGGAAGGCGACGTGGCATCGGTGCAGGCGCCGAGCGGCGCACGCGAATACGAGATCATCGCGGTTCGCTACGTCTGATGGAGCACCGGCTCTTTCGCACCATCAGCATGGTCTGGGTCGGCAGTCTGCTGACCCTCGGCCTGGTCGCTGCGCCCGTGCTCTTTTCGATGCTCGACCGCACGTCGGCGGGCTCGGTGGCGGCGCAGCTCTTCCGCATCGAGGCGATCATCGGCGTGATCAGCGCGCTGGTGCTGATCCTCATCGGCAATCGCTTCGTGAAAAGCGGCATCGTCGATTACAAACGCGTGCGGTGGATCGTCGCGGTGATGCTCGTGTGCGTGCTGGTCGGCTATTTCGCCTTGCAGCCGTTCATGAACTCGCTGCGAATGGCGGCGCAGGAAGCGGGCACCGATCTCGCGAGCTCGCCGTATGCGAAGGAGTTCGGCATTCTGCACGGCCTATCCAGCGCGATCTATCTGATCGAATGCCTGTTCGGCATTGCGCTGGTGTGGCGCTTGCCGGGCGCGGCGCCCGTCAAGATCGTGCCGAAGGGGAAATCCGCCAAGGTGGCGGCGAAAAGAGCGCGGAGCTGAATCGCGCTTGCTCGGGACGGCGCGTGCGTTTCATTGGAAATGCACACGCCGTTCGATCATTTGACCGTCTGATGCTGGCGCTTCGAACTGGTCTGACGTTTCTTCGCGCGCTTCACGTTGCCGCCGGCGGTCACACGTTCGTTGCCCAGTACCTTCAGCGTCTGCTTTTTGGGTTTCTTGAACGCGGGCGCATCGCGGGTGATTTTCACTGCCTTCACCGTGCGCGGCGCGCGGCCCTTCGTCTCGCGTTCGGCGGCTTCGCCTGCGCTCGGAGGCATCGTGCTGCGCGTGCGGGTGGCGCGGGTTTTCGGAGCGGCGCCTTCGGGTCTCCAGATCACGAGCAGCTTGCCGATATGCTGAATAGGCGCGGCGTTCAGGCGATCGCAGATTTCGTCGTAGATTTCGACGCGTGCTTCGCGTTCGTCGCCGAATACGCGGACCTTGATGAGCTGATGCGCTTCGAGGTGGACGTTGATTTCCTTCAGCACGGCATCGGTCAGACCCTCCGCGCCGACGAGCACGACGGGCTTGAGCGCATGGGCCTGGGAGCGCAGATCGGCGCGTTCGGCGGGGGAGAGTTTAAGAGCTGGCATGAGAAATTTCGGACTCGACTAAAATGTGGGCGGCGTGAGGTAGATTCGCGAGGCGGTTTGAACACGCTGCAGCGAAAGCGCACGGCTTCGTGCCGGATCTTCGGCGCATCGGTCGCGCCACCGCCCACCAGAAACAGAACAGGCCGGATGCACGGGTTTTCGGAGCGCGAGCGCGCCGAGGACCGGTCCGGCCGACAAGACGCGTATTATCCGCTAAAAGCCTCGCGCGATGCAGCAAAATACGCACCGGGCGTGCTGTCAGCGCGCCACATGAGCTCAGTTTGAATGGCAAAGAACCGTTTTAATCATTCGTGGTTGCATGACCACATCAACGATCCCTACGTAAAGATGGCGCAGCGCGAGGGCTATCGCGCGCGCGCCGCATACAAGCTGAAGGAGATCGACGAGCAGGACAAACTCATCAAGCCGGGTCAGGTCATCGTCGATCTCGGCTCGACGCCCGGCTCCTGGAGCCAGTACGCGCGCAACAAACTCGCGCAGGGCGCGAAGCGCGATGCCGAGCGCCAGGGCGGCATCGACGGCACGATCATCGCGCTGGATATTCTGCCGATGGAGCCGATTTCGGACGTCACGTTCATCCAGGGCGACTTTCGCGAGGACGAAGTGCTCGCCCAACTCGATGAAATCGTCGGCGAGCGTCAGGTGGACCTTGTAATCTCCGACATGGCCCCCAACCTCTCAGGCGTGGCGAGTGCGGATGCCGCGCGCATCGAGCATCTATGCGATCTGGCGCTGGAGTTCGCGCAGAACCATCTGAAACCGGAGGGTGCGCTGCTGGTCAAATGTTTTCACGGCAGCGGATACAGCCAGATCGTTGAGAAGTTCAAGCAACAGTTCAAGGTGGTTGCGCCACGCAAGCCGAAAGCTTCTCGCGACAAATCGTCGGAGACTTTTATTCTCGGGCGGCGGCTCAAGCAACCGAACTGAACGGCCCGCTGGAGCGATTCGGCGAATTACGGCGATATTTTCGCGGAATATGCCGAAAAAAACCTCTCTGCCGCTATTTGTGCGGTAGTTAAACCTTATGGCAGGGGTTAGCGGTCTGGATTAGAATGCTTTGGTGGCGTCGCAAGGTTTATGTAGGCGCCCGTCTATGAGTGAGGAGTGGTGCTTTGAACAACAATATGTTCTCTAAAGCGGCAGTGTGGCTCGTGATCGCACTGGTGCTGTTTACGGTGTTCAAGCAGTTCGATAAGCCCCGCGTCCAGGAAGGTGTGTCCTATTCGCAGTTCATGGACGACGCGAAGAACGGCAAAGTCAAGAACGTCACCGTTCAGGGCCGCAATCTGACGGTCACTCCGAACGACGGCCAGAAGTACCAGATCGTGTCGCCCGGCGACATATGGATGGTCGGCGACTTGATGAAATACGGCGTTCAGGTCAGCGGCAAGGCTGACGATGAACCGAATGCGCTCGTCTCCGCGCTGTACTACCTCGGACCTACGATCCTGATCATCGGCTTCTGGTTCTACATGATGAGGCAGATGCAGGGAGGCGGCAAAGGCGGGGCGTTTTCGTTCGGGAAGTCGCGAGCGCGGCTGATCGACGAAAACAACAACGCAATCAATTTCACCGACGTCGCGGGTTGCGACGAAGCCAAGGAAGAAGTCTCGGAACTCGTGGACTTCCTGCGCGACCCGCAGAAATTCCAAAAGCTCGGCGGACGCATACCGCGCGGCGTGCTGCTGGTCGGCCCGCCGGGAACCGGTAAGACGCTGCTGGCGCGCGCCATCGCGGGCGAAGCGAAAGTTCCGTTCTTCAGCATTTCGGGTTCGGACTTCGTCGAAATGTTCGTCGGCGTGGGCGCGGCTCGTGTGCGCGACATGTTCGAGCAGGCGAAGAAGCATGCGCCGTGTATCGTGTTCATCGACGAAATCGACGCGGTCGGCCGTCATCGCGGCGCCGGCATGGGCGGCGGCAACGACGAGCGCGAGCAGACGCTGAACCAGATGCTCGTCGAGATGGACGGCTTCGAGGCGAATTCCGGTGTGATCGTGATCGCGGCGACGAACCGTTCGGACGTGCTGGACAAGGCGCTGCTCCGTCCGGGCCGTTTCGACCGTCAGGTCTATGTCGGTCTGCCGGATATCCGCGGCCGCGAGCACATCATGAAGGTGCACCTGCGCAAGGTGCCTATCGCGAACGACGTCGATGCATCGGTCATCGCGCGCGGCACGCCGGGTTTCTCGGGCGCCGATCTCGCGAATCTCGTGAACGAGGCTGCGCTGTTCGCGGCGCGTCGCGGCAAGCGCATCGTCGAGATGCAGGATTTCGAGGACGCGAAGGACAAGATCTTCATGGGTCCGGAGCGCAAATCGGCTGTGATGCGCGAAGAAGAGCGTCGCAATACTGCGTACCACGAGTCGGGTCACGCGGTGGTTGCGAAGCTGCTTCCGCATGCCGATCCGGTGCACAAGGTCACGATCATGCCGCGCGGCTGGGCGCTGGGCGTTACGTGGCAGTTGCCCGAGCATGACCGCGTGAACCTGTATCGCGACAAGATGCTGGAGGAAATCGCGATCCTGTTCGGTGGCCGCGCAGCGGAGGAAGTGTTCCTGAATTCGATGTCGACCGGTGCGTCGAACGACTTCGAGCGCGCAACGAAGATGGCGCGCGACATGGTGACGCGCTACGGCATGTCCGACGTGCTCGGCACGATGGTCTACGTCGATACGGAAGACAACGGCATGTTCGGCAAGATGGGCGCGAAGTCGGTGTCCGAAGCCACGCAGCAGAAGGTCGATGCGGAAATCCGCCGCATCCTCGACGAGCAATATGCGCTCGCCCGGAAGCTGCTGGAAGACAACCGCGACAAGGTCGAAGCGATGACCAAGGCGCTGCTCGAATGGGAAACCATCGACGCGGACCAGATTGGCGACATCATGTCGGATCGTCCGCCGCGTCCGCCGAAGAACATGCCGCCGCCGTCCGGCGACACGCCATCCGGTGGTAGCAGCGGCACCGAGGTCAAACCGGGCAACGCGCCGGCAACGGCCTGAGTTTCCTGCATGAGTTCATGGGCCGGTGTGCATAGCACGCCGGCCCATTTTCACTTTATGGCGTCCGTTTTTAATCAGGTGCTGAACGCGGCGCCGTCTCCGTCCCTCCGTTCCGTTCTATCCGCTTGGCCACTTCAACCCCATCCCCGATTTCAGCCGCGCCGCTCCAATGCGGACGCTTCACGCTGACCTTCGACCGCCCGCTCGTCATGGGCATCCTCAACGTTACGCCGGACTCGTTCTCCGATGGCGGCCGCTTCATTTCGCGCGACGCCGCACTGGCTCGCGCGGAGCAGATGCTCGCCGACGGCGCCGACATGATCGATATCGGCGGCGAATCCACGCGTCCCGGCGCGCCGCCCGTGCCGCTCGACGAGGAACTCGAGCGCGTGGTGCCGATAGTCGAGGCATTGCGCGCCGTTCGGGTGCCGCTTTCCGTCGACACGTACAAACCAGCCGTGATGCGCGCCGCGCTCGACGCCGGCGCGGACATGATCAACGACATCTGGGGCTTGCGTCAGGACGGCGCGATCGACGCCGTCAAGGGCAGCAACTGCGGACTTTGCGTGATGCACATGCTCGGCGAGCCGCGCACGATGCAGCTTCACGAGCCGGTGTACGAAGACGTCGTCGCCGACGTGCGCAAGTTCTTCGCGGAGCGCGTCGCCGCACTCGGGCGCGCGGGCATTGCGACAGAGCGCATCAGTCTCGATCCGGGTTACGGCTTCGGCAAGACGGTCGAGCATAATTACGCGTTGCTCGCGCATCTCACGGACACGTCGCCCGCCGGGACGAACTTTCCGTTGCTCGCGGGCATGTCGCGCAAGTCGATGCTTGGCGCCGTCACCGGACGCGGCGCGGGCGAGCGGCTCGCGGCGAGCGTCGCCGCGGCGGTGTGCGCGGCAGAGCGGGGCGCGGCCATCATCCGCGTCCACGATGTCGCCGAAACCGTCGATGCGCTGAAAGTCTGGCAGGCAACAAAGAATGCTGCCGGGAATGGGCATTATTGACACTGGCCTCATTCATCAGCAATTTGGGCGCAGGCGCGCGCCGATAGAACTCATTAACTAAAATCGTGGACCGATACGATGCGCCGAACGGTCGCGAGGAGGGTCAAGCAACAATGGCACGTCAATATTTTGGAACCGACGGCATCCGTGGCCGCGTAGGCGTCGCGCCGATCACGCCGGATTTCGTACTCAAGCTCGGCTACGCGGCCGGAAAGGTGCTTGCGGGCGCCGACCGCGCACAGCAAAAGAAGGGCAATCGTCCGACGGTATTGATCGGCAAGGACACGCGCGTGTCGGGCTACATGCTCGAAGCCGCGCTGGAATCCGGCTTTTCGGCGGCGGGTGTCGACGTGATGCTGGCCGGCCCGATGCCGACGCCTGGCGTCGCCTATCTGACGCGTGCACTGCGGCTGTCGGCGGGCGTCGTGATCAGCGCGTCGCACAATCCGTACGACGACAACGGCATCAAATTTTTCTCCGCCGACGGCAACAAGCTGCCCGACGAAGTCGAACTGGAAATCGAGCGCCAGCTCGAGCAGCCGATGGAATGCGCGCCTTCCGAGCGCCTCGGTAAAGCCCGGCGTCTGGATGATGCAGGCGGACGCTACATCGAATTCTGCAAGAGCACCTTTCCCGCGAGTTTCGACTTGCGCGGTCTGAAGCTCGTCGTCGATTGCGCGCACGGCGCCGCATATGACGTCGCGCCGCACGTTTTCCATGAACTCGGCGCGGAAGTCGTGTCGATCGGCGTGTCGCCGAACGGCTTCAACATCAACGACGGCGTCGGCGCGACCGCCCCGGACGCGCTCGTGCGCGCGGTGGTCGAGCACAAGGCGGATATTGGCATCGCGCTCGACGGCGACGCGGACCGTCTGCAGGTCGTCGATTCGGCCGGCCGTCTCTATAACGGCGACGAATTGCTCTACGTGCTGGTCAAGGATCGCATCGCGACCGATGGCAAGGTGGAAGGCGCAGTCGGCACGCTGATGACCAACATGGCCGTCGAGGTGGCGCTGAAGGAGGCGGGCGTGCAGTTCGTGCGCGCAGCGGTCGGCGACCGCTACGTCCTCGAAAAATTGCGCGAGAACGGCTGGCTGCTGGGCGCGGAAGGCTCGGGCCACATTCTTTCGCTGGACCGTCACTCGACCGGCGACGGCATCGTCTCGGCGCTCCTCGTGCTAGCAGCGATCCAGCGCAGCGGCAAGTCGCTCGCCGATCTGCTTCGCGGCGTCAGCCTGTTCCCGCAAAAGCTCATCAACGTGCGGATGAGCGCGGGCGCGGACTGGAAAGGCAGCGCCGCGATTCGCCGCGCGGTCGAGCAAGCCGAGCAATCCCTCCAATCGCACGGCCGGGTCTTGATTCGCGCGTCGGGAACCGAACCGGTCTTGCGCGTGATGGTGGAAGCATCGGCGCAACAGGACGCGGTTCGATACGCGGAAACGATTGCGCAGGTCGTAAAGGACGCGACTTCGTAGGCGTTCACTGAAGTTCATCGCGTTTCGCTGAAAGCGGGCTTCGGCCCGCTTTTTTATTTGCGCCGCCGGCTTGACGGATAGGCTGTGATCAAACTTTCAGCACGTAAGCGCATTGACATGCTGGCTTCACGATTAGTCATATTACTGTCACAGACTCCTCCTATATTTCGCGGTGTCGTCTACACGCTCACGCGACACACGCTCACTACTGGAGATTAAGAATGAAATTGATGCAAACCGCGCTGGCCGGCCTGATTGGTGCAGTGTTCGCCATCTCCGCTCAAGCAGCCGACATCACCGGCGCGGGTTCCACCTTTGCAGCGCCGATCTACACGAAGTGGGCGGACGCCTACCAGAAAACGGGCGGCGGCAAGGTGAACTACCAAGGCATCGGCTCGTCGGGCGGTATCAAGCAAATCATCGCGAAGACCGTGGATTTCGCGGGCTCGGACGCTCCGTTGAAAGACGACGAACTCGCGAAGAACGGCCTGTTCCAGTTCCCGACGGTCGTCGGCGGCGTGGTGCCGGTCATCAACGTGCCGGGCGTGAAAGCTGGCGAAGTGACGCTATCGGGCCAGGTGCTCGGCGACATCTACCTCGGCAAGATCAAGAAATGGAACGACCCGGAAATCGCCGCGCTGAACCCGAAGGTCAAGCTGCCGGATACGGACATCGCGGTCGTGCGGCGCGCCGACGGCTCCGGCACGAGCTTCATCTGGACGAACTATCTGTCGAAGGTGAACACCGAGTGGAAGTCGAAGGTCGGCGAAGGTTCGACGGTCAACTGGCCGACGGGCACGGGCGGCAAGGGCAACGACGGCGTCGCGGCATTCGTGCAGCGTCTGCCGGGCGCGATCGGCTACGTCGAATGGGCGTACGCGAAGCAGAACAAGATGACCTACGTCGGCATGAAGAATTCGGCCGGCACGGTCGTCGAGCCGAAGACCGACACGTTCAAGGCAGCGGCAGCGGGCGCGGACTGGTCGAAGTCGTTCTATCAGATTCTGACGGACGAGCCGGGCAAGAACGCATGGCCGATCGTCGGCGCGACCTTCGTGCTGCTGCACGCGACGCAAGAGAAGCCGGCGCAGGGCACGGAAACGCTGAAATTCTTCGACTGGGCGTTCAAGAACGGCGGCCAGGCTGCGAACGATCTCGACTATATCTCGCTGCCGGATTCGGTCGTCGCCGAAATCAAGACGCAATGGAAGGCGAAGGTCAAGGACGCATCGGGCAAGGCGGTCGCGGAATAAGGGAAGCAAGCAGTCGTTTGAAACTGTCCTAAGCTTCTGATTCGCGGGACAGCAACGCAGCAAGGAAGCCGCGCGGCGAGCCAACGTTCGCCGCGCGGTCTGACACGTAGCGAAACCAAGGCTCCCATGTCGGACATCAACCTATCGTCGGCCGTGCCGGCGGCGCATACGCAGCGCGCGCCGAGCCGCATCGGCGACATCATTTTCGGCGGCGTGACGCGGCTTGCGGCTGTCATCACGCTGCTCCTGCTCGGCGGCATCATCGTTTCGCTGATCATCGCGTCGATGCCGACCATTCAGAAATTCGGCCTCTCGTTCCTCTGGCGTTCGGAATGGGATCCGCCCAGCGACTCGTTCGGCGCGCTCGTGCCGATCTACGGCACGATTGCGACGTCGATCATCGCGCTCATCATCGCGGTGCCGGTGAGCTTCGGCATCGCGCTCTTTCTGACCGAACTGTCGCCCGCGTGGCTGCGCCGTCCGCTCGGCGTCGCGATCGAACTTCTCGCGGCGATTCCGTCGATCGTCTACGGCATGTGGGGCCTGCTCGTGTTCGCGCCGATCTTCGCGCAATACTTCGAAAAGCCCCTCGGCAAGCTGCTCGGCGACGTGCCCCTGATCGGCATCTTCTTTCAAGGCGCGCCGATCGGCATCGGCATTCTGTGCGCCGGCGTGATTCTCGCGATCATGATCATTCCGTACATCGCATCCGTGATGCGCGACGTGTTCGAAGTGACGCCCGTGCTGCTGAAGGAATCGGCATACGGCATCGGCTGCACGACGTGGGAAGTCATGTGGAAGATCGTGCTGCCCTATACGCGCGCCGGCGTGATCGGCGGCGTCATGCTCGGCCTCGGCCGCGCGCTCGGCGAGACGATGGCTGTGACGTTCGTCATCGGCAATACGAACCTGCTCGACAACGTGTCGCTCTTCTCGCCCGGCAACAGCATCACCTCGGCGCTCGCGAACGAATTCGCGGAAGCGAGTCCGGGCCTGCATACGTCGGCGTTGATGGAGCTCGGTCTGATTCTTTTCGTCATCACGTTCTTCGTGCTCGCGCTCTCGAAGCTGATGCTTCTGCGCATGGAACGCGGGGAGGGCCGTAAATAATGAGCCGTCCCGCTACGTTCAACCAGGATTCGAGCCGCGTGGAAGCCACGCGTCAGAAGCTGCAGCGCCGCCGTCGCGGCACGAACGCGGTTGCGCTGACGCTCTCGCTCGCCGCGATGGCCTTCGGCCTCATCTGGCTCGTGTGGATTCTCTTCACGACGCTCAGGCTCGGCATCGGCGGGTTGTCGGTCGATCTGTTCACGCAATCGACGCCGCCGCCGAACACCGATGGCGGCGGTCTCGCCAACGCGATCGTCGGCTCGCTGATGCTCGTCGTGCTCGCAACGTTCGTCGGCCCGCCGCTCGGCATTCTCGCGGGCGTCTACCTCGCGGAGTATGGCCAGAAGCGCTGGCTCGCGAGCGTCACGCGCTTCATCAACGACATCTTGCTGTCCGCGCCTTCGATCGTCGTCGGTCTCTTCGTGTATGCGATCGTCGTCGCGAAGATGGGCCGCTTCTCGGGCTGGGCCGGCGTGATCGCGTTGGCGCTGCTGCAGATTCCGATCGTGATCCGCACGACGGAAAACATGCTGAAGCTCGTGCCGAACGCATTGCGCGAAGCCGCGTTCGCACTCGGTACGCCCAAGTGGAAGATGGTGATGTCGATCACGCTGAAGGCGTCGGTGGGCGGCATCGTGACGGGCGTGTTGCTGGCGGTCGCGCGTATCGCCGGCGAAACCGCGCCGCTGCTTTTCACGGCGCTGTCGAATCAATTTTTCTCGTGGGACATGAACCAGCCGGTGGCCAATCTGCCGGTGACGATCTACAAGTTCGCGATGAGTCCGTTCCCGCAGTGGCAATCGCTCGCGTGGGCCGGTGTGTTCCTGATTACGCTCGGCGTGCTGGGTCTGAATCTCCTGGCGCGCGCGATCTTCTCGAAGAAATAAGGGTGGAGTGATTCCATGAACATGGTCGAAAGCGGTGTCAACCACCAGGAAAAGCAGATCGAGCGCGGCCCGGTGCCGGGCAGCGTGCGCCCGACGCACAGTTCGCAGCCTGCCGATTCCATCAAGCCGAAGATCGAGGTGAACAACCTCAACTTCTTCTACAACAAGTATCACGCGCTGAAGAACATCAACCTGCGCATTCCCGAGAAGAAAGTGACGGCGTTCATTGGTCCGTCGGGCTGCGGCAAGTCCACGCTTCTGCGCACGTTCAACAAGATGTATGCGCTTTATCCGGAGCAGCGCGCCGAAGGCGAAATCCTGATGGACGGCACGAACCTGCTCGACACGACGAAGGATATTTCGCTCCTGCGCGCGCGCGTGGGCATGGTGTTCCAGAAGCCGACGCCGTTCCCGATGTCGATCTACGACAACATCGCGTTCGGCGTGAAGATGTTCGAGCAACTGTCGCGCTCGGAAATGGATGACCGCGTCGAATGGGCGCTCACGAAAGCCGCGCTCTGGACCGAAGTAAAGGACAAGTTGCAGCAAAGCGGCTACGGTCTGTCGGGTGGCCAGCAGCAGCGTCTGTGCATCGCGCGCGGCATCGCGATTCGTCCGGAAGTGCTGCTGCTGGACGAACCTTGCTCGGCGCTCGACCCGATTTCGACGGGCCGTATCGAAGAGCTGATCGCCGAACTGAAAAGCGATTACACGGTCGTCATCGTCACGCACAACATGCAGCAGGCGGCGCGTTGTTCGGACTACACTGCCTATATGTATCTCGGTGAATTGATCGAGTTCGGCGACACCGAAAAGATCTTCATCAAGCCGGCCCGCAAGGAAACGGAAGACTACATCACGGGCCGCTTCGGCTGATCGTCAGCCAGGTGAAACAGAAGGCTTAAGGAGCATATATGTCCGATAAACATCTTTCGAGCCAGTTCGACGCCGACCTCAACGCGGTGTCGTCGAAAGTGCTGGAAATGGGCGGTCTGGTCGAGTCGCAGATCATCGCGGCGATGCAGGCGCTGAACGAATTCGACATCGGCATCGCGGATCAGGTGATCGCGGCCGAAGCGCGTCTGAACATGATGGAAGTCGAGATCGACGAAGAGTGCAGCAACATCATCGCGCGCCGTCAGCCGGCTGCGCGCGACCTGCGTCTGTTGATGGCGATCTCGAAGACGATCACGAATCTCGAACGCGCCGGCGACGAAGCGGAGAAGATCGCCAAGCGCGTGAAGCGCATCAACGAAGACGGCGCGGGCCGCACGGTGAACATCGCCGAGATCAAGCTGTCGGGCGAAATGGCGGTATCGATCCTGCGCCGCGCGCTCGATGCGTTCGCGCGTCTCGACACGGTTGCCGCCGCGCAGATCGTGCGCGACGACAAGGCCATCGACGAGGAATTCCGCGCCTTCGTGCGCAAGCTCGTGACGTACATGATGGAAGATCCGCGCACGATTTCGGCGGGCCTCGATTATCTGTTCATCGCGAAAGCGGTGGAGCGCATCGGCGATCACGCGAAGAACATCGCTGAGTTCATCATCTACATCGTCAAGGGCACCGACGTGCGGCACATTTCGCGCGATCAGCTCGAACGTGAGGCGCTGAGTTAATCGCGCGCAATCGTTTCATTTCAAGCAAAAGGTCAAGAGGTGCCGATGCCCAGCAGTATCCTCGTCGTCGAAGACGAACCCGCGATCTCCGAACTGATTTCGGTGAACCTTCAACATGCGGGACATTGCCCGATTCGTGCGTATAACGCGGAACAGGCGCAAAACCTGATCAGCGACGTGCTGCCCGATCTCGTGTTGCTCGACTGGATGTTGCCGGGCAAGTCGGGCATCGCGTTCGCGCGAGAGCTGCGCAACAACGAGCGCACGAAGCACATTCCGATCATCATGCTGACAGCGCGCGGCGACGAGCAGGACAAGGTGCTTGGCCTCGAAATCGGCGCGGACGATTACGTCACGAAGCCGTTCTCGCCGAAGGAACTGATGGCGCGCATCAAGGCGGTGTTGCGCCGGCGCGCGCCGCAGCTCACCGAAGACGTCGTCGCGATCAACGGGCTGCGTCTCGATCCGGCGACGCATCGCGTGGCGGCGAGTCATTCGGGCAACGACATCAAGCTCGATCTCGGTCCGACGGAATTTCGCCTGCTGCACTTTTTCATGACGCATCCTGAGCGCGTGCACAGCCGCACGCAATTGCTGGATCAGGTGTGGGGCGATCACGTGTTCGTCGAAGAGCGCACGGTCGATGTGCATATCAAGCGCCTGCGTGCTGCGCTCAAGCCGGCGGGTTGCGATGCTATGATCGAAACGGTGCGCGGCAGCGGATACCGGCTTGCGAAGAGCGCCTGAGTTCTGCTTCAACGTTATCCGCTTTAACTTGCCGCATCAACGTCACTCAGACTCACCGACAACATGAACATCATCTGGACGCGTGCGATCGTGTCCCTCGCGCTGCTCGCCGCGCTGTGCGCCGCGATCGGCGCATTCGCGGGCTTGCGCATCGCGCTTGCCTTCGCGGTGCTCATGCTCGTCGTGCAGGGCTTCTTCGTCACGTATCACATGCAGCGCCTCTGGCGTCTGCTCGAAGCGCCGGTCTACGGCGAGGTGCCGAGCGCGCTCGGCATCTGGGGCGAGATCTACTATCGCCTGCACAAGCTCGCGAAGCGCTGGCACGCGCAAGTGCGTCAGGTCGAGCAACAGCATGCGCGCTTCATTCAGGCGATCCAGGCGTCACCGAACGGCGTCGCGATGCTCGACGATCACGATCAGATCGAGTGGTGTAACGACATCGCCGAGAAGCACTTCGGTCTCGATGCGAAGCGCGACTTGCGCCAGCACATCACGCATCTCGTGCGCAATCCCGATTTCGTCCGCTATCTGAACGCGCACCACTACGAAGAGATGCTCGTGATGCGCGGCATGGGCGTGAATCGCAAATACACGGTTTCGGTGCAGGTGTTTCCGTACGGCGACAATCGCAAGCTGCTTCTGACGCAAGACATTACCGAACTGGAGCGCACGGATTCGATGCGCCGCGATTTCGTCGCGAATGTCTCGCATGAGTTGAAGACGCCGCTTACCGTGCTATCCGGCTTTCTCGAAACCATGCGTGAGTTGCCGCTCGATGAAGCCGATCGCATGCGTTATCTCGACATGATGGAGCAGCAGGCGTCGCGCATGCAGAACATCGTGCGCGATCTGCTCGTGCTCGCGAATCTCGAAGGCGACATGCGGCCGCCTGGCGATGAACTGCTGGATATGCGCGCCGTGCTGCGTCATTTGGAAGACGACGCGAACAATCTGTCGAACGGGCGCCATCGCATCACGTTTCATAGCGACGATGCGCTGACGGTTGCGGGCGTCGAGACGGAAGTGATGAGCGCGCTCGGCAATCTCGTGACCAACGCCGTGCGTTATACGCCTGATGGCGGGACCATCGAGGTGACGTGGCAGCGCATGAAGGACCGTGCGGTTTTTACGGTGCGGGATACGGGGCTCGGGATTCCTGCGGAGCATATTCCGCGTTTGACGGAGCGGTTTTATCGAGTGGATCGGAGCCGGTCGCGGGATACGGGGGGAACAGGGCTTGGGCTTGCCATCGTCAAGCATGTGCTGCAACGGCACGGTGCAGAGCTCGACGTTAAAAGCGAAGTGGGGAAGGGGAGTATGTTTATCGTGAGGTTTCCGGGGTCGCGGACAGCGTTTAGGAAGTCGCTTGCGGCTTGAGTGGGTTCTGGTGATTGTCGCCGGATCCCGTTGTCGTGTCGGTCTTGTGCTTGTTTGCTTCCGCTTTCGTGGAATCCTGTTTTCGCGTCGGTCTATTAGCACTGCCCCTGTGCGGGGCGGCAGTCACTTTCTTTGCTGCTGCAAAGAAAGCAACTGTATTGAGCGTCAAGGGTTGAGTT